>JAISKM010000136.1 GCA_031261285.1 Candidatus Symbiothrix sp. | reverse complement strand
TCCGAAAGTAACAAATGGCCTGATAACCATTTCACGAAACAAGTTCCCAAACTTGATTTTGCGATTAATTCCGACGGCGTTGATGTATCGGAAACAAGTACAATGATAAGATTTTCCGATTCAAAGCCGACAAAAGAGCAGATAAAAGCCTATTGGGGTAAAATTAAGGCGGCGGGGTTTACAAACAATGTAATGGAAGCAGACGATAATTTCGGCATCTCTTTTACTGCGGAAAACGCTGCCGGATACAGTGTGCAACTGACTGACCGTTCAATTACCATTAAAAAAGAATAGTAGCAGAGGACAAAACGATGCAACGTTTTAATTTCAAACTAATAGATGCCAAGAACAGCGGGATTGATGATTTCAAAGAAGTAAAAACAATGGCTCATAACAAGGGGTTGAAACCCCTTGTCAAGGCATCCGCACGAATAGAGAAAGAAACCGCACCGGCGAGAGTTGGGGGCGGTTTCTTTTTAATTGAGAATTGGGGCAGACCTGACAGTGTCGCTTCGACCTGTCAGTGTCAATATGGCGCACTCGCATTGCGGATAATCATAAAAAATAAACCATACCATTTGCTTATTTAAAAATATATTGTTACTTTTGCCAAAACATATCTTCGATAAGATGCTGAAATGATTCGTAGCCATTCATGAAAAAAATATTTTTTTGCGCCATATTGTTTGTCCTTTTCACGGGCGAATCTTTTTCCAAAAATACGGATTCCTTGTATATTCGATTGAATCAGGTGATGAGAAACAAGGAATATTATGCGAAAAACAAGGAACAGAACATCGAATCGCAGCATCTGCTGGAAAGCATTGACAAAAACCGTTTGGCGGAACGGCTGCTGCCTGACTTTTACGATACCTATGACGTTTTTTGCAGCCGTTACGGGCAAAGTGAGAGGTCGGAACAGGAAATAATCCCGTTCCTCCTACTCGATTGTGCTGTGAAAGACTTCCTTTAACCCGGATTGAATTAGTGAAACCTCACCTTTTTCTGTTATTTTTCTTCTGCTGTTCCTTCAGCAAAGCCTGCTGTTGCCTTTGGGCTTCTTCCAACTTCGCCATAAATCCCGATTTCTTTTTGGGAGGATTTTTTTTGTTGGCTTCTAAGCGCTTTAACAACGATTCTTCGTTCAGAAAATAACGGAAAAGAACTGTTTGAAGGATTGCAATCAAGGTTGAAATAAAGTAGTAATAATTCAGACCGGCGGGATAAGAGTTGAGGAATATAAGCATAAAGACCGGCATGACATACATCATCGCTTTCATACCCGGCATTTGTTCCTGCCCCGTATTGGATTGTTCCATATTGTATTTCGTATAGATAATGTTGACAACCGTCATCAACAAACAAAAAATGCTGATGTGATTGCCGAAGTAAGGCGTAACAAGCGGAATGTTGGCATCCCATTTGATTACCGCATCATAAGCCGACAAATCGGTAGCCCACAGAAATCCCTGGTGTCTCAATTCAATCGCCGACGGGAAAAACCAGAAAAGCCCCAGGGTGAAAGGGAGTTGCAACAGCATCGGCAAACACCCGCCCAATGGATTGATGCCCACTTGTTTGTACAATTCCATCGTTTTCTGTTGGCGTGCTACTGCATTTTCCTGTCCGGGATATTTGGCGGTTATGGCTTCAATTTGCGGCTTCATCACCCGCATTTTTGCCGACGACATCAATGATTTATAAATCAGCGGAAACAAGCAAATTTTAATGATTAAGGTCAGCAACAGAATTGACAAGCCGATATTCATCCATTCCGTCAGAAAATCGAAAATAGGGATGACAATCCATTTGTTTACATACCGGAAAAGGCTCCATCCCAGCGGGACTAATTTTTCCAACTGCAAATCCTGTCCTTCAAATTTGGTCTTGTCGTAGCTGCGTAAAAGATTGTAATCGTTCGGTCCGAAATAAAAATTCAGATGAACGGTTTTCTCCGATTTCGGGTCAAAATCGACGCTGGTGGCTGTCGAATAAGACTTGATATATCTGCCTCCCTGTAAGTGTTTTGAATCTAACTGGGTGGAACCGAAGTTTTCCTGTGCGATAAAAGCGGAAGAAAAGAACTGGTCTTTATACCCTATCCATTTCAGTTTGTTGGCAATACTTTTGGAGTCATCTTTCGATTCGCTCATTTGTTCTACATCATCGCTCAAATACTTGTAATTCATGCAGGCATAGCGTTCTTCAAATTTTCTCCCTATTTCCTGCTGTTTGATTTTCTGTGTCCACAGGATATCCAACTGCGTGGTTCCCGCGTAAATTTTATTGGCGAGTTGATGCGGGGTAATTTTGAAATCGACCATATAATCGTCTTCGTGCAGAGTATAAACAAATTCCAAGTAGGCGCCATCACCGGCTTGCAGGCGCAAATTGGCCTGAAGCGGATTGTTGTCGGCGGATGCTTCAAAAAACAAATCTCCGGTATTGATTACGCGGTTGTTTTCGGTAACCAAAGTAGCGGAAAAACTGCCCTCGTCGCCCTGAAAAAGGATAAGCGGATTATCTTCATAGTCGGTGAAATTTTTCAACCGTACCGAATAAATACGCCCGCCTTTGGTTGACAATTGGAGTATCATCAATTCATTTTCCAGGGTAATAAATTCTTCGTTCCCCTGAGATGCGTCGGCAAAATTTCCGTAGGTTGCCTGCAACTGATTCCGGAAAAGCGAATCGGAGATATTTTCCGCAGGAACTTGTTCCGCATTTTGATTGTGGATTGCCGCCGCTTGTTGTTCTGCTGCCGATTGTTTGATAAGAGCTATGGAATCGTTGTATCTTCGCGTTCTTTCAATTTGCTCTTGGGTTGGACGATTTAGATAGGAGTAGCCTGTGAGTAAGGCAAAAATTAACACTAAACCGATGACTGTATTTTTGTCCATTCCTATTTTTTAATTAATTATTCCTTATTTTCTGCTATTGCTGCTTTGATAAAACTCATAAACAGTGGATTCGGATTGGCGACGGTGGAGTTGTATTCGGGATGATATTGCGTACCCATATACCATTTCAATGCAGGGACTTCCACTATTTCGACCAATCCGGTTTGGGGATTTATGCCCGTACATTTCATTCCATTTGCCTCGAATTGCGCTTTGAAGTTGTTGTTAAACTCGTAACGATGCCGGTGGCGTTCGCGTATCAATTCGCTGTTGTAGGCATTATAGGCGATAGAATCTTTTTCGAGTTTACAATCATAAGCGCCCAAGCGCATGGAGCCGCCCATTATTTTCAGATTTTTCTGCGCTTCCATCAAATCGATTACCTTGTATTTCGTGTTGGGATCCATTTCCGTAGAGTTGGCATTTTGTAATCCCAAAACGTTGCGTGCATACTCGATAACCATGCACTGCATTCCCAAGCATACGCCGAAAGCAGGTTTATTGTGTTCACGCGCAAATTTGAGGGCGGCAAATTTACCTTCCAAACCCCTGTGGCCAAATCCGGGAGCGACCAGAACGCCATCTAAATTTTGCAACAGTTCTTCGGCGTTTTCGTCATTCAGTTTTTCGGAGTGAATAAAGTGCAGATCCAATTTTCGTTTGTGATAAGTCGCTGCTTGCAACAGCGATTCGTTGATGGATTTGTAAGCGTCGGGCAATTCCACATATTTTCCTACCAAACCTATCTTAACCGACTTTTTGGCCGCTTTCATGTTGTTCAGAAAATTTTTCCAATTTTCCAAATCCAATTTTCCTTTTATCGGCACTCCCATTTTCTGAAGCACTATTTTGTCCATATTCTGGCGAGCCAAAACGAGCGGCACTTCATAAATACTCGGCACATCGTAGGACTGGATAACCGCATTTTTATCAACATTGCAGAACAAAGCCACTTTGTGACAAATATTTTCCGACAAGGGTTTTTCGGTTCGGAGGACTAAAATATTCGGCTGAATACCCTGTTCCTGAAGTTCTTTGACGGAATGTTGGGTCGGTTTTGTTTTTACCTCTTTGGCTGCCGCGATATACGGCACGTAAGTGAGGTGAATACACAAACAGTTCTTACCCAATTCCCAACGCAACTGCCGGACACTTTCGATATAGGGCAAAGACTCAATATCGCCGACCGTTCCGCCGATTTCGGTGATGACAAAATCGTAATCGCCTGTATTGCCGAGAATCAGGATATTGCGTTTTATTTCGTCTGTGATGTGGGGGACTACCTGAACCGTTTTTCCGAGAAAATCGCCTCTGCGTTCGGCATCAATCACATTTTGATAGATACGTCCGGTCGTAATATTATTGGCTTTGGAGGTGGAAATATTCAGGAATCTTTCATAATGTCCCAAATCCAAATCGGTTTCTCGACCGTCAACAGTCACGTAACATTCTCCATGTTCATACGGATTGAGCGTACCCGGGTCAATGTTGATATAGGGGTCAAACTTTTGAATAGTCACTCTGAATCCTCTCGCCTGCAAAAGTTTACCTAACGACGCTGCAACAATGCCCTTTCCCAAAGAGGAAACAACGCCGCCTGTCACGAAAATATATTTTGTATCTGCCACTGTTGTGAAAATTAATTAATAGGCGAGCAAAGGTACTACTTTTTATTGAATGAATAAAAAAGCGGGGTAAAAAATCAATGAATTTGTGTTTATAATAAAAGAAGGCAGGAAAAATCTTAAAAAAATCAAGGTTTAGTTAACAGATACTACCACTCAAAAGGGACGAACAACTGGTGCTTTTCGACAAAGAAATGGAAAATCCGGTGCGGGATTGCAGAGCGCGAAAAGGCGCGTAGCGCTAACATCTTTGTAGCCGTGGTGCGTAAGCCCACGGTGGATGTAGTGCCCAAACAACCTAAGCCGCGTAGCGGTGATACATTTGACGGTTATAGTGGTGTCGCAGCTACGCCGCTCCGGGTGTGGAATTTGCATCATTCCCGTGGGCTTACGCGCCACGGCTACAAAGATGTTAGCGCTACGCGCCTTTTCGATGCAAACGCACTTTTATACTTCTATTGTTTGTTCTTCAAAATCAATATTCATTCGTTTCAGTTTCTGCAAAAAATCCATTCCGATTAAACCGTCGGCATAAATAGTAAACTGTATGGGAAACTCTATTACACTTACCTCAAAATTATAAATCTCTTTTCCAAACAATTCTATCTTAGGTATTTTGGTTGACTTTGCTTTTACTCTTCCTCCTGCGGTTATTAAAGATTCTTGGTTGGAATATACATCAAAATCCATCATCGTGGCAACTGACTTATCTATCACAGTGGTTGCGGCTCCCGTATCAACAATAAAATTGAAATAAACAGGTTCTACTCTCCCCTTTATAAGAGGGGTAACAATTATTTTTCTCTTATTAAATGAGAATTGATAAGTCATAATATAAAAACATTGTCTTTTAATTTTTCTTCCCTAATTCCTCCTGTATATTGAATGGTTACATTCCCAATATTTAATGTTGCCATTTTTTCAAAAACCCTTTTTTTATGCCTGTTTTTATATCGAAAGACTCCTTTCAACAATTCGGGCGAATATTTCTCTTTAAACTCCGGATTTTCAATCAATACAAAACTGTCGGGATAGCGCGCTTTTATACTTTCCCAACTTTCTACTTTTGCTGCTTTTTTTCCTATTGTTGCCATAATATTCACTTTTAATAAAATTGACGTTGCAAATATACAAATTATTCATTCAACAATCCCATTTATCCTCAAAATCTTATCAAAATCCGGCGTTCAATCCAAACAAAGGCGCGTAGCGCTAACATCTTTGTAGCCGTGGCGCGTAAGCCCACGGTGGATGTAGTACCAAACGACCTGAGCCGCGTAGCGGTGATACAGTTGACGGTTATGGTGGTGTCCTATGTCGCTCCGGGTGTGCATTATCGTGCGCTCTTTACGGTTTTATGCTATTTCTACTCCAGTACGCTTGATTTCGTCAAGAAATCCGGCATAGTCGGTATCCCTTGCAATGACATGAGGTTCGATGCGGAAATCAACTTTTCGTGTTAATTTCCATATCGGAGGGATTATTTTCAAATAATTTCCTTCAAAATGGCTAATCACAAATGCCACATCTATATCGCTATGCTCACGAGGAGTTCCTTTAGCATAAGATCCGAAAAGATATACTTTTTCTATTTTCATCGGAAAAGTTTTTTCTACCAATGATTTATAGGTTCTTACTTTGTCGATAATATCCTCTCTTTTATCCATTGCTGTAATTTTTTTGTTTGTTCTACTAATTCAGCACATATAGGTTGGGTTAAGTTTTTCATCAATTCGCTTTTGTATTCAGGATAACGAGCTTCAATATTAAAAGGGTTAAGCTCATCTATAAAGTCTTGTTGTTCCTCACTCAGCATTTCATAAAAATTGCCTTGTTGTGCTATATAATCTAATTTATGCTTGAAAGGCGGGGTATCTCCTTTCAATTGGGTATAATATGCCTTGAAAATTTTTTCGATTATCAAATGACAGGTAAAACCGGCGAATAAATAGCGACCGCCTTTAAGCAAGACATCTGCCGTTTTCAGGTCTTCATCCGAAAGTTCTATCCAATATTGTACTTTTTCTTCGTTTGTCATAATTATTACACAATAACTAATGGCAAAGATATATCTTTTCCCCCAATAATCAAACTTATTCCCAAATAATCAGGGAAATCAAGAATAATCTTATCAAAATCCGGTGTCCAATCCAAACAAAGGCGCGTAGCGCTAACATCTTTGTAGCCGTGGCGCGTTAGCCCACGGTGGATGTAGTGCCCAAACAACCTGAGCCGCGTAGCGGTGATACATTTGACGGTTATAGTGGTGTCGCAGCTACGCCGCTCCGGGTACGGAATTTGCATCATTCCCGTGGGCTTACGCGCCACGGCTACAAAGATATTAGCGCTACGCGCCTTTTCCTAAGGTTGTTTTGTTGGGAAAATATAAGGTGTAAATAAGGTTTTGTTTAAGACCTGCAAATACACATTTATCCGGTGCATGAACCTTATTTTCAACCTTAATTTAAACAAAACAACCTTAGTAGCAAATAGATACATAATCAGCCACCCAACCTTATTGTCCTTATTCTTGACGGAAAAATAAGATAATAAGGTTGGTATGATAGATTATTAATTGATTGCTACTAAGGTTGTTTTGTTGAAATTAAGGGTTGAAAATAAGATTTTTCTATCTATTCCTTTCACCCTTTGCCCTTCACCCCGCAATTGTTGTGTGTGCCCTACGGTCGTCGGCCCTATCGCGGAGCGATTCCATTATTGTAGCAGATGAATGACAACACCACCTCGCCAACCGCGGAGCGGTTGCATTCCAATGATGAAACCGCTCCGCGGTTTTGGGTGAATGGGGGAATAACCTGTTTTCTACAATAATGGAATCGCTCCGCGATAGGGTAATTCTCCGTTAAATTATTATTTATTCGTGTAAACCAATATGTCAAAGTACGCAGGCAAATCATACTCCGGATTTTGAAAAGATTTCGGAAATAAACAGGATTATTGAATGATTTTTCATATCTTTGCAACTGCAAAGGCGTTTAGCGGCTATCAACCAAAATCCCGAACGATTACAGCCTATTGAAACGCTTTTTCAAAATTCTTAATTTTTGATGGAAACGATGTACACAGCATTTTATTATGATGCGGTCAAAGAAGACATCAGAGCTGCAAAAGCATGGTATAGGGAACAGCAATACGGTCTGGATGAAAGGTTTGAATTGTCGTTGAAGGAAACGATTGTAAATATTCTAAAAATGCCGTCTACTTATGCAATGCGTTATAAAAATGTGCGCATAGCACATACCAAAATTTTTCCCTACAATATTCATTTTTATATTGATGAAGTTTCAGAATAATACCAGCACGGTTTCAAACAACCGACGGCAACCGTAGAGACGGGGCATGCCCCGTCTCTACAACACGCCATTTCCTGGATTGAACACCGGATTTTGATAAGATTATTCTTGATTTATATGATTATTTTGGAATAATTTGTATATTTGCAACGTCAATTTATTAAAAGTGAAATATTATGACAACAATTACATTACAATACGATGCTCGCAATAGTATTGCACAAAAAACGATAGAATATATTTTATCGTTAGGTCTTTTTACAAAAACCTCTCCGATAACAGGATTAGATGAAGCAATTGACGATGTAAAGAAGGGGCGCGTATATCCGGCAAAAAATTCTACAGATTTAATCAACCAATGCCTGAAATAATAGGAGTTTTGCCCTCAAAATATAAAGCTCACCAATTAAAAGGAAAATACCACAATATAATGGAGTGCCATATACAGCCCGATTGGTTGTTGGTATGGGAACAAAACAATGAAAAACTGACATTGATTATGATGAAAACCGGAACACATTCCGATTTATTCTAAAAATATGTCGCAGCTACGCCGCTCCGGGTGTGGAATTTGCATCATTACCGTGGGCTAACGCGCCACGGCTACAAAAATATTAGCGCTACGCGCCTTTTCCTGCTACTAAGGTACTGTGTTTAAATTCCGAAATTAAGCACAAGAGTTACATACCAGATTTGAAACTGGGCTGAACAGCGGCGTAATTAATAGCCATGTTAATCTATGTATGTTTGTAAAAGTCCTAATTTTGTGGGTTTTATAACTGTAATTCCATCAAATTTTTTAAAACCGGTCTTATCATTGGTTATTATAATTGCACAATTTTTTTTTCGACTTACAACAAAGTGCATATTATCCTCTATATCAATGCTTTTTTCGTTATAACTATTGATAACATCTTTTTCTGTAAAATCAATAAAAGTCATTTTATCATTAAAAAGTTGCCCTATTTGCAAAGTTTTGTCTTTTCCATTTTTCTTTTGTATCGCAGATAAAGTTTGCCCTATTGCAAGTGTAGAAGTGAAAAGTCTGTTTCTTTTACGCTTTGAAAATAGAAAATTAAGACAAGCAACATCGGCTTTTTGTCCTGTGCAATAATTTCGCAAAACATTGGTATCTACATAAATACAAACGCCTGTATCTTTAAAATATACTTTTCTTGTCATTTTCTGAAACTTAACATTGGAAACTTCTTTTTATCTTCAGCCGTTAAAACATCAAAATTTGCTGTAACATACATATCTCTCATTATTTCTTGAAATTCTTTAAGAGAGGTATCTGTTTTTTTTAGAACTAACTTAAAAAGTTCATTTTTTTGCTTTTTAAGCTCCAAACGTTCTGTTTTTTTTTCTATTGTTGCCATAATATTCACTTTTAATAAATTGACGTTGCAAATATACAAATTATTCCCAAATAATCAGGGAAATCAAGAATAATCTTATCAAAATCCGGTGTTCAATCCAAACAAAGGCGCGTAGCGCTAATATCTTTGTAGCCGTGGCGCGTTAGCCCACGGTGGATGTAGTGCCCAAACAACCTGAGCCGCGTAGCGGTGATACATTTGACGGTTATAGTGGTGTCGCAGCTACGCCGCTCCGGGTGTGGGATATGCATCTCAGTCTCTGCGGTGAATTACGCACGCAAATCATACACCGAATTTTGAAAAGATTTCGGAAATAAACAGGATTATTGAATGATTTTTCATATCTTTGCAACTGCAAAGGCGTTTAGCGGCTATCAACCAAAATCCCGAACGATTACAGCCAATTGAAACGCTTTTTCAAAATTCTTAATTTTTGATGGAAACGATGTACACAGTGCGCATAGCACATACCAAAATTTTTCCGTACAATATTCATTTTTATATTGATGAAGTAAAAAAGCAAATAATTGTTATTGGCATCGTCCACAATAGAAGAAGCGATGCAATTAATCTTGACAGATAACTGAAATGATACAAATTTTTCAGTCGTACGGCTTTAGTGTGCGTTGTGTTTCAGAATAATACCAGCACGGTTTCAAACAACCGACGACAACCGTAGAGACGGGGCATGCCCCGTCTCTACAACGCGCCATTTCCTGGATTGGACACCGGATTTTGATAAGATTATTCTTGATTTATATGATTATTTTGGAATAATTTGTATATTTGCAACATCAATTTATTAAAAGTGAAATATTATGACAACAATTACATTACAATACTGCAAGTATAATTTTAAAACAAAACAGATATGCCGACAATTTTTTATTACTTAGGATTGCAATTTCTCTTTTATTCTAATGATCATGAGCCTATTCACGTACATGTTCAGAATGGAGATGGTGAAGCAAAATTTCAAGTATTACCGATTCGTTTAATTGAAAATAAAGGATTAAAGAATAGGGATTTGAGAATAGCAGAAATGGCTATTGAGGAAAACAAAGAGATAATAATAGAACGTTGGAATGAATTTTTTAAAGATAAAAAATGATGTATCCAAAAAGAATTTGGTTTGACAATGAACAGATTTACCTCGAACTGAAAGACGGGCAAATCGGATTCCTTCCGCTGAGACGTTTTTCACGTCTTTACAACGCAAATAAGCATCAGCGAGAAAATTACACCTTATCTCCTTTCGGAATACATTGGAAAGAGATTGATGAAGACTTGAGTTTTGAAGGATTTTTCTACAAAGAGAGGTAACCTCCGGCGATTGTTTCAACAAACAAAAGAATGTAGATAACCGTAGAGACGGGGCATGCCCCGTCTCTACAACGCGCCTTTCCCTGCTACTAAGGTTGTTTTGTTTAAATTAAGGTTTAAAATAAGGTTTAAAATTAACCCGTTTTTTTTTGTTTATTTCATTTATAATTACTACCTTTGCCCCCAAATTTGTTGTTTAATTAAACTATCGAAATTTATGAAACTGAAATTAAACACTCTTTCTTATCGCAGACTGCGATTGCTTACCATCGCCGTTGCCATATTTTGTACCGCACTCGCCGGAGTGCAAACCGTACAAGCAGAAGACCCCCCAACAACCTACCTCATATATACTTGGGAAGATTTGGCGAAGATTGCAGAAAACCCGTCGGCGAGTTATCTGTTGATGAATGACCTGAGCGCATTGACGTCTGATTATGGTGATTATTTTGACGTTAGCACAGGTTGGACACCTATTTCCAGTTTTACGGGAACACTTGATGGCGGCGACAATCACATCATTAGCGGTCTTTGGATTAATAATGCAACCGGTAGCTATCTTGGTCTGTTTGCCTCGGCTGACGGCGCAACCTTTAAAAATTTGAATATTGTGCTGGGCGAAGATGGTATTACAGGACGCGACAACATCGGTATATTGGTCGGGTCTGCCAGCGGAAGTATTGAAATTGACAATGTACATGTGACGGGCAAAATCACAAAAAGCACAGCAGAGAGCGACCAAAGCTGGAATATCGGCGGTATGATTGGTGGCTGGGTAAATGTTGCGGGCAATGCATCCCGAATATGGAACAACTCTACTGCCAACTTTACATTTGAGACTGATTTACCATCAGATTATGTTTTCGGGGGCTATATCTTCCACGGTGTCGGCGGCTTGATAGGACATATCGGCGGGGTTGTCGATTCTGAAACCGGTGCCAACATAATTACCATATCCACTGTCAATGTCACGGCAGCAATACACACTACGGGCGGGTTTGCTCTTGGTGGCTTGATAGGACATATAGGAGGAGTCGAAGCAGATATTGAGAACGTCGAAGCGGATGTAGATATTGAGGGTTATGGAAGCCTTGGCGGTTTGATAGGAGCGGAAACAGGGGTCTATGATAATCCTGACATGTACGCAGCTGATGTACGCATTACCAATAGTGTTTCACGAGGCAGTGTTACGGGAACATGGCGTTTTAGTGACGATCTTCATCGTCCTACCGGTATCGGCGGCATGGTGGGGTCTGTATTAGGCACTGACTATGAAGATTATGATAATTTTGGCGGTTTCGCCACCCCAAGTTTGCATATAGACGGTTCACATTCGGACGTTAATGTTACCGGCAAGGGTAGTTCTGAAAACGACGACGACATATACCGGCTGTTTGGTGACGTCGGCGGCTTGGTCGGTAGTTTTAGCGGGTATTACCCCAAAGAATCTTTATATGACGATCCAGATTACTTCAGATCGCTTGAATTCAAGATAGAAAATTCTTATGCCACGGGCGATGTTTCGGGCGATATAAATGTCGGCGGTTTGGTTGGCAGTCTTTGCGGCGGTGTAAACGACGCAGATAATGGCGTATATCCGGTTGTTTTGCTTGAAAATTCATACGCCACCGGCAATGTTTTGGGCAGCGTATTTGTCGGCGGTTTAGTCGGCAAAGCTTATTTAGTGGATACTTGGATAATGAGCGGTGCGGACATTGTAAACTGCTTTGCTACCGGCACTGTTACCGGTTCAGGTTATGTCGGCGGTTTTATCGGCGCGGGACAACTGCGTACCCTTACCGGCAACTTTTCCATGGGTAAAGTGACCGGCATACCGTTGCTCGAAAGTGAGGAATTATATTGGCACAACATTTGGACTGAAGATCCTTACATTAAGGATTTAGATACTTACGAAGAAGTTGAATCAGAAACAATGGACATCGGCGGGTTTGTCGGCTTTCTGATCGGCGCGAGTTACGATGGGGATGGAGACCCTCTACCCGTCGTGTTTGCCGATAACTATGCCAGAGGCAATGTGCAAATCGCGGCATCGTCAAGTTTTAATGTCGGCGGTTTTGTCGGCGAACTGAATCTTGCTGACAATTATGAAGCCGCTGTATTTGCAACATATGGCGAACCTGCGCCTACCCAATTCGCTTCCCTTGAGCGCAGTTATTACTCCGGCAAAGTTATTATCGACAATGCAACAACTGATGAGGGCATAAAGTGGATATGGGAAGTGAATGAAGAAGATGTGGATATTTTTATCCCTGTGGAAACTCCCTCTTTCGGCGCGTTTATCGGCTATCTCGCAGCCGCTCCCGCAGCAGACGGGCTTGTTAAGCTGTATTATGATGTTACGAAAAATTCGGGTCTTGATCCTGTCGGCTCGGATGACACTTACTTAGTTGCTGATTTTGGCAGATCTACCCTTGTTATGACCGGAACAGTAGCCGGTGATGATACCCAGGACGAAACCGCTTTTATAGAAAATTTGGCTGCTGACAATTCTGTTGCAAATTCGGCATTTAAGCATAGAAACCCGGACGCATTGGAACACCTCAAATACTATCCCGAACTGAAAGCTTTCGAAAGTGCGGCGGCATTTGACAACAGTACAAATGAAAATGAGCAGGCGGCTTCGCCGGAAGATGTTCAATATTGGTCGCTCAAGAGCGTAATTGAAGCGAGCGATTTAAGAAACGAATGGAAAATAACAAGTTGGGAAAATGGTATCGGCGGTATAACGTACACGGTTGACGATCTGATCGCAAACGATGTAATCGGCGATAACATGACGCTCTTACAGTTGAATAACCTTATCAACGGCGCTTTCGACGCAAATCCCCCTCTTAAAGATGCAAACGATGTTGAAACAAACATACTGCGCCTTGTGTTCGGCGACGGCAATCGCGCTGTTGAAACAGACGATGTTTTGCTTATCAAAATTACAGAGTCCGACAAACAGATAGATATCGAAGGCTGGCTCACAAATACATCCGGTGGCGCGTTTGAATTTGACGAAGACAACCTCGCCGTAATAAACTTCAACGCGGCAAATCAAGCTAACACAACGAATCTAAATGAATCACCGCTAACCGGTTACACACACGTCATACCTGTCGGCAACGGCGGAAGAATCGAAAGTACAACGGATGTTGCTGTTTTAGCCTGAATTATTCACACTATCCACAATTCAATCCGGGTTTGCATCAATAATTCGGTAAAAAAATGGGAATGGTACGGGATTGATAATTTGGCAAGCGTTGCGACTGTTAATTAT
>JAISKM010000099.1 GCA_031261285.1 Candidatus Symbiothrix sp. | reverse complement strand
TTGGGACAAAACCTGTCCGGTGAAGACGAATCTTCCGAATGTAAAGGCGACGGCATACGTCCGCGAAGGCAAAACATTGATAAGCATCGGTAATTTCGACGGGAAAGACCAACAAGTACACCTGTCGTTCGATTGGAAAAAGTTAGGCCTTGACCCATCGAAAGCGGTATTGGAAGCGCCTTTTGTGGAGAATTTTCAAGAGAAAAAGACATTCGATATTAATGAAAGTATTCCGGTGAAGAGTAAGGAGGGATGGTTGTTGATTTTATCTGGAAAATGAATATCTTTGCAGCAGGAAATTGCGCATGAAGCATTATTCCGTTGTTGAGGTACGACTATCCCGGTGCCCCGGTGCATGTTCTCCAAAAAAACGATATTCAAGACGAATCTTATAATGAGAATATTCCTTGATATATGTGATTTTTTTATCATTTTTTGTCATTTGGAAAATTTTTCATATTTTTGCACTAAACTAAATTGAGATGAGCGTATGAAAAACCAGACAAACAAAAAAAACGTTCATGCCATGAATAGGCGTGAATTTCTTACAACCGGCGTAACCGCCATTGGCGCTTTTACTGTAATTCCCAACCATGTTTTTGCGGCTAAAAAAATGGGAATGGTCGCCCCGAGCGATAAAATCAGATTAGTACATATCGGGTGCGGCACACAAGGCTTGTCCGAATTAAATGCCTTGTTGAAGGCGCCGGCGATAGAAATTGTCGGAGTGGCAGACCCCAACAGGGAGAGTTATGACTATGTTCATTGGAGCGAGAACGGTTTACGCAGCCATTTGCGCAAGTTAATCAACGAGCCTGCATGGAAAGAAGGCGCTAAGGGAATACCCGGCGGGCGGAACATTATGAAGGAAATCGTTGAAACTTACTACCGGAAAAATCGTCCCGAATACAAAAAATCGATTGCAGCCGTGGAAGACTATCGCGAGTTGCTGGACAAAATGAAGGATGTGGACGCCGTAAAGATTATGTCGCCTGACCATTTGCACGCTTATCAGGCTGTCGACTGCCTGAAACGCGGAAAGCACGTCATCATGCACAAACCCTTGGGCAACAAGTTGACGGAAGCGATGAAAGTGGTTGACATAGCCGCCTCTTCCGCCCTTTCTACCCACATGATGGCATACAACGCTTCCGGTAGCGGCAATATTGGGCTGATAAAGAAGTGGGTGGATGCCGGAGCCATCGGACGGCTAAAAGAGATACACAACTGGAGCAATCGTCCGGTGTGGCCACAATATCCTGAAATACCCGCCGATAAGCCGCCCGTACCCGATGGATTCAATTGGAGTCTGTGGTTGGGACCTGCCGAGATGCGCGACTATCATCCGCATTATACCCATGCCCTTTTCCGCGGCTGGTATGAGTTTGGCGCCGGAGCCATCGCCGATATGGGATATTACAGCCTTTTGCCCGTGTTTGATGCGTTTAAACTGGATACGGCAATATCTGTAAGCACCCGTTTTTCGCGTGTGGTTGGGCTGAAAAATAATGTGCCTTCCACCGTTGTGAATAACTATTCGTACCCTTTGGCGGCTGCTTACCGCTTTGAGGTTCCGTATAAGAACGGTTCCGGCAAAATTCTTCTGCAATGGCACGATGGCGGCATGAAACCGCAAACGCCGGAAGGATACGAGGGCGACGACCTTCCTATTGAAGGCATGATGTTTGTTGGCGATAAAGGCGCCATCGTATCGGGCTTTCTGCGTGAAAATCCGAAAATTGTCGGGGCGCAGGCTTCGCTTTATGCAAATATAGAAGCTACCTTGCCTGCCAATCCGTATGAGGAACAGGCTGACGGCACTGAACGTTGGCTGCAAGGCTGGATAGATGGCTGTCGTGGCAAAGGAAAAGGATTTGGCGCGTTTGAAAATGCCAAGGAAGTAAATGAAACCTTCAATCTTGGTTCTGTATCGCTGATGAGCAACGGGAAGAAACTCGAATATAACCCCAAAACACGCACCATCACCAATGATGAGGCTGCCAATAAACTGCTTACCCGCAATATCCGCCAAGGATGGGAAATATAATGGTTAATGGTTAATTATAAATTATAAATAAAAATAGTAAATATGATAACAAGACGTAATTTTTTAAAACAATCCGCATTAGGCGCTACCGCTATGATGGCAGTTCCCTTTGCCGGCGCAGCCGCAATGCCTGCCGTGTCGGACAGCCACAATGCGCTCAAACCATTGCGCATATCCATGCTTTCCTACTCTTTCCATGGCTTGGTCAATGCCGGCATGATGGATATTTTCCATTTCTTTGAAACCTGTAAATATCGTTACCACTTGGGTGCAGCCGACCTGTGGAATGGCATGATTACCAGCACAGAGGATAAATTCATCAACAAAGTAGCCTCTGCGCTCGAAGATTATCAATTATTTGTGCCCAACATTGCCGTAGATGGTGCGCATATCATGCACTCAGGCAATGAAGACCCGGCCAAACTTCGCGCCTTGCAAGACCGTTATATGCAGATTGCCAAACTTTGGGGCGTCGGTTTTATCCGCTTCGATGCAGGTCCTCAAATGCACAACGGTCGCAAAGATGTGGAGGGATGGACGAATCAGGAGTTTGATTTTATCGTGAAACGTTACAGAGAACTGGCGCAATATGCACACGATAATGGCTTCAAAGTGGGCGCAGAAGTGCATTGGGGACCCGAACGGTGCTGGATACACATGGAAAAACTGATTAAAGCGGTTGACCATCCGGGGTTTGGTATTTGTATGCACTTCGGCGGATGGAGCGGTACGTATGAAGAGAATCTGGCTGCCGAAAAAGCCGCCGCCAAATATGTCTGCCACACCCATATTCCTTGGGACTGCTGCGAAGATATTAACCTGCCCAAACGTTTGGCGGTTTTGCGCGATGTAGGATATACCGGCTATTACAGCGTCGAACAACATTCCGCACAGAATGAGTACAATTTGGTTGAAGCGCAACTCGGCAAGGTGCGAGCCGTACTCACTTCTTGGAACAAAGGCGGCAGCGGCGAACTGTATCCGAAAAAATAAGATATGCCAAACTCATCTCCTTAGCGATGCTTACCAACGGCAAAGGCTTTGTTTCTACACCCTATCTATACTGATTTTTATAGGCGACTGGCGACGTTCCGGTCACCTTTTTAAATGAACGGTGAAAATGAGTGATGTCCTCAAATGAAAGGTTGTAGGCAATATCTTTAATTGATTGTTCCCGGGCAACTAACATGAGTTGAGCCTTTTCAATTTTTTTACGGATAATATACTGCATCGGTGTGCATTGCATTTCTTTTCTAAATAAGCGCGTAAAATGGTCGCGATTTATAGTACATATATCGGCTAAATCATTTACGCAAAGATTACTGTCGATATTTTCATGGATATAACGCAACACTTTCTTAATCCGTTTATCCGCGATTTCCCGTTTGGGCGTCGCTTTATCCAGAAACCGGGAAAACAGTTGGTTTAGAATCCCGTTTGTTTCCAATTCGAGCGTAAATGATTTTTGATTGCTCTTGGCTTTGTTTTGGATTAATGTGGAAAAATTATCATACGTCTTGGGGTCGGAGTGTTTCAATTCTATTCCCGGATTAATCGCCAATAAACGCTTTATCAATAAAATGTCCAATTCTCCGGCATTCACTTCAAAAGGAAAATCAAACCGGTCGAAAATATCGAATTCATTGTATGTCAGGAAATAATAAAGCGTGAAAACGCTGTCGTTTTCATAACTGTGTGTAACGGATGCCGGTATCAGGTACAGATAACCCGGTTGGATAATATGAACGCCATCTGGAGCAATTACTTTGGCATAACCGCTCTCAACCATATACAGCCGAGCAAAAGGACTGTTCAGGTTCTTCCAGTTCCAATCGGCGTTATGGATTATCCGGGCGGCATTTAGCAATATTAAGTTACAATCTTCGTTTTTCATATCAACGTTTCAATTCCGTCAAAAGAAGTTTATAAATGTCTGTCCATGGCCTGAGATACAAGCCTGTGGATTCGTCAATAAGCCGTTGGTAGGTGTTGGAATCGAAATAAGCATCGATAGCTTTTTCTTCGGTCATACCGTAATCGGCAATAAGGGATTCTATCAGGGAATCATCTATGCGTTGGACCGTTTTTTTATCTATACATTCAAGTGCTTGCAGAGATTGGTGGGTACAAAGGCAAATCTGATGGGTAGGACGGTGAAATTTAAGTTCTTCGAGAAAGTCCGTTTTAGATACTATTTTAGCAAAACTGCCATGATATACTTTCATTTCCAGCCTCCGTTTTCGTAGCAAACATCGTGTATCTCTCTTACCGACCAAAAAGGATTATCCACATGTAGTGTCCACCAATATTTGAAAATAAAATCAATTCCGCCATACTTTTTCAGATACCGGTACGCTTCCTGTTTATTCATCTTATATTCATCAGCAAATTTGGGGATGATAAAAGATATAAACCGTATCTTATCTCTTTTTTCTTTGTCCAATGTGTTCGTTTCCATATCTATCCTTTTTTTATTTCAACAGTGCAAAGATATAAATTTTTCCGTAATCACAAATAACTATTTTTTGTTTTTTTATTGATCGTAAAAGTAGTGCAATTAAGTGTTAAAAATGCACTATTCCTTGAAAAAGTCGTTTTTTGTCAATAAAAAGTCGTTTTTTGTTAATATTTTTCGTTTTTTATTAACCTATCTTTGCATCTTGATTAAAAATAGTTTACTTAGAAAAATTATGAAATACAATTTTTATATAGAAAAACGCACAAATAATTCTTTACTAACAACGAGAATTGATTGCTTTTTTAACACTTTAAACTTGTGTATTTCAGATAATTGGTTAACACACACACACACACACACACACACACACACACACACACACACACATTTAAATCACTCGCGCGTGTAATATACAATTCTTTTTTCAGATATACAATAAAAGCTTACTCCTATTTTTATAATAGGATTGAGCTTTTTTTATTGCCTCATGATTTCTGCTACAAACGGAAAGCGCTAATAGAAGTTAAGCAACCATATTATCACAAATCTAAAAATTAATTCTTATGAAACAGACATGTTTAGTAAACGCCAAAGAGGATGAAAAGGGGATTGCGGGTCAAGCCCGCAATGACAGGCCTTTTCGCATGAAACAAAACAAATTAATTCGTTTGAACGCAGGATGTAGGACACTCTTTGCCGCTTGCGTTTGTGTATGTTTTTGCATGTATTTTTCATGCAACGATAGTGAGAATTCCGGTCACGGCACGCCGTACGACCCAAACAAGCCTGTTGTGATAGAGACTTTCTCTCCCGATTCGGGAGGGATGGCGACCAAACTCTTCATTACCGGCCATAATTTCGGCAACGATCCCGCCGCCATCAAAGTGTATTACAATGACAAACTTGCTCCTGTAGTCGGTGCGGACGGAGAACACATCTATGCCATTACGCCGAGGCAGCCGGGTGAATTGT
>JAISKM010000062.1 GCA_031261285.1 Candidatus Symbiothrix sp. | reverse complement strand
CTCAACAGAAGTGTCGGCGACGGTGGGTGGTAAAACGTCCGAAGCAATCACACTCGATGTCACGGCTCCGGTTCCAGGCCTCATTGACATCAAACCGAATGTAGTGAACACGCCCGGATACATCGTTCTCACGGTGTCGGCGGTTGAGGGAGCAGAAACGTATATGTGGACGTATCCGAATTTGTTCACTGCGAACAACACCACACAAACGACCGTATCGAACACCCTCTTACTAACTACTGTCGCCAACATGCCGGGTACTATCGAGGTGGGTGACATTAGCGTGGTAGCAAAGGGTGGATCTGGAGAAACTCTCATGGACGCAGCAAGTACTCAGACTGTGGTGATCATCCAGAAAGCAACCTCGATTACCGGTTTGCCGGCAACAAAGGAAATTACAAGCGAAGCACCTGTGGCTGCGATGCCGTATACTGTCCAACCTAGCAATACTAACGATAAAAGCGTGGTGTGGACATCTTCCAACGATTCGATTGCAACAGTGTCGGCGAGCGGCAATATATTTCCACATAAAAACGGGACGGTGATCATTAAAGTCGCTATTGCTGATGATCCGTCGATATACATGGAGTGCGTAGTTACAATATCCGGTATATTCAAATTATGCGATGTCGTGATTGGAGATATTTGCATGTCGACTCCGTCGCAATACTTGACAAACAAAGCTTCATCTGCTGGTTTTTGCTCGGACCGAGGGTTTTCGTTGCCGACTACATCGCAGTTGCCGACTATCGTGGCCGGATTGAATGCAGCTGGATACATGGCTCCTAATAACACTAGATTTGTGAGTTCGCTGCCTGTTCAAGCAAATGGTGGTTATACGGATATATGTGGGGGAAGCACGTCTTGGAATATTGAAACGATGCTATGTACAAATGGCGTTTGGACCGTTAACATGTTGAACGCGGGATATACAACTACATTGTGCGGGAAAGGTGAATACAAAGATCCCACGGTATTTAACGTGGTATGTGTAAGCGATCATTTTAACTGAATGCAAGAGTAGACAACATTTTGTAAATTAATCGCGCTGCCTGTATATATTGCTAACACGTATGTGTACTACATGTGTCCTGTCATTAATGGGTTTCAGGAGATAATTTTTGGAGATAGTAAATTAAGTTATAACTCTGAACTGTGATTTTAGGATGATTTTGTGATTGGCATGATTAAAAAATCATAGTTCGTCAAACAATCATTTTAATCACAGTTCAGACAAGTTCAGAATTTGTTTTACGGTAAAATTGGTCAGCCCAAGATACTGCGCAAACGAATCGGTCACAGCTTGCAGGGGGATTAAGCCAATCAATTCGCAATTGGCAACACTCACGTCGTAGTGGGCAGCCTCCGTGCGGATGGCTTCAACGACTTGATAGATACCTGTTTGCGTGTAATCGGTGAGATTCATGGACACTTGGGCTTGATTGGTTTCTTTCAGAAAAAAGCCTTTTGCCTTGACACAAGGCAGACCGCCACTGCTGAAACGGATTTTTTTGGCGATGGCTTTAGCGATTGTCAAATCTGCGGTGTTGAGGTTTACATTAAAAGCAATCAACGACCTGCGTGCGCCAACAATCGCAGCGCCGGCGGTTGGATGCCGGTGTGCGGGTCCAAAATCGGGCTGCCATTCGGGGAGTTGCATCTTAGCGGGCAAGCCTTCAAATTCGCCTGTACGCACTTCTGCCAGATTGCGCCGGTGTTCGGCTGATGCGGATTGTTCGTACAAATAAACCGGCAAATCGTAGTTCTCTGCAAGCAGTTTGCCGGTAGATTGTGCCAGAGTATCGGCTTCGTCCAACGTCATATTTTTCAATGGAATGAATGGAATCACGTCCACAGCACCCATACGTGGGTGCTCGCCGTGATGCTGCGTCAAATCAATTTCCTTCACAGCGATGCCAACCGCCTCAACTACAGCCGTTTGCAGCGCGTGAGGTTCGCCAATCGCCGTCACCACCATGCGATGATGGTCGCGGTCGGCACTATAATCCAACAGTTTCACGCCCGCCTTGCCTCGAAAAGCCCCCACGATGCGCTCCACCTTTGCTAAATCGCGTCCTTCACTAAAATTCGGGACACATTCCACTATTTTTTTCATCTATGCCGTTGCTTCCACGCCAAAGGTAAAACCGGCTTGCACTTTTTCGATCAGTTCCGGAACGATGTCCTCGTAGTTGCCTAAAATGCCGAAGTCAGCGTTTTTGAAGATCGGGGCTTTCGGATTGTTGTTGACAGCCACAATTTTTCCTGCTTCTTTGATGCCTGAAACATGCTGTATCGCACCCGAAATGCCAATGGCGACATATACTTTCGGACGGACAGTTTTACCGGTTTGTCCGATTTGACGGGCGTATTCGGCATAACCGTCATCCACAACCACGCGGCTGCAAGCCCATTCTGCCTTGATGCCTTTGTCTTTTAACGCTTTGGCGAGTTCTTTCACGAGTTTCAACCCGTCGCCCACCGTGCCGCGTCCACCCGAAACGATCACATCGGCATCAAACAGCGATTGCAGACCGCCTTCGCCACGCACTGTTTCCTGAATTTTCACGACAAAATCTGCTTCCGGTAGAGACGTGGCATGCCGCGTCTCTACAATCAATTTGCCTTCACGTCCTTCTTGCACAGCCGGAACAGGAAATGTACCGGCACGTGCCGTTGAAATTTGCGGATAGACAAAGCCGAGAATGGTTGCCAACTTGCTTTCGCCAAAGGTTGGACGACGGCTGTGCAGAATCGGGCGAATCACCTGTTTGGTTTTCCGGTCGAGATAATCGCCTATTTCGAGTGCCGTACAGTCGGCGGTCACACCACTGCCTGTCTTCATACCAATGCGCGGAGCCAGTTCGCGTCCTGCGGTGGTAGCGGCAAAAAGAGCTATTTCCGGCTTGCGTTCTTTAATAATTTGTGTGATGATGGAAGCAAACGGCAAAATCAGGTATTCTTCCAATTTATCATTTTCTACCACAATCACCTCGTCTGCACCGTGTTCAAAGAGTTTTTGAGCCAGATTTTTGACATTTTTGCCAATTAAGACGGTCGTAATTTGGGTGTCATTGCTCAATTGATCTGCCAAGTGACGAGCAGGCGTAAGCAATTCGAGCGAAGGACGCGCAATGTCGCCTTTCACCACTTCCGCCCAAGTGAGGATGCCCTTGTTATCGCCGCGCTGGTCGACGATTTCAAATTCCGAAATATCGGCTTCTTTTTTCTCTTTTGCTTCTTTTTTAACCAGAACGTTACCGCCTTTTTTAAGATTTTCAATCAGAGAATCCACCAGTTGCGTTTCGGTTTGTCCAACAGCCATCACGATTGGCGGACGGTCGCTTTCGATGTTTTCGACTTGTGCCACTTTGGTGGGTGAACCATTCACGCCAATCACAGCCTGATCTTCAGCTGACATTTTAATGTCGTCAACTGACTTGATGCTAATGCCGGTGTGGCGTGCTTTGATTGCCCCAACAAGCGACGCTTTGCGTGGCTGGATGCCTGTGGGAGTGAAAGAGACTACGCAGGGCACTGGCAGTTGCAACATCTGATAGCCGCCTTCGATGATGCGGCGAGCAGTGATTGTGCCGTCTGTGTTGGGCGTGATGCGTTCTACAAACGTTGCCTGCGGAAGCCCCATGGCCTCGGCTACCTGCGAGGGAACGTGCGCCGTGTCGCCATCGGACGACTGCCGGCCGGCAAGAATGATAAACGGTTCTTTGCTGTCTTTTGAAAACCCGAGATTTTTCAACAACGTGCTGATCGCCAATCCCGTAGCAAACGTATCCGAGCCGCCGAGTTTCCGGTCGCTCAGCAGGTACGCCTCGTCATAGCCCATCGAAAGAGCGTTTTTGAGCGACTGTTCAAAGGGCGGCGGTCCCATCGACACCACCACCATACGCGCATCGGGGTAGTGTTTTTTGAGTTGCAACCCTGCTTCGAGTCCGAATTGGCAGTCGATATTGATAATCGACTTTGCCTTTGTTCTGTCCATTGCCCCGTCGTCGCCCATACGCATTTCGGAGGGCAGCGGTACTTGTTTTATTAAACTGATAATTGTCAGTGCCATACTATTTTTTATATTTATTTTTTTTTAATCTTTCAGCATCTTTCTACTTTCAACTTCCTGCAAAACAGTCATTTGCTGAATGGCTATTTTATTGAGTTTTATTAACCTGTCGCGTTGCGGAATGTTTTCGTTGATAAAAACAGCATTCAGATTTTCCATATTCGAGAGGCAAATCAGTTCGTTGATTATGGCGTAATCGCGGATATTGCCTTTCAAATCGGGGTTTTCCTCCCGCCACTCTTTTGCTGTTTTTCCAAACAAAGCTACGTTCAAAACATCTGCTTCATTAGCATAAACGTAAGAAATTTGCGATTTTGTAAGTTCCTTCGGAATAAGTTTTTGTTTGATGGCATCGGTATGAATATGATAATTGATTTTCGCCAATTCCCGTTTTGCTGTCCAACCGATTTGCTTTTGTTCTTTTTCCTTGAGACGTTGAAATTCTTTGATTAAGTAATACTTAAATTCGGCTGAAAGCCAAGAACCAAACTCAAAAGCAATATCTTTATGTGCAAAAATACCGCCACCATACCGCCCCGATTTTGAAAAAACACCAATGGCATTTGTAGTTTCTACCCACCGTTTAGGTGT
>JAISKM010000018.1 GCA_031261285.1 Candidatus Symbiothrix sp. | reverse complement strand
GTATTGCCGGAAAGACCTGTGATTGTACCTGTACCGGCACCATTACAAGAGGCACCACCACCCGAACTGCCTAAAGCCGTCCACGTAGACGTGACATCGTTGTAAGTATAGACTGTGTTGTCAGCCTGACTGAACACCATCATGCCGGCTGTGCGAGTAGCCACAGTCGTATCCGTCACTTGTGGCAACAGCAGTCCGCCATAGCCTTGACTTAAATCAAGCACTGACCCAGTCGTGACCGAATCGGTTGCACTACCAATTGAAACCTGGGCAGTTACCAGTGAACAGTTACCAGTTACCAACAAGCAGATTATCGCGAACAGTGTCATCCCGAATGTAATCCGCGCCGATGATGATGTCATTGCGGAGCAGATCCGCACTAATGATGATGTCATTGCGTTGCGGGCTCCGACCCGCAATCTCATCCGCAATCCCATCCGTACTCTTCTAAAATTATTGTTTTTCATTTGTTTCTAATTTTATAAATTTAATTTGTTTGTTCCCTGCATTCCTTTAGGAATGGTAGCCCGGTAGAAACCAATGCTCGTCTACCATTCCCGCATGCCGTAGGTATGCCACCATCTCCCCCTTGAGGGGGGTTGGGGGGGCTGGTAGTAACCATTTTTTTCCTCTCGTGTTCCTTTCGGGCGGGAGATTTAAACATAAAAAGGGCACAGGAACTGTTAATTTATTCACTTCGAGGTATCACCAAACACCCACCCAACAAATAAACAACAGTCCTGCGCCCTTAGTCGTATCTAATGGTTATTAGTTACAAACGAAGAACGCAAGCATTTGTTGCCTATTACTTTGCTGGATATTGAAAATTGGTGATTTTCGAAGTAAAGTAATATCTTAAATGCTATGCATTTAACCAGAATGTCTTTCCAAACGGGTCGTGGTCGTCAACTCCGTTTGGATTCAGATGCGAAATTAATCATTTTTTTAGAATCTACCAACTATTTTTCTAAAAAAATGAAAAAAAGATCACAATCATAAAGATTTATTTTCTGGGTTAAACTCACAAATCCCTAACACATCGAATCGACACCGCGTACCGAATCGTGAATATTTGCGATGGATTATTAATATTGCATGCACCACCTGAGGGAGAAATGCCCGACGCTTCTATAGTGCTAACGACCGGATCGCCCGGAGTAATCGTTATCATACTAGACGCAGCACCTATTAAATACATCGAAGTCGTATCCCAACGGTCATACGATGTACTATTAGACCCCCCGCATGTCGTAGTTAGTAAATATCGCCCCGCAAGGGCGGCGGGCGCAGTGACCCAGTCACTCTTTTCGGCTTGCATGAAATCAACCATACCCTCCCGTAACAATTCCCATTCGACTAAGTTAGGCACACGCCAAGCCCCACCCACACGATCCCGGCAAATATCGGTTGCTGGATTGGAAGGCACACCTGTATAGTAATAATATCCACGAACCACGCCCTTTCCAGGATACGAAGTAAACGACGCGTCATCCTCTTTAAGGTTGGTTAGTGTCCAGCACAAGTTTTTCAAGTCATTTTGAGCATAAGGATAACTACCTATCGGATAAACAGTACCGGACACACCCATGACCGAACCACTACATGATGTTGGCGTAGGCTCCGGTTCACCGCCTCCTCCACCTCCGGAGCCACCTCCGGCACTCCAGACAGAACCGTTGTAGGCGTAAATTTTGCCATCCGTTTTGTTGTAAACCAGCATGCCGGGCTTTTTCAACACGGCAGTGGCCGTGTCGGCACTTACAATTTGGGGTAACAACAAGCCGCCGGCATCAGTGGCTTGCGATAAATCTAACAACGCACCCGGCGTGACGGTGCCATCGCCACCAATGGCCACTTGGGCAGTTACCGGTGAACAGTTACCGGTTACCAGCAAACAGGCAATCAGCAACGCAACTGTCATTGCGGACTGGATCCGCAATCTTCTGAAATTAAATGTTCTCATTTGTACATAATTTTTTTTCGCCTCCCTGTCCCTCAAGTTCGGCAATTTTTAAAATGAAAAGAGCGTGAGGAACTATTTTACGCTCTCCAGCTTTGAGGCTCGCGAAAGCCCATACTGCGGAGAGCAATAGCCACTCACGCGTCAATCCCATATAAAGTAGAATTCATAGAATTCGAAATTATATACAGAAAAGAAACATGAATACTTTTTGCTCACATCCCGCAGTAAGTTGAATTTTCGCGATTTCAAAGCTGGGATATGATAAAAGCCTCCCTAAACACTATTGACAACACTTTGTCAACAGTTTATATGTTTAGTGAGGCTACAAAGTAACGCATTTTTTTTGAGACTACCAAATAATTTGACAAAAAAATAGTTTTAACCGTATTATAATACAATGACCATATCCAAATTGTGTTACGCAGTAATCCAGTATAATATGAAACAGCACTATGGATTAGTCCACACGTGCCTGGATACGGTAAAGATATATATCATTTTTCTGATAATATATTTCCACCTAAACTAAAAGATGAAATTAAAGAGCATGGTGATAAGTGGTACTATTCTCCGGATGGTACTATTGGCGACAACGCCCAAAAAAAGAAGCGTATCAAGACAGCTTGAAAAATACACTCCAGTGGAAAAGGTTATTTTGTCTTAGATAAAGATTTCGAAAAAAACGATAAAAATAAACATTTTTCAAAAAATCAAAAAATTAAAATCAGAAGATTTTACCCGACTGGGAGTGAAAAAAGTGGATTGAAATTTTTGGATTATTCAAGCGAAAGGGTTGATGAGTTCAATCCTAAAAAGAAATAAGTCCTGATAGAATAATAACTTATTTATGAAAAATGTTTGATTGGATGATAATCAACAATGAAAATCAAGATGTTTTTGATACGGTGGCGCAATTGAACAAGGAACTTGCAAGCTATTTACAATACTAACAAACGGATGTCATCACGGCGTCCGTTTTTTTATTTTATTGATTATCAATTGTTTACAAAAATATAGTCAAAATATTTAGATTTGCAACTAAAAATTAGTTGCAAATTCAAATAAAAGTTCGTACCTTTGTAAAAGCACAAACCGCATCCGGGCAATATATTAAAAAGTTATCAATTAGATTTGATTATTAAAGAGTTGATTACAAAGGGTTTAATCTCAAATAATAAAGACGATGAAGAAAACAAATAATGTTTTGACTTACAGAGGATTTATCGGCTCAGTTCAATTTTCAGCCGACGACAATGTCTTTTTTGGCAAGGTAGAGGGCATTAATGACCTTATTACATTTGAGGGCGAAACAGTACAGGAGTTGATAGATGCTTTTCATTACGTCGTTGACGAGCACATCAAAGATTGCGAAAATGAATCAATACAGCTTGAAAAAAGCTATAAGGGTAGTTTTAATGTGCGAATTAATTCCGATTTACACCGGCGAGCAGCCATTCGAGCAAAATTAAAGGGCACTACGCTGAATGCGTTTGTCAAGGAAGCAATTGAGCATCAAATGGAGTTTGCATAAATCATGTTGCTCTATATGAAAACTAAAGAAAAAGAATTTGACACAGTCAAGACTTTCCGAGAAATTAAAGAAAAAATTTCTATGGACTTAATCGGCAAGTCTGCTCAGCAGATAAAGGACTATTTGCGTGCAAATAGTCTGAAATTGCAGGCTAATTAAATAGTATGCCTATATAAAATATGAAGTCAACAGCAATAAAAGGTTTTCACACGGTTGAGTTTTTCCGTGCTGTAAAAGAGAAAATGGCAAAGGCTACCGAAGGAATGTCATTGCCCGAACAACGTGAATATTGGAAACAAATGCGCGAAGGTAAAATGGAGTTGGCATAAAGTCATCTTTTGAAGTGACCCCGGAGGGGCTCGAACCCTCGACCCAATGATTAAGAGTCATTTGCTCTACCAACTGAGCTACGGAGTCATTATTTTAACGGCTGCAAAGGTAATAATAAATTACGAATTACGAATTAAAAATTACGATTTTTTTTATTTTTTTTGAAAATCACGATTTTTTAAATCATAGCCCATCAAAAAATCATATATAATCACAGTTCAGACTACAAATAGCCCCACGCTTTTAGGAAATAAATGAAAAAAAAGATGGTGACACACGAACAAGCCGTCGTCAGGACTACAATTTGTGCGGCGAGTTCGCCGTCGTTGCCCATATTTTTTGCCATAATGTAGCCTGCCATCGCGGCCGGAGTGGCAAACAGGCTAATTAAAACGGCTAAATCTACCCCTCTGAAACCAAGATAAACGCAAGCGCTAAGTGCCAGAACAGGCACAATAATCAAGCGCACAGTACTGATACAAATGACTTTCGTGAGATTGCCCTTGAGCGCGCTAAACTGAAATTCGCCACCCATCACAAACAGAGCCATCGGTGCGGCAGCATTTGCCAATTGTTGGAGCGGAGAGTCAACGACGTGGGGGAGCTGCACATGAAAATAACCCATCAATAGACCGAAAAAACAGCCCAGAATCAGCGGATTCGTCGCCATATCGTACAAGAGTGTCTTTAGGGAGAGTTTTTGTTTGCGATCTTCCGAAAAAATGGACAGGATGACGACCGCAGCCACATTATAGAACGGAATCATGATGCCCATCAGCATGGAAATATGCGTCACAGCGGCTTGGCCGTAAATGCCTTTGGCCAACGGCATCCCGTAAATCAAAAAATTGCTGCGATAGATACCTTGTATAATACTGCCGCGTTGCCCTTTGCGTTTAATCAGCAGCGGAACAATCAGGAAAGAAAGGAAAATCACGAGTACAATGCCTATGAAGCTGGCAGAAATGAGTCGGATATTGGAAAAATCGCCGGTATAGGAAGTGCGAATGTCTTGAATCAGCATCAACGGAAGTAAAAAGCGGAAAACGAAACGGTTCAACTGCCCCAGAAATTCAATCGAGAGGAAGTGAATACGCCGCAGAAGATACCCAATTGCCATGAGTACAAAAAGCGGCGTTACCACATTGACGGAAAATATAAAATTATCCATAAGTTAAATTTGTGGACCTGGAGGGATTCGAACCCTCGTCCAAACGAGGAATTAACCTGCTTTCTACATGCTTATCTTCGCTTTAGTTTTCGACTCTGCACAAGACCAAAGCAACCAATGCAGAGCTTATTCCCTTTGTTTCATCTGAGGCTCGGGACGCTCCCCAGACTATCTCCGATATTGCTGCACCACCGTGTCGGATTGCTTCGAAGCCACAGCTTCCGGGTGATGTATCGTTCCAACTCCTTGAGAAGGAATAAAGCCAAATGATCTACTGTACTTCGATCAGGCAGCGATAGCGTAAGTATTTTCGCCAGTTAAATTTGTATCATTCGAGATTAAAGTGCCGAACAACGACGCACTGCATGCTTACAGACCACTTCTGCCCGCTGTCAAAACCGGTCAAGCCCATGATTCAGGGTGCAAAGGTACAAATAAATTATGAATTTTCAATCATAATTTGAACTTTTTTTTACAGAAAAATGAAAAAAACTCATAATTCATAACTCATAATTCATAACTATTTTGTATCTTTGCACCCGCTTTTAAAAACATCCGTGTGATGGGAGATTAAGGGCAACTTAATTTTGAGTAACACAAACAATTACAAAATGAAAACATTTCAATTAGAAGGTACTTTAAGAGAAGGTACAGGTAAAAAAGCCACTAAGGCAATCCGTAACGAAGCAAAAGTACCATGCGTATTGTATGGAGGCGAAGAAGTGAAACATTTCACCGTCACCAAAGAAGGCATTCGTAAATTGATTTACACGCCTGAAGTGCAGTTGGTGGACTTAACCATCGATGGCAAACCGGCAAAAGCCATCTTACAAGATTCTCAATATCATCCGGTGAGCGATGAATTGCTGCACGTCGATTTCATGGAAATCTTTGACAACAAACCGATTATCATTGCGATTCCGGTCGTTTTGGAAGGCTTGGCAGAAGGTGTACGTGCCGGAGGTAAACTCTCTCTGGAAATGCGCAAACTGAAAGTGAAAGGCTTGTACAAAGATATGCCCGAAAAATTGACAATCAACGTTGAGCCGTTGGAATTGGGCAAAACCATTCAAGTCGGCGAACTATCGTTCCCAAAATTGGAGCTCCTGAATGCGAAAGACAACGTCGTATGCGCAGTGAAATTGACTCGTGCGGCTCGTGGTGCTGCTGCGAAAGCCTAAAAATAGTTATTAGAGTGTAGAGTGTAGAGTGTAGAAAAACTACACTCTAAACTCTAAACTCTACACTCTAAACTCTACACTCTAAAAATTAGACTTTATTAAAAATGAAATTTTTAATAACAGGGTTAGGCAATATTGGTGACGACTATGCTAATACTCGACATAATATTGGTTTTATGACATTGGACGCGCTCGCTGAGGCGTCCAACGTTGTTTTTGACGTCAATAAGCGGTATGGCGCCATTGCCGAAATGCGACTGAAAAATGCGCAATTAATCTTGCTCAAGCCGTACACCTACATGAATTTGAGCGGCAATGCGATTCGCTATTGGTTGCAGAAAGAACATATCCCCATTGAAAATTTGTTGGTTGTGGTGGATGATTTGATGTTGCCTTTCGGCTCGTTGCGCCTGAAAACAAAAGGCAGTGATGCGGGTCACAATGGCTTAAAAAACATTCAAGAACTGCTGGGCACGCAAAATTACAGTCGACTGCGCTTCGGTATCGGCAACGACTACCCTCCAGGCGGTCAACTCGACCATGTTTTAGGACACTTCAACGCCGAAGAACAAATAGCACTCCCCGAACGCATCCGGCAAGCGGACGAAATGATCAAAAGTTTCTGCCTCGCCGGTCCCGAAATCACCATGAATCAGTTCAATAAAAAATAATCATCCAAATCGCGCCGGTCTTTCTTGGTGGGGCGACCGGTGCCTCGCGCGCGGTCGACGAAGCCGCTGATTTTTTGTAATTCAAGGATTTCGTATTGGTCGGGTGGGGTAGTGTCCTCCAAAAAATTAGTCACTAATTTCGCTCCTACACGGTTGTTGGTAAGATCCAACACACGGAATGAATAGGTTATCGGAGGCTTTTTGACGTCCACCACATCACCCGCTTTGATAGTACGCGACGGCTTCACGGCTGCGCCATTTACCGACACCCGCCCTTTATTGCACGCCTCAGACGCCAACGAACGTGTTTTAAACACGCGAACTGCCCACAACCATTTGTCAATGCGCTCTTCCATAAAATTAGTTAGTAGTTATTAGAGTGTAGAGTGTAGTCAAACACACAAAACACAACCCTAATAACTAAATTCTATACTCTAATAACTACACTCTACACTCTAATAACTACACTCTACACTCTAATATCTAAACTCTAAACTCACTCCAAAACTGTAATCGGTGCGTTTCAGTCCACAATCACCATAAATTTCTACTTGTGCGCCGGCATGCAAATCACGTCCTAATTCTTGCTGATACAGCAGTTTTGCAGTTACCAAATCACGATTCCGGATCTGTTGTTCGGGGTTGTATGGATTGAACGAGCCAAAAAGCGACTCGCCTTCAAAGGCATAAAAATCGGTCGCATGCCAATAACCCGCCATCAACGTGAACAACTTTGTTCGCGCCTCCAAGACCGGATAAACGCCCCATCCTTTGGTAAACGGACGCACTGACTTGTTCTCTGTATTGTCGTAATAGCCTACAACATAAGTCTTTAACGCTAAAGATTGAAGTAAATGATAGCCTGTCAACCATTCGGCATGGAAGCCGGTGGCCGCATTGCCGATCACAATTTTCGGTTCGTCGGAAGTATCAATTTGTCCGCCTTGGTGATGAATCAATAGCTGAAACGGCACAGAAAAGCGAAAATGATTTTCCGATGAAGTCAATAAAGCCGATGATGAGATGCCAAACGTCAGCTTTTCGGGCTTAGAATCGCCCCGTCGAATAAAACGTTCCCAATCCAACCACACGTCTGCAAAGTATTTTTTATTCTGAAAATTTACCTGCAAACCGCTCTCCGGACGCGCTGTATAGTGACGTTCCCATTGGTAGAGCGGTTCAATCAACCGGTGGTTCAAACCGCCGTAAATGTTGCCAAGCACAAGGTTAAAGTCGGGATTCACAGCATATTGCATCCTGACGAACATCTGATTAAACGCCTTGTCGCGGTGTTCATTGCCCGAATAATAAACAGCATAGCCGCCCCATTCCATTCGAAATTTATCGGCAATTTGATACGTCAATCGTGGCGCAAACCGAATGCCCGGAAGCGTCTGTCCCTCTTCCAACGGACTAAAAAATTCACTGTTTTTGAAAAAACCGGTCATTTCGATCGCCACACCCAATCCATCATGATCACCCAATTTCGGAGAGGACAACAACCCATCCTGATTATTGAACGTTGGGATTCCCGCCTGCACGGGAATGACAGCATTATTTTCCTGTGCGAAAAGCCCCACCGGAAACAACAAAAACAGCAATAAAAAGTACATCAATGCTTTCATGCTGCAAATTTACGAAAAAATTCTTGCATACGTCAAAAAAAATACCGAACTTTGCCCGAATTATTATCTAATAATATAACTAATGGAGTTTAGCGCTCAACAAATAGCACACATTCTCGATGGAAAAATTGAGGGGAATGCCGAGGCAATCGTCAATAATTTTTCTAAAATAGAGGAAGGTAAACCGGGAACGATTACGTTTTTGGCTAATCCTAAATACGCTTCCTATCTTTATGATACACAGGCGAGTATCGCGCTTATCAACAGCGATTTTGTGCTTGAAAAAGCGGTCTCCCCAAGTCTGACACTCATCCGTGTGCCCAACGCTTATTTTGCATTGGCGCAACTATTAGAGCTGGTGAATCAGTCGAAACCTCAAAAACGCGGCATTGAACAGCCGTCGTTCATACATCCTTCGGCAAAAATCGGTAAGGATGATGTTTATATCGGTGCATTTGCCTATATTGGTGAAAATGTCAAATTGGGCAAAAATGTGGCAATTTATCCTAATTCATATATTGGCGATAATGTGACAATCGGTTCAAACACAACCATTTACGCCGGCGTAAAAATTTACGAAGAGTGTGTGGTGGGCAGCGATTGCATCATCCACGCGGGTGCCGTCATCGGTTCGGATGGCTTTGGGTTTGCCAAAGAGGGTGAAGCGTTCAAAAAAATTCCGCAATTGGGCAATGTGGTGATTGAGGATAATGTTGAGATTGGTGCAAATACCACCATCGACCGCGCTGTGATGGATTCGACCATTATCCGTAAAGGCGTGAAATTGGACAATCTGATTCAGGTGGCGCACAATGTGGAGATTGGCGAAAACACAGGTATCGCCTCGCAAACAGGTATTTCCGGGTCGACAAAAATCGGCAGAAATTGTATCGTTGGCGGACAAGTCGGCTTTGGCGGACATATTAAAATAGGTGATAACGTCAGCATCGGTGCGCAATCGGGCATCATCAGCAACATCAAGGACGGACGGCAAATCATTGGTAGTCCGGCAGTTGACGTCAATAAATTCCTCCGTTCGAGCGTAATTTTTCCAAAATTACCGGAAATGTATCAACAAATTGGAAAATTAGAAAAAGAAATAGAACAATTAAAAAAACAATAAATACGTAGGGACAACCCTCGCGGTTGCCCTATAGCTCAATAAATGAACATAAAAATATGAAGCAACATACATTAAAAGATAGTTTTTCTTTAAGCGGCAAAGGATTGCACACAGGCTTGAATATTAATGTGACATTTAAGCCTGCGCCGGAAAATCATGGTTACAAATTTCAACGCATCGATTTGGAAGGTCAACCGGCCATCGACGCATTGGCTGAAAATGTTAGCAACACGCAACGTGGCACGGTGCTTGCGAAAGGTGAAGTGTCTGTCAGCACAGTAGAACATGCCCTCGCTGCTCTCTACGCCATGCAAGTAGACAACTGCTTGATTGAAGTGGACGCACCCGAAGTGCCGATTTTGGACGGAAGTGCCATTCAATACGTCAACGCCATCGAGAAAGTTGGTTTACAGGAACAGGCTGCCGAACGCGATTATTACATTGTAAAAAGTAAAATCGAAGTCAGAGACGAAGAAGCAGGCGCGTCCATTTTGCTGCTCCCCGATGATCAGTTTGTGGTTAACAGCCTTATCGCTTTTGATTCGGTGATTTTGGATAATCAATTTGCCACACTCGACAATTTGGCGGATTTCAAAAAGGAAATTGCCGCTTCTCGCACGTTCGTTTTTGTGCGTGAAATTGAGCCGCTGTTGGAAAATAACCTGATTAAAGGCGGCGATTTAGACAACGCGATTGTGATTTACGAACGTCAAATCACGCAGGATCGCTTCGACCAACTGGCTGACAAGCTCCACGTGACGCATCAAGATGCTACAAAATTAGGCTATATCCAACATAAAGAACTGGTTTTCCCCAACGAACCGGCCCGTCACAAACTAATGGACGTGATTGGCGATTTGGCGTTGATTGGCAAACCATTGCGTGGACGCGTGATTGCGACCTGTCCCGGACATACGATTAATACGAAAGTGGCTCGCCAGATTCGCAAAGACATCAAGCAGAACGAAGTGCAAGCACCTGTTTACGATCCGAATATCGCTCCGCTGATGGACATCAATCGCATTCGAGAATTACTGCCGCACCGCTATCCATTCTTATTGGTGGACAAAATCATTGAAATGGGGGCTAATCACATTGTCGGCGTGAAAACCGTATCCGGCAATGAGCCGTTTTTTCAGGGACATTTCCCGCAAGAACCTGTCATGCCGGGCGTTTTGCTCGTCGAGTCTATGGCACAAGTGGGCGGATTGTTGGTGCTCAACACGGTGGAAGACCCCGAAAAATACTCTACTTATTTTGTAAAAATCGATGCCGTTAAATTTCGTCAGAAAGTAGTTCCGGGCGACACATTGGTGTTCCGTCTGGAATTTTTAACCGAAATGCGTCGAGGCATTGCCAGCATGAAAGGCTATGCGTTCGTAGGCGAAAAATTGGTCTGCGAAGCAGAATTTATGGCACAAATAATTAAGAACAAATGAAAGAAGACACAACGTTCGGCATTAGTCCGTTAGCATCCGTTCATCCGGACGCTATTATCGGTGCCAATGTGACTATCAGCCCGTTTGCCACGGTCGACAAAAATGTCGTCATCGGTGACAACACGACTATTTATCCGAACGCCGTCATCCTCGACGGCGCGCGCATCGGTAAAAATTGCCGGATATTCCCCGGTGCAGTCATTTCAGGCATTCCTCAAGACCTGAAATTTCAAGGCGAAGACACCGGTTGCGAAATTGGCGACAACACCTCTATTCGGGAGTGCGCTACGGTCAATCGCGGTACGGCCTCCAAAGGCAAGACTATTGTTGGAAATGACTGTCTGTTAATGGCTTATTCGCACACGGCGCACGATTGTATCCTCAAAGATCACGTGATTTTGGGCAATACCACCCAACTGGCAGGCGAAGTGGAAGTCGACGATTACGCCATTTTGAGTGGCGGCACTTTGGTACACCAATTCACGCGCATCGGCAAACATGTCATGATTCAAGGCGGTTCCAAATTAGGCAAGGATGTGCCCCCATACATTATTGCAGGGCGTGAACCGTTGTCTTATTCGGGTGTGAACATCGTAGGGTTGCGTCGTCGCGGCTTCACCAACGATCAGATTGCAGCGATTCAAGAAATCTACCGCATTCTCTATCAATCGGGCTTAAACAATTCGGTAGCGGCGAAACAAATTGATGTCACCGTAGTAGACGGTCCCGAAAAGCAGGAAGTCCTAAACTTCCTCTTAAGCTCACAACGCGGTATTATCCGTGGCTACTTGGACTAAACCCTAAAGCAGCACTTCTTATTCGGGCTTTTTGTCGAATTGTTCTTCGGGAAATTCCGTGGAATTGCGATACATCACGTAAGTATCCATTTGGTTGCTTGTTTTGAAGCCGTGAGTGATGGTGAGATTGCCGTTTTGCGTGATTTTAGTCAACGAGTCGGAATAGATGGCGTTGTTCGCAAAAGGGGGAGCGAGGCGATTCCAATACAGTTCGGACGTTTCGATGCGATCGCCTTGTTGTGTTTTAATATCCACGTGCCCAATCAGGCGAACCAGCCCCTTGTCGATGTAGTAATAGGCGGTGTCGGCTTTAATCGTGCTGATAACTGCAAATTTTTCGTCAAATTTTTCTACATAAATACCCTTGGGAAGCAGCATGTAGTCATCAAATACATCCCACACCTTGGTCGTGAGGCGATAACGCGTGATGCCGGAATCGGAAACCAACGATACAACATCCTCGGTGTGTGATTGCGGTAAAACCGCTACATTCACGTCCACCGTTGCCAGTTTGCCTTTTTTCTTGGTACACGAGCCAATCAGCAAACAGCAGCTTAGCAGCAGGATTACAGCATTTTGCGTTTTCTGAACCACAATTCGTTGAATGTATAACTGACTGTCAATTTTACGTAATATTCGTCAACCATGCCTGACGCTTTGGGGCGAAGCATTTCGCCGGCCAACGCAAAATTGATGAATGAACGGCGGTCGAGCATCGGAATACCGACACCAATAGTGACACCATATTCGTCATAGCCCGCTTTTTTGCCGGCTTGATTCACGGCTTCAAAATACGACCCGCTGTAATAGGCTCCTGCACGGTAACGCAATTTATGGGTGTATTCACCGCCAAGATTGATTTTTAGGCGATTGGTAAGTGTGTCCGTCTTGCCAAAGTAGTTGGCATCTGCCCAACGTTGATAGGTTGCATCCAGACCAACGGTATAGTTGTTATATTTACGGTAGGTTGCTCCAATGCCGAATGTTTCGGGTTGTTGAAAACTATAATTCAGGTTGCCGGAATAGACAGGATTCCCTGTTATATAGCCGCTGGCATCGTATTGAAGTTCTGATGTGCTGAATTGCGTGTTGAGTTTGAGTTTAGGCGTGTAAACCGCCCCCACCACCACTTCGGTGTTATCGCTCAAGGGATGACGGTATTGTAATCCGAAGTCAAGGCTCAATCCACGCGTGTGTAAAGAGTCGCTCCAAGTCGTTCGGTCGATGCTTGAACTGCTGAATGACGAGGTGCGCGAGTGTGTGACGTCGCCAAACACATAGCCGACTTTTACCCCCGCAGACAGGCGATTCAACTCGTAGGCGACAGTTCCGTAAAACTTGTTTAAGCCACCTGTACCCTCATATTGAGCGTAGGAATAGGTTCCTGGCACCGCGTCGCTGTCTGTATGTCCGTATTTGTAGCCTACGTATGAAATCGGCTCAATACCAATACCAACACCGATTTTTTTGGCGATCGGAAATTGGACGGCGATGTATTCCAAGCCGGCATTCCATTTCTTGTTTTTGAGTCCGTTATCGTTAAAAAGTCCCACTTGTCCTTTCACTCCAAAATCGAGCATGAAAGTCATGGAGTCGACGGTCGAAAACGACGCCGGGTTCAACGGATTAATGTCTTTGGGGTTGCGCAAGCCATAGCCGGTGCCGCCCATCCCACGTTGAGAGGCAAAACTTTGGTCGGCCAGTTGACCGTAGCCATAGCGCGTGTAGGGCGAGTTGGTGTTGTCGCTTTGCGCAGTAACCAGTGACCAGTGACCGGTTACCAACGCACAGATCAAAAAGATCCGCAACCTGTGGTAACTATCTGATAACTTTCGGACAACGCTCGCGCTGTCCCTACTGATAACCGGTAACTGATAACTGATAACTGTTTTCATTTAATATGGTGTTAAGTCCTTTCAAGACTAAGTTTTCGTCTGCAAAGGTACGGTTTGATAACTTATTTTCAAAGTAAAAAGCGTATCCTCCTGTTAAAAAAGCAAAAACAGCCGCATTTTTTTTCTGTTCGTCGATGTAAGTGTCTAATTCACGGACGATTCCACCGATGACTCCTGAACGAATGGCTGTCGCTGTGTCGTAACCAAACGTGGGTAATGCGCCTTCTGCGTCTACCAGCGGTAGGCGGTCGGTGTAGGCGTTCAAAGCCTTAAACCGCAAATCGGGCCCGGGCGAGATATTCCCGCCTTTGTAAACACCGGTGGACGAGACAAAATCAATTGTAATCGCTGTTCCAATGTCAATCACCAGCAGGTCAGTCATTGGGCGTATGCTATACGCCCCTACAGCTGCTGCTATGCGATCCATACCCAATGTGTGAGGCGTTTGATAGTCAATCACCAGTGGGATAGGGAGTTGCGGCGTTAATTCATAAAACTGTTTTAATCTTTTAGACAATAATTCCGGCAACCAAGTTTCGTCTTTTTTGACCGAACACACAATGCCGGCATCCACGCTATTATTATCTAAAATTGTTTGTATATCATGTTCAGTTAGTGTGTTATACTGAAAATACTCTACTAAACGAGGGGATTGCGGGTAAGATTGCGGGTCGGAGCCCGCAACGCAATGACGATCAAGCCCGTCGTTTTCAAACAGTGCGATTTTGCTCAACGAATTTCCTATATCAACGGTAATATTCACTAATTTTAAAATTTATTTGTCAACTAACCATTAACCATTAACCATTGTCAATTAACCATTAATCATTATTTTTTCCGGTGCAAAGGTAGCGAAAAATAATTCGTAATCCAAACATTGAGGCTATCCAACAGGATTGGGGCATTTTTGCGCACTGCCCAGGCTTGCAATTGGGTAAACGTGATGTCGGTGTCGATGTTGATATTAGAAAATTGTTCCAAATTTTTGAGTGCCAATTCCCGATCGACCACCGCATAGTCGATTTTGCCGCTGCTCACCATATAAATCAGTTGTTCAGCCGCGTAATTTGAAATTTGTCCAATGTGAATCTGCTCTGCAATTTCTTCGGAAAGATTTTTTAGCCGGAGAATAGCGGGCGAATTTTCCGGCACGAAGACGGTGCGATTTGCCAGCTGTATCTGATTGTCGATGAACAGGCTATCGTTTTCGTCTGTCTGTTGGCGTTGCACCAGCACCTGTTTGTTGCGCGTGATGGGTGTAGTAAATGCCAACCGTTCGGAATGTTCATTGGTAATCGGAATGCTGCGTGCAATGACGTCATACGTTTCATTTTCCAATTTTTCCATGCACGTTTCCAAATTTTGTTCCAAAGAAATGGAAACCGGAAGTCCCGAACGTTGTTCTATAAAATTAATCAATTCATATTGCACGCCCGCGATCGTATCGCCCGACAAATAATAATCGACCAAATTATATTCCGTCACTACATGCAAAGTATCGGCAGCGATCTGCTCATAATCGCGCACAACAGGTGCTTGGTGATGCCTTCTAATCAAGATATAACTGAGACTTCCAATCAGGACGACTGCGAGACAGATGATTCCTATTTGTTTTTTCATGTTAATCAGAATTTTCCCGGGTACAAAGGTACGAAAAAAAATCTCATTTTAACCAAAAAAACTTATAACTCATAACTCATAATTCATAACTTTTTTGTAACTTTGCATCATTAAATATTGAAGAATGATGGAAGATTTATTGTTAAAACAGGTGCAGAGCAAAGCAAATGCTTGGCTGGCAGATGATTATGATGCTGAAACGCGCAAGCAGGTAAAAGCATTGTTGAATAAGGATGAAACGACTGATTTGATTGAGGCGTTTTACAAAGATTTGGAATTTGGTACGGGTGGACTGCGCGGCATTATGGGCGCCGGCTCCAATCGCATGAATATTTATACCGTAGGGGCTGCTACGCAAGGTTTGGCGAACTATTTGAAAAAAGAATTTGCCCACTTGCCGCAAATCAGCGTGGTGATTGGACACGATTGTCGTAACAATAGCCGGCTGTTTGCTGAAAAATCGGCGGATATTTTTTCTGCCAACGGCATCAAAGTGTATCTGTTTCCCGATTTGCGTCCGACGCCGGAAATCAGTTACGCGATTCGTAAATTTGGTTGCCAGAGCGGGATATGTATCACGGCATCCCATAATCCGAAGGAATACAATGGCTACAAAGCCTACTGGGACGACGGTGCGCAGGTGATTGCGCCACACGACAAAAATATCATCGCCGAAGTCAACAAGATTTCTTCTGTGAAAGACATTCAATTTACCGGTCAACCCGGATTGATCCAACTACTTGACAGTCAAATAGATAACGAATACATCCACGATTTGGTGGAGGCGGTGACACTCGACAAAGCCGCGATTACACAACACAAAGATATTAAGATTGTTTATACGCCTATTCATGGCACCGGTGTCACGCTGATTCCTAAGGCTTTAAAAGCGATGGGCTTTGAAAATATTATTCACGTACCCGAACAGGACGTGATCAGTGGCGACTTTCCAACGGTGAAATCACCTAATCCCGAGGAGGCGGCTGCGCTGAAAATGGCAGTTGAAAAAGCCATTGCGACGGGTGCCGACTTGGTGATGGCGTCTGACCCCGATGCAGACAGGGTAGGGGTGGCTGTACGCAACGAAAATAATGAATTTGTGTTGCTGAACGGCAATCAAACGTTGTTGATTTTCCTTTATTATCTGATCACGCGATGGCAAGAATTGGGTCGTTTGAAAGGCAATGAATACATCGTGAAGACCATTGTATCGACCGAATTAGTGAAAAAAATTGCTCAGAAAAATGGTGTCAAACTCTATGACGTCTACACGGGCTTTAAGTGGATTGCCGACATCATGAAACAAAACGAGAACAAACGTACCTACATTGGTGGTGGCGAGGAAAGTTACGGCTTTTTGGCAGAGCATTTTGTGCGCGACAAAGATGCCGTATCGGCTTGTATGCTGTTGGCTGAAATCGCTGCGTGGGCTGCAAGTAACGGCAAAACCGTCTATAATTTGCTGCAAGACATCTATGTCGAATATGGCTTCTCGAAAGAAGTGGGCGTATCCGTCGTGAAAGAAGGCAAATCCGGTGCCGAAGAAATTGAAGCCATGATGAAAAGTTATCGCGAAAATCCGATGACGGAATTGGCAGGCTCGAAAATCTTTTTCATTAAAGATTTTGCCAAGCAAACAGGCTATGATGTCGTTGAAAATGAGAACGTTACGCTCGATATGCCTACCACGTCCAACGTGCTCCAATATTTTGCGGAAGACGGCACGAAGGTTTCGATTCGCCCGTCAGGAACGGAGCCTAAAATCAAGTTTTACATCGAAGTGCACAGTCCAGTGGCTTCACGGGCAGAAATTGCATCTGCCGAAGTGGCTGCGGACGAAAAAATCGTTGCTGTACGTCAATCATTAGGAATATGAACTATAAGAAGTATCCATTTACAGGTTTCAGTCCAAAAACGTTCAAATTTTTTAAGGATCTGAAGAAAAATAACGAGAAGCCCTGGTTTGATGCGCACAAACCGATTTATGAAACCGAAGTGCTCGAACCGCTGAAACAGCTTGCTTTGTCGTTGTCGCCGTTTTTTTATGGTATTGATCCGGAAATGAATTTGAATCCGGCGAAAATGGTGTCACGCATTTACCGTGACATCCGTTTTTCAAACGACAAAACGCCCTATAAGGAGCACATGTGGATTTCGTTTCAGCGATTGTTGCCCAAAGACGAGGACTCTGCATGGGCTTCATTTCCCGGATTTTATTTGGAAATCGGTCCAAAGGGTATGGAATACGGCATGGGAATGTTCAACGCCAGTCCGACAATGATGGCTAATTTTCGCGAATGGGTGCAATTTGAACCCAGCCATTTTAAGGAAATTACACAAGATTTAATTGATCCAAACGGATATAATTTAGGGGGCGAAGTCTACAAACGCCTTATTGTCAATCAGTTGGATACCTATTTTCAACCGTGGATACAGCGAAAAGGACTTTGGTTACACAAACAATTACCGGTCAATAGCGTTTTCTATTCCAATGAGTTAGTCGTTTTCTTGGAGGCGCAGTTTAACCTCCTAAAACCGCTCTACGAATTTATGACGGATGTTTGCTCTGAAAAATTGTAGAGAGAGCGTTGTAAAAAAGGGCGACCGCAAGGGTCGCCCTGACAAAAATTAACCTTTAATGATTGCTCCTGACGGACATACATCTATGCAAGTTCCACACTCGGAACAAATAGAAGGATCGATTTTATAAATATCCCCTTCACTAATTGCGCTAACCGGACACTCGTCGATACACGTTCCGCACGCGATACAATCATCTGTAATTTGATAAGCCATTTTTTCTATAATTTAAAATTTGATGCTGCAAAGATAAAAAGAATATTTGAAATTTCCTATACTTTTGAACAAATTAACTAAAAAATTTGTTTAATTTATAGAATGTCATTGCGGACTTGACTCGTAATCTCCTGAAAATTAATATAAATTATAAATAGTATGAAAACAGGACAAAAATTCACAGCCGAATTGATCGGCACATTCGTGTTAGTGTTGGGCGGTTGCGGTACAGCCGTCTTTGCCGGCGGTTCGGTTGGCTTTTTGGGCGTCGCTTTGGCGTTTGGTCTCACCATCGTAGCGATGGCTTACGGTATTGGCAACATTTCGGGGGCGCACCTGAATCCTGCCGTTAGTTTGGGCATCTTTTGCGCGGGTCGAATGAAGGCTAAAGAGCTGGGTATCTACGTTTTAGCGCAAGTCATCGGTGGTATTCTCGCGGGTGCACTCATTGCTTACATTGTAGGGCAATATGGTGGTGAACGCGGCACACTGGCTGCTAACGGCTATGGTCAGGAGTTTTATCAACAGGCGGCAGGCTACCTCAATTTGAGTGCAGCAGGGGCGTTTGTGATTGAATTAGTTTTAACATTCGTCTTCCTGATTGTGATTTTGGGTGTGACGGACAGCAGTTCGGTCAAAGGATTTCCCGGTTTGGCGATTGGTTTGACATTGACGCTGATTCACTTGATTAGCATTCCGCTGACCAACACGTCTGTGAATCCGGCACGCTCCATTGGCGTTGGCGTTTTTTCCGATAATGCACTGGCATTGCCGCAGTTATGGCTGTTTATTGTAGCTCCCTGCGTGGGTGCTGTGTTGGCGGCTGCCGTTTACAACTATTTAGTGAAAAAATAAATGACTATCCGCAATATTACCCAAGGCGTTGCCATTGATCATTACATTACCCAAGGCGTTGCCATTGGGCTATGATATATAAGGCTTTCAGCCTACTTGGTATTATAAAAACCAACGCAATGCGTTGGTTTTTATAATTCGATTCGGAAAGTGGTGCCTTTGTTGATTTCGGATTGGGCGACGTAGATTTTGCCGTTTTGGTAGGATTCGATGATGCGCTTGACGAGGGATAAACCTAAGCCCCAGCCACGTGCTTTGGTGGTGTAACCGGGCTGAAAAACGGTCTTGAACTTGGATTTAGGGATGCCTTTGCCTGTATCTGAGACTTCTACGATGGTTTTTTCGCCTTTGGAGCAACTGCGAATGGTGATTTTCCCTTGTCCGTCCATCGCATCGACGGCATTTTTAATCAGGTTTTCAAGTACCCAGGCAAAGAGTGGCTCGCTCATTTTAACTATTTGAGGTTTTGCAGGTAAGTCGGTTGAAATGTCCACTTTAGACGAAATGCGTCGCTGCATATAACTGACAGCGTGGTTGATGGGTTCGCGTACGTCCATCAACTGCAATTCCGGTTCCGAACCAATCTTGGAAAAGCGTTCGGCAATGGTTTTGAGGCGCTGCACGTCTTTGTCCATTTCGTCGAGTAGATGCTGCTCTATCTCCTTGGTTTTCAGGTATTCTACCCATGCCATGAGGGATGAAATCGGCGTGCCGAGTTGGTGAGCCGTTTCTTTGGAAAGCCCCACCCAGACTTTGTTGCGCTCGGCTTTTTGACTGCTCATCAACGCTACAAAGGCAATCACAATAAAAATAAAGACAACGGTCAACTGAATAAACGGAAACCACTGCAAACGTTTGAGCACCGTTGAATCGTCGTAGTAGACGTACTGCGTCGTTTTTTCGTCCAAATGAATGATGATGGGCGCATGTTTTTTTTTCCATTCGGCGATTTTTGTAGCAACAAACTCTGCTTCTGCCGGCTTATTTGGATCAATTACGGTTTGCGGGGTTTGCAAATTGACTATTTCGATAGCCTGATTGGCATCGCCGGCGAGAATAACGGGAATCGTGGTGTTGCCTTGCAGTATTTTGACTAAAAGTTGATCATAATTATTGAAATCGCCTGTCGATTCGTCTAGTGTTTGGGTTTGCGTCGACAGGAGCGAAATAGATTCTGCCCAGATTTCAATTTTTTTGCGTTCTTCCTCTTTCAGGTCATCTACCAAAATGGTGGTAATCCACAGCGAAACAAGGGCTATAAGACCTGCAACAATAATAAACAGGTAACTGAATGCCTTGCCCTGGATATGTTTCATACTGCGTTAAGTTAGTTCAATCCCCACGGGACAATGGTCGGACAAAACGACTTGTTGCTGAATGTCTGCGCTTTTCAGGCGCGGTTTCAAAGGTTCCGTCACCACATGATAATCAATGCGCCACCCTAAGTTTTTAGCGCGTGCACTTGCCATGTAACTCCACCAACTGTATTGATTGGGTTCTTGGTTGAACACGCGAAACGTGTCTACAAAGCCCGCTTCTATGAGTTTGTCGAACCATTCGCGTTCTTCGGGCAGAAATCCGGAGGATGTTTTATGGCGTTCGGGATGGTTGATGTCGACGGGTTTGTGGCAGATATTGAAGTCGCCGCAGACCACCAAATTGGGGCGTTCTTGGCGCAATTTTTTCAGATAGTCTAAGAATACGTCCAAAAATTCCATTTTGACTGCCTGCCGTGCGTCGCCCATCGTGCCGGATGGGATGTAAACGCAGACCACCGTCACATCGCCAAAGTCGGCGCGAACCACACGTCCTTCGGCATCGAAAAACTCATTTCCAATGCCGATAGCGTAGTAACCGGGTTGTTGTTTGCTGAAAATACCTGTTCCGCTGTAACCTTTTTTCTGTGCCGAATGCACCAATTGATGGGTATAGCCCAAACTCTGAAACGACAGTGCGTCGATTTGTTCGGGTTGCGCCTTCAATTCTTGCACGCACAAGACATCAGGGTTGGACGTTTCCAACCACTCAAAAAAGCCCTTGCTAATCGCAGAGCGGATTCCATTCAGATTTAACGAAACTATTTTCATTTGTAATTTATTGTCAATTATATGTGACCTCTATGGGGTCAGATGTTTATAGAACGCTATTTATTTGCTATAAACATGCGACCTCTATGGGTCGAACGTCATTCGTATTTTATTCCAAATTCAATTTTTGCAACACCGGGACTTTCACGGTGCTTACGGTGGTGTGGGGCTTGTCGTTTTGCTGTTCAAAAATGACCAGTTCGTTTTTGCCTTTTTTCAACCACACACCCGGGATGTAGAGCGTTTGTTGTGGACCCACTTTCCAATAGCGACCGATGTTGATGCCATTGATGAAGATAATGCCTTTGCCCCAATCTTCCATGTCGATGAACGTGTCACCCACTTTTTTTAGATCGAATGTGCCTGTATAAAGCGCCGGAATACCTTTTTGTGCTTTTTCAGACTTTGTCAATGCGGGTACTTTGTCCATCGGCACCGGATACATTTCCCAGTTGCCTTCGATGACTTGGTCGCCAATTTTTACGGGCGAAATAATACCTTTCGTGTTGTAAATAATGTTTGCACCGTAGTTGATGCGTCCCATGTTTTCCACCAAAATATCAATCGTTGCATAGAGCGGGATGTCAATATCCAACGAATAATTGTTGAAATAGCGATTCAGTTCGCCGATTTTTTCACCATTGACATACACCAACGCATAGTCACGCAGTCCGTCAATCGTCAATGTACCGCTGATGGGTTGATTGATGGTGGTGGAATACAACACGTAGCCGTTGCCCTGATTCAGTTGTTCAAACGTCAGCGGATGGTCATTTAAAACAGGTTTTAACGCCTTGATTTCCGATAACATATCCGCTTCTTTGAGCTTGATATCCTTGATTTCAATCACATCAACCGCTTTAGGAGGATTCGGAATGGTGTAATTCACGTAATGTTTGATCACGTTGCGAATCGAATCGTATTTCGGCGTCACCCAACCGGCTTCAGTAATGGGCGCATCGTAGTCGTAGCTGGTTAAATCGGGCTGAATGTCATGCTTTTTATCGTAATTAGCCCCGCTGGTAAAACCAAAGTTCGTGCCGCCGTGTACCATATAATAGTTGAACGACACATCGTTTTGCAAATATTTTTCCGTTTGACGAGCTATTTTAGTCGCGCTCACGATGGGGAATTTTTCCACCCAATGGTCTAACCAACCCGGATAAAATTCAGCCACCATATAGGGTCCTTGTCCGTTGTTGTATTGATTAACGACTTCTTTCAATTTTTCAATATTGTTTTCGCCGTTTGCCGTTGGTAGAGCACCGGGCGTGGCGCCGCCTTCAAATAACCAGCTGCCGTCGGACGTAAATTTAGGCGCGTCAAAACCGGCGTCAGCCAACTGTTTCACCACTTTGGCGTTGTAAGCGCGGTGTTCTTCCAATGGAATATCTTTGCGTTGGGACACATACGAGCCAAATTCATTTTCGGCTTGTACCATAATAATAGGACCGCCTTTTGTGATTTGTAAATGCCCTACTTCTTCATATAACTTCTTGAAATAGAGATTAGTATAGTTCAAAAACTGCTCATTGTCGCGACGCAATTCCAAGCCGGGAACGTTTTGCAACCACCAAGGATAGCCGCCAAATTCCCATTCGGCGCAGACATAAGGGCCGGGACGCAGGATGACCATCAGTCCTTCTTCACCTGCTATTTTGATGTATTCTGCGAGATTACGGTCGCCTGTGAAATCCCATTCACCGGGTGCCGGTTCGTGAAAATTCCAGAACACATACGTTGCCACGGCGTTTAAGCCCAATCCGCGCATCATTTGCAAGCGATGGCGCCAATATTGGTGGGGGATACGTGCGTAGTGCATTTCACCCGAGATAATCGTTGTTTTTTTACCATCGTAGACAAAATTGCCGTCTTTGATTTCAAATGTGTGTTTCGTCTGAGCAGACATACCAACCGTTGACACAGCCAACAGAAAGAGCGTCGTCAGCGAAAAAATAAGTTTTTTTTTCATCAGAATTGTGTTTTTTAGCATTTACGACTGCAAAGATACAAATTTTGATTGAAATAAAAAGAATTTTCCGTCAAAAAAATAAATTCTCATCAAAATTTTAAATTTCGCGTGCAAAAAAATTTCATTTTTGTTTGGAACTTAAAATATTATGACTACCTTTGCAGTCAGTATTAGTAATAAAAAAATAAAAAATTACGTGCGTATGAACTAAAAATAAATGTGATACACACATTTTAAAGACATTTTGGAAAAGCGTTTTAGCTGATATTCTTGTTCGAGAAACTTCAACACTTTCAAAAACAACAAAGAATAGAGTGAAAACGTTCACGTTAGATAGCGTGGACTTTATTCATTTATTTTGTTGTTTAGGTAGTTGAAGACCTCTCGAACAGATAAATTGAGTTTTGTCCCGCTTTTTTTATGTGTGTATGTGAACAATAACAGGACAAAACCGTGATAAAAAATTACCCCTTTGCTTGGTTTGGTACAAGCAAGTTTAGTCGTTTCATT
>JAISKM010000157.1 GCA_031261285.1 Candidatus Symbiothrix sp. | reverse complement strand
TTGTCGGCAACATATTCGCTGTCGGTACGTTCACTTTCAGAGTACGAAGTTCTTTCGTTGCTTTTACCAACAAAAACTACTTTGTCAACTGTGTGGCAGTAAGGGCAGCGGTCAGATTCCACGTTGTCTTTAACAGAAGTGTAACCAATCCAGATTGCAGCACCGAAGAAAGCGATTACAATTATTATTGAAAAATTTAATTCAATCAACCCGAAAAAGAATAACGCCCAGATTGCCAGCAGTATAAATAATATTCTTCCCAGAGCAATTACTGCATTGTTACTCAATGGTTTAATATAAAACAACGCTTTTTTTATAAGCCATGGAAATAGAAATACAAATGTTGTAAGGATAAGAAATATATTTATAAAAATACTGATAACGATTCGCCAAGTTCCGGGCGGACGCATCGCTTTGAGCCACGAATTGCTTTTTGCCCATTGGTGCGGGTAGGTAAGCGACTGCCAATTATGTGATTGTATAGAATATAATACAGATAAAAGCGAGCGAAACTTATACAATTTGCTGTTTGTGTTCAAGAGCGTTTGTCCGCTATAGTCGATTGCCGTAACCGTACCGTTTTCCACTGTCAGTGCAAGGGGCGAGAGGTCAATGGAATCGTTGTGAATACGGTAGCCCGAAAAATAGGCGGTTTGTGTTTTTCCATCGACTGCGATTCGGTCGGCAAGCGTCAGTTTTCCTTCCACTTCTTTGAGCGTTTTACCTATAAAATTCCGTTCTATCTTCTTTTCCGAAATGTTTTTTGGGGACGTGGCAAATTGACTGTTGTAACGCGGAAAATCAGCAATATCAAGTTTTTCTACAACGGTTTCTTTGCCGCCGACAAAGAATTTGGGGTATTGCTCGCCTTTTTTATTCTTTTCGACAACTACTTTATCAATGCTTTGCCACTCGTCGCTGCCTTCAATTTTTGCCTTGAAGCCGCCGAATGCATCCCAACATTTGACAAGTTTACGGCTACCGTCGGGCAGTTCTACCATAAAATATTCTTTCATCGTATTTTGCGAACCCCCTTCGTGGTTCAAGCCTTGCATCGCCAGCACTTTGAGCCGCGTTTTGGCAGGAATGACGTTTTTCACTTCCGGTTCTGCCGAATACTCGTTAAGTTCTATAATATCAGTTGGCACGCTTGTAACTATTTCAAAACTATGCTCGTCGATATACTTTTGGTCTGCCTCTGAAAAATAAACTTTTTCGAGCAGAAAGCCGTTGCACGAAGTCAGCGATAATAACGCTGCAATGGATACGAGATAAAAGATTTTTCGTTTCATATTATTGTTGTTTTTTACATTTATTGTTTCCTTTTTATTCTAAAAAAATGTTTCATGCCCACGCATCCCACCTGCCGTCGTCTTCGTCATATTCTTCGCTTTCGTCGAAGTTGGGCAAAAAATCAACGTATTCTACAGTGGCAACGTATTCGCGCACCATTGTTTCTTTTTCGGGGTCTTTTTTCCTGTCCATCGCCATTTCAACAATCAAAACCGTTTCAGGGCGGCGTCCTATCAGATTTGTCTGCGCTCCGCTGTGCAAATAATTAAGTATAATTATCTGATTTTTGGTGCGGTGCAGTTCGGCGTGAAAGCCGTCTGCATAATACAACACAGGGTTTTGCGGCTCGCCTTCATGGTCGGAAATACAGAAAAGCAAATCTTTATCGGCGTTTTCCACTACGTAGTACCACTCTTCAACTATTATTTCTTTCGGTGTTGTCATCTTTTTTATATTACATAAATCTCTCTTTTAATTCTTCCTTGAAAAATGCTTCAAAAGTGTCGTAGTCGTCCCAAACTTCAAATCCTGTAATGTCGCGGAATCATTGCGCCCATATCCTTTTTGTCAATGTATTCGATAATTTCCTGTATGTTAGCATTTTGCAGCGAAAAATTTTTCGTTTACTGTTTTTCTGTCTCGTTTAATTCCTGCGAAACGGGTAAATTTGGTTTTTCAAGCGCCAGCAGTTGCATTACTTTGGGTAAATTGTTATCAGCGGCTGCTTGTAGCGGCGTATAACCTTCGTCGTCAACAAAATTGGGGTTTGCGCCTTTTTCAAGCAATAAATCAATGAGAGGCAAAATATTGTTCTCGTTGTCCTTTCCATCGTTGTCTTTTCCATATACTATAGCCAACATTAGCGGCGGAAGATTGGACATAAATGGCGAGGCTAAATTGGGGTCGGCGCCGTATTCGAGCAGGAGTTTTGCCTTTTCGATATTTGCTTGCGTATAGGGGCGCCAATTATCTTTTTCTTCGTCATAATCATCGCCACACACTCCAATCAGGCAGTTTTGCAGAGGATAAATATCACCTAAATTATCATCGTAACTGGCTATGTTTGGATTTGCACCAAGTTCGAGTAAAAGTTGCATAATTTCAGTATCGGTATAACAATCATTAGTTTGATTCCAAAGCATTGTACTACCGTCTGCAGCGGGGATATTCGGGTCGGCGCCGTTTTCAATGAGAAAACGAATCATTTTTGGCAAATCCTTTATCATTGCACTTGCTTTTTTGCACGTGATAAAATACAATACGGTGGGTTGAAACCACGCAAATTCTGACAACAGCGTGTCATTAATATTTTCTCTGCCGTATTCGCAGAAAAATTTTTCAATGAGTTTGTATTCTTCCAAAAGGCAGATTGTGGCAAAAAGTTCGTTGGTCGTTTTTTTATGAGCATAATATTCAGTGGCAGAAATTGTATTGGGTCTAAATTCTCGATAATAATCTTCAACAAGAGAAAATGTTAATTCAGGGTCACTTTTCAGCAAATTTATAATTTCAAGATAAGAGGCAATTCGTTCTTCCAAGGTCTGATTTTCCTGAATTTTGCAGCAACATTCGCGAATGGAATTTTTAATTTCTTCATTATTTTCATCATCTTCCTCATACATATCAATCACCTTGTTGTAATCGTTCAAAGCATTTTGAAAATCATCAAGCGCAAAATACGAATTAGCGCGTTGTTTGAGCGAAACAATATCGTAAGGATTTATTGCAATAGCGTTGTTGAGCGCTCTGATGGCATCCGGGTAATTCTCCATTCCAAGATAAGCGCTTCCCAAACACCCCCAATACTCGTCGTTATTGCGGTCGTTTTCAACTGCAATCTTAAAATCCGAGATTGCCTCTTCTTCTTGATTTATAATCACTCGCACAGTTCCTCTATATCCGTGATATTTAGCAAGTTGCAAATCGGAATAGGTTTGTCCGCCCATAATCATATCGCCGTCTTCGGTAAATTGAATTTTTGGGCGATTAGGAATGAGTTCAATTGCCTTTGAAAAACTGCTTTCGGCATTGTTCCATTGTTTGTATTCGTAATAAATCTCGCCAAGTTCAAAATACAATTCGGCAAGTTCTTTGTTGTCTGACGTTTTTTTTATTTCGGCAGACAGGCGGCGCACCGCCTGCGAAAGGGTTTCCTCCTCTTGATTAATATCAACCGTTTGCACTTTATCTTCATCTTCGCCGGCATCAACGGCATTAAGCAATCTTGGTAAAGCGGAAGCAATTTGGTGCACTTGATTCAGATTTTCCCGCAAATCTTCGATTGGAAACGAGCGCGCGACTTTCTCAGGGTGGCAGGTTAATTGATTGATATTGCGTAATATTTCTGAAATTTCTGCTGATTTAGACTCCTCGCCGAATTCGATTTTTACCCGTTCTAAAAACTGCGAATAACTATCACAGCCTTCATAAGGAATATCGTAAGCGTTGCTTAAAAATTCTTGAAATGCGACCTTTGTCCGAATACATGCGCCAAAAATAGATAATTGTCTATCAACCAATTCTTCTACGTCTTCGGATTGGAAAAAGTCCGCCCGGCTTTGAATAAATGAAACGTAATACTGCGCTTCGGCGAGATTCTCTTTAATGTTTTTTTCTATGTCCATGATGCATTTTCTTTTTGAAAATATTAATATTTTAATGTGTAATTACGGTTCCGAATAAGCGTTATTTTTCTATCTCGCCTAATTCCTGCGAAACGGGTAATTTTGGTTCTTCAAGCGCCAGCAGTTCAAATGTGAATTTATAATCTTCCATACGACTTACAGTCATTATCCCTGTCCTTACCACACACATAGGATTTTCGGCATCAACGGCAAATTCTTCGCTAACGCTGGGAAA
>JAISKM010000156.1 GCA_031261285.1 Candidatus Symbiothrix sp. | reverse complement strand
AGTAGTAATACGGATGTAGCAGTAGTTAGTAATAAAGGCGTTGTATCTCCTATTGCGGATGGAGAAGCAGAAATCACGGTTTCGTTTGGTTCGACCACCTCTGATCCGGTGGCTGTAACCGTGACTACTCCCACTTGTGGTGCACCTTTTACAGCTCCGTCGGGAATGGTTTACAATACTGCATCCTATACGTTCAATCCGGCACTATGTTGGACGACAAATAATATAAAGGAAGGTACTTCTACGAATGACTATAGTACTATGTGCTACGGTAATAATTGTTCCTCTTATCCAACTCGTGGTTACTATTATACTCCAGCCCAAGCGAAAGATGTGAACATTTGCGGCAAGCTGGGTCCGGGTTGGCGACTTCCGCGTAATGCCGAGTGGGGAACATTGCTAAGCGCGAGAAACAATCTTGTCGGGGCTGTGGGAACAACGGGATCGCCATCGGAACTTCTGAAACCTTGGATAACTGCACCAGATGCTCTTGCTGGGGTCATGAACGTTTTTACCGATGCGAATGGTTGGGGTCAGTATTCATATTGGTACCCAGGCGATGGGTCAAATGGTGCGTGCAACAACACAATATGGCAGAGCGATAACACCGGTCATAACGGTCAATGTCATGGTAACCCAGGAATGGCCACAGTAAGATGTGTATACGAAATCTGAAAGAGCACCCGCTAGGTTTTTGTACATAGTTTCGTTTCGTTTTTCCTGTGCGGGTCTCATTCTTTTTTAATAGTCTTTAACTGTGATTAAACTGATTTTTTGAGGGCTATGATTTTTTTAATCATAGTAAATCATCCAATCATTTAATCATAGTTCAGGATTTTTTTGTACCTTTGCCCCACATTTTTAGGATAGATTATGAATTTTGTAGAAGAATTACAATGGCGCGGCATGATCCACACGATGATGCCCGGAACAGAAGAACAACTTCAAAAAGAAATGACCTCGGCGTATGTGGGCATTGACCCGACCGCCGATTCGCTCCATATCGGACACTTGGTGGGCGTGATGATGCTCAAGCATTTTCAACGCGCAGGTCATCGTCCCATCGCGCTCGTGGGCGGTGCAACAGGCATGATTGGCGACCCTTCCGGCAAATCGCAGGAGCGTAACTTGTTGGATGAGACTACGTTGCGTCACAATCAGGATTGCATTAAAAAGCAGTTGGCGAAATTTCTGGACTTCGATTCGCCCAAGCCGAATGCGGCTCTGATGGTCAACAACTACGATTGGATGAAAGAGCAATCGTTTTTGGGCTTTATTCGCGACATTGGCAAGCACATCACCGTCAATTACATGATGGCAAAAGACAGCGTGAAAAAACGCCTGATGGGCGAGGCAACCGACGGTATGTCATTCACCGAATTTACCTATCAATTGGTGCAGGGCTATGATTTTTTGTTTTTGTTTGAAAATTATAACTGCAAACTCCAAATGGGCGGCAGCGACCAGTGGGGCAATATCACGACCGGCACGGAACTCATCCGTCGCAAAACAGGCGGTGAAGCCTTCGCGCTGACGTGTCCGTTGATAACAAAAGCAGACGGCGGCAAATTCGGCAAAACGGAATCCGGCAATATCTGGTTGGACAAGCGCTATACCTCACCTTATAAATTCTACCAATTCTGGTTAAATGTGAGCGACGAAGATGCCGAAAAATACATTAAGATTTTCACGGCTTTGGAGAAAGACGACATCGACCAACTGATTGCAGCACAACACGATGCGCCACATCTTCGCCCATTGCAAAAACGCTTGGCCGAAGAAGTAACAATCCTGGTGCATTCGCGTGAAGACTACGAAGCTGCCGTTGAAGCCTCCAACATTCTGTTTGGAAATTCGACGTCTGATGCGCTGAAAAAGTTGGACGAAACCACCCTTTTAGACATTTTTGCAGGCGTTCCACAATTTGAAATCGCCCAACAAGATTTGAAAAATGGTGTCAAGGCAGTCGATTTATTAGTCGACAATGCACCTGTATTCCCCTCCAAAGGCGAATTACGCAAATTAGTACAAAGCGGAGGCGTAAGCATCAACAAAGAGAAATTGGCCAATTTCGACACGCTAATCGACGCATCCTATCTGCTCGGCAACAAATATATTTTAGTGCAAAAAGGCAAGAAAAACTACTTTTTGCTAATTGCAAAATAAGTTTGCCGGCTACGCAGGCAAGGACCGCTATGGAATATTTATTCTAGTAGCCTCAGGCTACTATTAAATGCACGAAGCGTTTGCGCCGGATTGTCCGTTTTCATAAAGGTTTCGCCCATTAAAAAACCTTGAAAGCCTGCTTGACGTAGTTGGAGAACGGTTTCTGGAGTAGACAATCCACTTTCGGAAATTCTCACAAAACCATCCGGCAATTGATTAGCCAGCTCGATGGTGTGCCGAATATCGGTGGTAAACGTTTTCAAATCGCGGTTATTGATACCCACCACGTCGATTGTCGGCCGGATATAAGCCAATTCGTCCGCATTGTGAATTTCCAGCAACACTTCCAAATCCAATTCGTGCGCTAAAGTTGAGAAACGAGCGACTTCGTCCGGCGTCAAACAAGCCGCAATCAACAAAATCACATCTGCCCCCAGGGCTTTGGATTGGTAGATTTGGTATTCATCCACAATAAAATCTTTGCGCAAAAGTGGTATCTTGGAAATCACGCGCCGTGCCACCTGAAAGTCGTCGAAACTACCGCCGAAAAATTGGTTGTCGGTCAGCACCGAGATAGCTGCCGCACCGACGTTTTCGTAGCCGCTCACGATTTCAGCCACATCTGCGCCGGGATGTATCAATCCTTTGGAGGGCGACTGACGTTTAAATTCCGCAATAATGCCCGTTGCCGACTGCTGTAAAGCAGCTTTAAACGATAGTTTAGCACGCTTTTGCTCAGCAATTTGGCGTTGCAACACAACAAGCGAAGTCGCCTGCTTTTGCTGTTCGACTTCCAAGCGCTTATTTACGCAAATTGTTTCTAAGATATTCATAAGCAATTATAAATTATGAATTAAAAATTAAAAATTACGTTCGACCCCTACGGGGTCACATGTTTATAGAAAATATCAAATTGCTATAAATATTCGACCCCTACGGGGTCGAACGTAATTTTTAATTTTTAATTATTAATTATTTATTGATAAAAATTTCTCCAACGTTTGCTTCGCTTTGCCGGATTCGAGAGACTCGCGGGCAATGGCGATGCAGGTTTGTATATCGTGCTGTGGTTCAATAGTTTGAATGGCTGTCGCCGCATTGATGAGCACGACATTTTTTTGAGCTTCGGTGGAGGTGTTATTGAGCACATTATCAAACAATTTGGCAGCCTCCTGTGGGGTATTTCCACCGTGTAGTTCTTTGGTAGAAATGCGTTTGAAACCTAATTGTTCAGGTGTATAAATCGTTTCTTCCTGTTTGTTGATAATCTTAAACGCCTCTGTCAGAGAGATTTCGTCATAGCCATCGAGACTGTGCACAATCGAAAAATCGTTGCCGCTTTCTTGATAAATATAATGGTACAACCGCGCCATTTTCAGGTCGTAAACGCCCAACACCTGCCGTTTGGGCATCAACGGATTCACAATCGGTCCCAAAATATTGAAAAACGTGCGCACTCCCAACGCCTTTCGCACCGGAGCCACCGTTTTCAACGCCAGGTTGAACAAGGGTGCATGCAGATAGGCAAAATTGGTCGCGTCGAGCGATTTTTTGTGCAAATCCACGTCTTTGGAGAATTTCACGCCATGCTCTTCCATCACGTTCGACGCACCGCTAACGGATGTGGCACCGTAATTACCGTGTTTCACAACTTTGTAGCCCGCACCGGCAGTCACGATACACGCCGCTGTCGAAATATTGAACGTGTTTTTGCCGTCGCCACCCGTGCCGACAATGTCGATTGGGTTGTAATCGCGCAGTTCGTCCACGTTCACTCGCATCTCAAGCAAAGCCTCGCGAAAACCCAAAATCTCGTCTACACTGATGCTCCGCATGAAAAACACGGAGATAAACGCTGCAATTTGCGCATCGTTGTATTGCCCTTCCGCCATCTTTGTCAGAATGGTTTTCGCCTCGTCGCGACTCAAATATTGATGCTCAAACAGCCTGTTTAATGTTTCTTTCACTTCCTTGTTTTTATCAAATTAGTCGTGCAAAGGTACAAAACAATTAACAATTAACCATTAACAATTGACAATTCTTTCGTATCTTTGCAACAATTATGAGTTATCATCGCGAAATAAAACCTAAAAAAAGTCTGGGACAGCATTTCTTAACAGATTTGTCGGTCGCCAAACGCATTGCAGACACGCTCGTCATTCCTGCACAGGCGGGAATCTCTTACTCCAAGTTGCCGATTTTGGAAGTCGGTCCGGGTACGGGCGTGTTGACACAATTTTTGCCGCAAGCGCAAACGACTGTGGTAGAATTAGATACGGAATCGGTCGCCTACCTGAAAACGCATTACCCCGGCTTAAACGACCGCATCATCGAAGCCGATTTTTTGCAGTTGGATTTAGATAAACTATTTGCCGGACAATTTTGCGTGATTGGCAATTATCCGTACAATATTTCAAGTCAAATATTCTTTAAAGTGCTGGATTACAAGGACAAAATCCCTTGCTGTTCGGGCATGTTGCAAAAAGAAGTAGCGGAACGATTGGCATCCAAACCCGGCAAAAAAACATACGGCATCATCACTGTATTGCTGAATGTGTGGTACGATATTGAGTATTTGTTCACCGTCGAGCCTGAAGTGTTCGACCCGCCTCCAAAAGTGCGCTCGGCAGTGATTAGGATGACGCGCAACTCGCGTACGGAGTTGAATTGCGACGAAACCTTTCTAAAAACGGTTGTCAAAACGGCTTTCAATCAGCGTCGCAAAACGATGCGTAACTCCCTTCAATCACTGATTGGCAAAGGAAATGAATTGTTTGCCCTGCCTATTTTTGACAAGCGTCCCGAACAACTATCAGTCGACGAATTTATTGAGTTGACAAACCAAATACGGCTATCCTAATTTAGAAATTTTGCGGAGTTTGTCTTCGTCGATGAGTTTGATTTTGCGACCGTCAAGAGCGATGATTTTTTCAGACACAAAGGTAGAAAGGGTACGTATGGCATTGGAAGTGGTCATATTGGAGAGATTGGCGAGGTCGTCGCGCGACAAATAAATGTTGATGGTGGCATCATCGTCTAAGCCATAACTGTCGATCAAGAAAATCAGGGATTCTGCTAAACGACCCCGAATGTGCTTTTGGGTAAGATTGACGGTACGTTCGTCTGCAATACCCAAATCCACAGAGAGTTGATGAACAAAAAACCGGCACACTTCATAATTGTGCTCCATGATTTGCGCCACCACTTTCATAGGAATCAAGCAGATAGTTGAAGTTTCAAAAGCAGAGGCATCCGTCAAGTATTTTTCGCGTGCAAAATAGGCACGGTAAGCAAAATACTGCACCGGCCTAATCATACGCATAATTTGATTGCGTCCGCCCACGCCCGATTTGTAAATCTTCACCTTGCCTTCCAACAGACACATCAAATGAGTGGCTTCATCGCCTTCGGCATAAATCTGTTGATTTTTTTTGTAACGTTGTACTTCAGCACTGGCGCGTAACAATTCCCGTTCCGAGTCGTTGAGTAAGCGCCAAACATCTTTCAAACTGCTGGAAAAATCAAGTACCTGTTCCCGTGTTTCGTCCATTGTGTTCTATAAGTATGTTTTACGGCACAAAAGTACAACTTTTTTTTCTAATTATAGTGTTTTTTGATTAAAAATTATTATTTTTGTAAAAATTTTAGACAGTTGATGTTCAAAAACAAACTGAAAACATACATTTTTTTCTGTTTAGTGGGCGTGTGCAATACGCCCCTACAATCTGCCGGCGCACAAGATAGTGATCCGAAAGCCTATCCGATTATTCAAAACACGATTGAGGCGCGATCGAATCATGAAAAATTTATTAAAAATTACCAAGCGGAAGTGTATATCAAAGGGAGCACACAGGTCAAAAAACGCAATGCCCTCTACCCTTACGCACCAAGTCTGTTGTATTTAGATCGTCACGGGAATAGCCGGCTGATCGAATGTCTGATCAATATACAGTACCGGTCGCCCACTGTTTTTTCGCACGAGATGAAAGCCATCAATGGCAGGCAAACGGCGGCAAACGATATTCAAAACCGCATTTTGCCCTTTTTGGATGTTAATATTTACAATCCGAGTATTATCAACGACCAGCTGCTCATTCCGGAAACAAAACTATTGTTTGAGTATTATGATTTTAAGTATACCGCACAGTTAGACACGCTGGAACACACGATTCATCAGATTGAATTGGTTCCGAAAGCGCGAAGTCAGCGTTTATTATCAGGCTATTTTTACATTGTAGACGGCTCGTGGAATATCTACCGCACCGATATTCAGGGTAGATGGGAATTTTACAACTTTCGCGTGAACACGACTTATGGCATTCACAGCAATGATTTTTTGTTGCCGCTTCAAGCCGAAATTTCATTTGATTTTAACATGCTGGGCAATCACACCAAAAGCCTTTATGAAGCCTATTACACCTATCAATCGGTAGAATATAACCGTGCACCCGTTCCTGATTTCGGCTTGTTTCCGATAAATCGGAATAGCCCGAAACGAACGGCGGGATCTCCCAATTACAACCTCACCACGCGATCAGACACGACTTATACGATTCCATACGTCCAAGATTCGCTGTTTTGGGCACAAAAACGCCCTGTGCCACTCACTGCTTACGAGCAGTTTTTGGTGGACCAAGAGCAGGCTGTCAAGGCGTTACCCGATTCGTTCAATACCACAAAGTCATCCGCTTTTTTGAACTTGACTACCAATCTCGTGGTGCCACAAAACTACACCCACGAAAACACAAACATTGAGTATTCAGGTTTGCTTAATCCGCTCAAATTCGGGTATTCTCACGACGATGGCATCATTTATTGGCAAGAACTCAGCCTGTTTTATCACCGCCGCCACGGACAGGAATATCTTTTTAAGCCAAGTGTCGGCTATATGTTTCGCGACCGGAAATTCTATTTTAAAACACCGTTTGAGTGGTTGTTTCTACCAAAGAAAATGGGAAAGTTTTTTGCCACGTTTGGCAATCGAGAGCAATCGTATAACTCCGATTTTCTCGACCAAATCAAGCAAGAAACAGGAAAAACGGTAGATATTGACAGTCTGAATTTGGATTATTATCAACACTATTACAGCGAGTTAAGTGCGCAATATGAAATCTCAAACGGCTTCTTGATCAGTGGCGGGATCAATTACGATTGGTACATTCCGGTAAAAAAAAATACCAATTTACCGGATGGAACGGGCGAAAATGAGGTGCTTGTGATCGACAATTACCACAGTTTTGCGCCGGTCATTCGCTTGCAATGGACGCCCGGACAATATTACCGCTTCAAAGGAAAACATAAGGAATACCTCAATTCCAAATACCCGACATTTCAATTGTCGTATGCGCAAAGCATCAGGGGTGTGCTCAATAGTGACAGTCATTACAAGCGTTTTGAAGGGGCTATGCAACAAAAAATCCCGATGGGTTTGTTGAGTTCCTTTCAGTATTATATAGGGGCAGGAGGTTTCACAGACACCAAATCGACCTATTTTGCGGATTTTGAACTGTTTCAACGGCAAAATATCCCGCAATCGTGGAACGACCCGATCGGCGGCACGTTTCACGTCCTGAGCAACGAGTGGTATCATGCCGCCGATTCCTACATCCAAGCCCATTTCATGTACGAATCGCCCCTTTTGTTTTTGAAATTATTCAAAAATGCGCCCAAAGATATTCTCAATGAGCGCTTGTATTTCAGCCAGTTATATACACCGGCTTTACCTTGTTACACCGAAATCGGCTACGGACTCGGCAACTTTTTTTGCAACGCCGGCCTCTTCGTGTCTCTCGACCACTGGAAAGTAAATTCAATTGGAGGCAAATTCTCAGTAGATTTCTGAACTTTGATTAGTGTGAAGACTATGATGTGCGCAGTGATTTGCCCACATGCAAAATTGCGCCTTTTTTGAGTTTGTTCAATTTACGCAGTTTGTCTACTGTTGTGCCTGTTTTGCGGGCAATCGTCTGCAATGTTTCGCCTTTGCGGACGCGATGGTATTTCAACTTACCTTTTTTGGCGTGTGAAGCGCCGGCTGTGTATTTTTGGCTCGCGGATGTTGCATCTGCTTTGGAGAACATATAAAAGTCATCCTTGATACACAATTCGTCAAAATCAATGATTTCCGCGGGGTTAATTTCCTGACCTAAAAAGCGAAATTCAAAATGCAAGTGAGGTCCTGTCGAACGTCCCGTACTTCCACCCAGCGCAATCGGCTGACCGGCAACAACTGTTTCGTTTTGAATCGCAATAAATTGAGATAAGTGACCGTATACCGTTTCCAAACCGTTGGCATGCCGGAGCACTAAATAATAGCCAAAACCACCTTTGTCATAACTACGTACACGCACTTTACCGTCAAAAGCAGCCACAATCGTGTCGCCTGTATGCAACGCAAGATCCGTCCCTTTGTGCATCCGGCGGTATCTGGAACGATAGCCAAAATGGGAGGTCACGCGGCCTTCGACCGGCATCACAAATTCGGATACGTCAATAGTGAATGTCTCCGGAATCTCAACTCCGGCGTAAGCTTTCAAATATTCGGTGTTCCAACTGTCATACAGTTCGTCGGCAGGATGCGACTCTTCCGCATCCAAACGCAATAAGATAGAATCCACTAACGCAGTCTCCAAACTGGACTTGACGCGGTCGGCAAGCAAAGAAGATTCCGTTGCTTTCGTCGATTTCACGCGCTCCACTTCACTGCGTGGGCGCAAACTATTTCCTTGCGCCTGAACGTTTTCAGTGGCTGAAAGGAAGAAAAGGGTTACTAATAATGCACTCAATAGGCTCCCTATAGTTGTTTTTAAACTGTTCATTTTGCAAAGTAAATGCTTTTTTTTGAAATACGCAAACAATTTCTAAAAAAAGATTAATAAAAAAGCATAAAAAATGTTAGAAACGTTAATTTGTTGGTCAAATGCACTGATTTACCGGATTATTTTGTACCTTTGTTCTTATGAACAAACCATTGGCAGAACGCATGCGCCCCCACTCGCTCGACGACTATGTTGGGCAGCAGCATTTGGTTGGCGCGGGAAGTGTGCTCCGTAAGATGATTGATTCGGGAAATATCTCGTCGTTTATCTTGTGGGGACCTCCGGGCGTGGGCAAAACGACGCTGGCAAAAATCATTTCAGCCCAGTTAGATATTCCGTTTTACACGTTGAGCGCGATTAATTCGGGCGTGAAAGACGTGCGCGAAATCATAGATAAAGTCAAAAGCACTTCGTTTTTCAACAACGTGCGCCCTATCCTGTTTATAGACGAAATTCATCGTTTCAGCAAGTCACAGCAGGATTCGTTGCTCGCCGCGGTAGAAAACGGCACGATTACGCTGATTGGGGCGACAACGGAAAATCCCTCGTTTGAAGTCATTCGTCCCTTGCTGTCGCGTTGTCAAGTGTATGTGCTTCAACCTTTGGAAGAAGCAGATTTGTTGGGACTGATGCACAAAGTGTTGGCAGAAGATGTCGAACTGAAAACGAAACAAATTGACGTAAAAGAAACGGCTGCGCTCTTGCGTTTTGCGGGAGGTGATGCACGTAAACTGATGAATATCTTAGAGTTAGTTGTTAGCTCAGAAGACGGTGACACGGTAGAAATTACCGACGCCAAAGTGATTGACCGCCTGCAAGAAAATCCGGCCGCCTACGACAAAGGGGGCGAAATGCACTACGATATTATCTCGGCGTTCATCAAATCGGTGCGCGGGAGTGACCCCGACGGCGCGATTTACTGGTTGGCGCGCATGGTGGCTGGCGGCGAAGACCCGAAATTCATCGCGCGCCGGCTCGTGATTTTAGCTTCGGAAGACATTGGTTTGGCCAATCCGAACGGACTGCTGTTGGCAAATGCCTGTTTTGATGCCATTCACAAGATTGGTTGGCCGGAAAGTCGTATTATTTTGGCGGAGACAACCATTTATCTGGCGAATTGTCCGAAAAGCAATTCGGCTTACCTTGCCATCGACGGCGCGTTGGCTGAGGTGAAACAATCCGGAAACCTGCCCGTGCCGTTGCATTTACGCAATGCGCCGACCCAACTCATGAAAGATTTAAACTATTCGCAAGGTTATAAATATGCACACGATTACGCCAACAACTTTGTAACGCAAGATTTTTTGCCCGAAGAAATCAAAAACAAAACGTTTTGGAGCGCGCAAAACAATCCTCAAGAACAGAAAATGCACGAACATCTGGCTCAACTAAAAAAATAAAAAAAATACTGAAAATTATTTGCAGCATTCAAAAATTTGTCGTACCTTTGCGCGCTGTATGGGTAAAGATTGCCGTGATGCAGCAGGACGTAGCTATACAAATAGTAGCGGTGACGATTTATCGCACCATCAATGAATAATAAAGAAATAAGATAATACAATGTCGAAAATTTGTCAAATTACCGGAAAAAAAGCAATGGTAGGCAACAATGTTTCGCACTCAAATCACCGTACAAAACGGAAATTTGATGTGAATTTGTTTACCAAAAAGTTCTATTGGGTAGAACAGGATTGCTGGGTGCAGTTGAATCTGTCAGCCAGTGGCTTGCGTACAATTAACAAAGTGGGTTTGGATGCTGCCATTAAAACGGCGGTTGAAAAAGGTTTTATTAACGTATAAATAGGAGACCCTTAAAAATGGCAAAAAAAGCAAAAGGAAATCGCGTTCAGGTCATCTTGGAATGCACCGAACACAAGACAAGTGGTCTACCGGGTACATCTCGTTACATCACCACAAAGAATAGAAAGAACACAACCGGTCGTTTGGAATTGAAAAAATACAATCCCATCCTCAAAAAAATGACCGTACATAAAGAAATCAAATAAAACACGATAAGTCATGGCAAAAAAAACCGTCGCGGGATACCGCGAGAAGTCCGAAGGACGTTCGTATTCAAAAGTTATCAAAATGATAAAATCGCTTAAGACAGGGGCTTACGTCTTCAAAGAAGAAATGGTTCCCAACGAAGCGGTGGCAGATTACTTCAAAAAATAATCCACAGCAAAAAATAGGCTTGATTCATATTTATTTGACAGTTTGGGCAGTCTAAGGCCTCGAAAAGCAAATAAATTGAATTTTGTCCGCGCTTTTTTTATGTGTGTATTTGAAAAAATGTTCTACCGGGCAAAAACTGCGTCAGCCAATATTACCCCCCCCCTCGCATCCCGATAAGGACGTTCCCTTTATTGAACAAGATGCATCCCAGTCGTTTTCGGAAGATTATAATGATGGGCTGAAAGCCCAATATATCCCAGCCCAACGCAAGCGCGTTGAGTGTTAATAGGGGTTTATGCGGTTTGCGCCCTGAAAGGGCAGCATAACGTCCGGACAACGTATACTGGGCTTTCTGCCCTGTAGCATCCAACAAAAACCTAAAATTTGGATAATTCAAATAATAAATACTATGAAAGTATCCATTCCTGCATGCCGTAGGTATGCGACCAATTCATAATCATTTAATTTTTGAACAATTGACCGTCTGCTTTTAATTTTATGGCGATGGCATCCAAAATGCCGTTGATAAATTGGAAACTTTTAGGCGTGCTGTAATAGCGCGCCAACTCCACGTATTCATTCAGGCTGACCACAATCGGAATGCTTGGAAAATTCCGAATTTCTGCCACACCCAACTCCATCACGCACAAGTCGAGGGTAGACAGGCGTTCGATGTCCCAATTCTGGATGTATTCTTCAATCAAAACATCACTTGATTCCTTGCCCTGAATCGCAAAGCGAACCAAATCCATCGCAAATAGTTTGTCGTCCTCTTGAGCAAACATCGGCAACAATGGTTGCGTTACAGGTGTTGATTCCTCGAATCTCCGGATAGTTTTCTCTACAAACGTCAACACAATCGCCCAATCGCTGTTCCAATAGATGCATTTTTCTTCCAAAACGTCATCAATTTCTTCGTCGGTGTTCACAATTTTATCCAACACACGCCGCCAAAAATTGCGATCGGCTTCGTAAGTATCAGGCCCCTTACTATATTCCTTATATATAGGTGATTCTAAAATTTTGAATGACAGATTTCTGAGAAAAACTTGGTCGCCATCGTCCCAAAGATAGCCATTTTTGTTTGCAAAATGCTGCAAAGCCTCATTTTGACGCAGTTGTTCGGCAAAACGGTTGTTGATAAAGCGTTCGGAATCAAACACTTTCTCACCCACAGACAAATATCTATGCAGTTGGGCATCGGCACGCTTTTGCTCCATATCGGTGAGCACGGTAATCAACAACAACAAATAATGGTACAAATCGTACAATTTTTGCAAACTGCGCAACAGTTCCTTTTGGGCACCACGCACATCTAAATCACCTTTCTGATAGTATGAATAGACTATCTGAAGCACTTTTACACGTATAAGAACTCGATTGATCATTGAAAATCTACCTTAATTAGGACGCAAAGGTACGGAATAATTATAAATTATGCAAATACAAAGCGACTCAGGGGTGAAAAGTCCCCACTCTCCACCCCAACAATCCTTTTAAATGGATGTTAATCGCTTTACTGAGGGCGGTTCGAACGAACTAAAAGAACGACCTACTTGCTACGAACGAACCTACACATCATTCAATGTGCTTGCAAAGGTAGATTATATTTTTCAATTAAACAAATTTTACGAAATAAAAATCACTATTTACTACAAATTTAACATTAAATAATAAATTATAAACCGTTTTTTGTATCATTTAAAATAATGAGCAAAACATTTGGTAAATTACAAATTGTGCCTTATCTTTGCAGAAAAATTTAGTAAAATGGCACAACAAGAAGAAGTTTTCAAGAAATTAGTTTCACACTGCAAAGAATATGGGTTTGTATTTCCGTCGTCAGAGATTTATGACGGGCTGGGAGCCGTGTACGACTATGGTCAAAACGGTGTGGAACTGAAAAACAATATCAAAAAATATTGGTGGGACAGCATGACGCTGCTCAATGACAATGTGGTGGGCATCGACTCCGCTATATTTATGCACCCGACAATTTGGAAGGCTTCGGGACACGTGGACGCGTTCAACGACCCTTTGATTGACAATAAAGACTCGAAAAAACGCTACCGTGCGGATGTGTTGATTGAAGAACAACTCGCCAAATACGACGATAAAATTACTAAAGAGGTCGAAAAAGCCGCTAAAAAATTTGGCGACACGTTTGACGAACAAAAATTTCGCGAAACCAATCCGCGCGTACTCGAAAACGAGGCGAAAAAGACAGAGTTGCACACGCGTTTTGCAACGGCGTTGAACGACAATAACCTTGAAGAATTGCGTCAAATCATTGTGGATTACGAAATTGTGTGTCCGGTTTCCGGCACGCGCAACTGGACGGAAGTGCGTCAATTTAACTTGATGTTTGCGACCGAAATGGGTTCGACAGCCGACGGCGCACTGAAAATTTACCTGCGTCCGGAGACTGCACAAGGTATTTTTGTGAATTTCTTGAACGTTCAAAAAAGCGGTCGCATGAAAATTCCGTTTGGCATCGCTCAAATCGGGAAAGCGTTCCGAAACGAGATTGTGGCACGTCAATTCATTTTCCGTATGCGCGAATTTGAACAGATGGAGATGCAATTTTTTGTGCGTCCGGGCGAAGAACTGCAATGGTTTGAAAAATGGAAACAAACGCGTATTCAGTGGCACAAAGCACTGGGATTGGGCGATAAAAAATACCGTTTTCACGACCACGATAAGTTGGCACACTACGCCAACGCCGCCACCGACATCGAATTTGAGATGTCGTTTGGTTTCAAGGAAGTGGAAGGCATCCATTCGCGCACCGATTTTGACCTCAGCAGTCACGAGAAATTCTCAGGCAAAAAGATGCAGTATTTCGACCCCGAACTGAATAAATCGTACACGCCCTACGTGATTGAAACGTCGATTGGCGTAGATCGAATGTTTTTGAGTGTGCTGGCTGCCTCCTATTGCGAGGAGGAATTGGAAGGCGGCGACACCCGCGTGGTGTTGAAATTGCCGCCCGCGTTGGCACCCGTCAAATTAGGTATTTTGCCGTTGGTAAAAAAAGACGGATTGCCCGAAAAGGCATTAGAGATCATGAACAATCTGAAATTTGAATTTCATTGTCAATACGACGAAAAAGATTCAATTGGCAAGCGCTACCGCCGTCAGGACGCGATTGGGACGCCCTATTGCATCACAATCGACCACGATACGCTGACCGATAATGCTGTGACGATTCGCCACCGCGACACGATGCAACAGGAACGTGTGCCCATCGCTGATTTGGAGGCGATTATTCGCGAAAAAGTGAACATGAAAAACGTATTGAAAAAATTAAAAATTAAAAATTAAAAATTACGAATTAAAAATTACGAATCAATATAAAACAATAGAATATGAAAAAGTCAACTCTAATTACAGTAGGCGTAATCGCCGTTATTATTTTAGGTGCCATTATGTGGTATCAAGGTGCTTACAACGGCATGGTGAAGGCTGACGAAACAGTCAATTCGCAATGGGCGAACGTTGAAAATCAATATCAACGCCGTGCAGACCTCGTTCCTAACCTCGTGGCAACCGTCAAAGGCTATGCCGAACACGAACAAAGTACGCTGGAAGGTGTGATTGAAGCACGCGCGAAAGCCACCGGCGTGACCATCGACCCGACCAATTTGAACGAGCAAACCATGGCGCAATATCAACAGGTGCAAGGCAATTTGAGCTCGGCATTAAGTCGCTTGTTGGTAAGCGTAGAAGCCTATCCCGACCTGAAAGCCAATCAAAATTTCCTGGATTTGCAAGCGCAATTGGAAGGCACGGAAAACCGCATCGCCACCGAACGCACACGTTTCAACGAAACGGCACAAACCTACAACACATTGATTCGCAAATTCCCGAACAACATCGTAGCCGGCATGTCAGGTTTCCAACAAAAGCCCTACTTCAAAGCAGAAGCCGGCGCAGAAACTGCCCCGGAAGTGCAATTTTAAAAACAAAATTTACATTTTGAAAAATAAATTTGCAAATTAAAAATATTTATATTACCTTTGTCGCATAAAAAACTAAGCCATTCGGAACTAATGAAAATACTTAATAAAGAGTTGTTGGATAGATTTGCGAAAAAACATGCCAATTCAATCAATGCTATTGATCGTTGGGTTAAGGATTTTGAATTGAATGAATTTTCAAATCATAATGAATTAAAAGCGTTATTTCCGAATGCCGATTATATAAAAAGAAATCGATATGTTTTCAATATTAAGGGCAATGATTATAGAGTAGTTGCCATTGTGTTATTTACTGGGAATATAGCTACAATTTGCTTTGTTGGCACTCATGCAGAATACGATACAATAGATTGTTTAACAGTTTTACAATAATGTTAAGATGAAAAAAATAGTTGAAAATAGAACTGAATTGATTACACGAGAAGAATATGACACTGCATTAGCTTATGTAAAAAACTTAATTAATGAAGCTGGGGAAAATGGAGCGTTAGATGAACAGGATGCAGACAATGAATATACGCGCGAAATAAGTCGTGTGGGAAATATGTGTGCCGATTACGAAGATACAAAAATTCAATTTGAATGTATTACCGTGCGTGGTCGCTCACCTTTGGTGCGAGTGTTGCAAGAAGAAATGTACAAACGAGACATCAAACAAAAAGAAATTGCAAAACTCATTGGCATCAATGACACAGCTTTCAGCCTGTTTATGACCGGCAAACGAAAACTTTCCATGGCGTCTGCCAAAAAACTCTACAAAAAGTTGAACATCGATCCAAAGCTTATTTTGGAATATGCATAAGGATTAGTCAATAGAACAAAAAAATATAAATACGACGAAATAGAAAAAATAGAATTATAAATTAATAAATAATAGAGCTAACGCTCTTATTCTCTTGTATTCGAAATGTGGTAATTTCAAAGAAAGTGAGAATAAGTTGTCGAAGGTTCACGTCCATTGGGCGTGAACTGTTTTCGTGCTTATTGACTTTCAAAGGTTATACCACATACCTGAATACAAAAATAAGCAATCAACGAGCAGGTTCACGCTTTTTTGTTTGCCGGAGTTTAAGAGTTTTGAGCATAAACTTTTAAAACGATGGAAACACAATGTAGAAAAACTGATTCAAACCTCTTTGGAGGAACTTCGACAAATTGACAACGAAGGTACACCTTCTCAATCAAACAGTAGACTGATTTTCCCTGTTAAGGGAAACCACGAAACAAGGATAAGTGAGCAAGAAGCACGCTTCCTCTTTGTAAAACAAATAGAAAATCAACCGGATTTTTATTATTCGGTAGAAACTCCAACATCAGAAAGGTATCGCTTTACCGGAGTTCCTGAACCGAGAATAGACCCTAAGGGAAAATCTGGAAGTATTGATGTCTGCTTGTATGAAAGAGTCAGCGACCAATACGAAAGAAAGCATCTTATTGAGTTTAAAGCACATAACGTAGATGTTGATGATTTTAAAAAGGACTTTTTGAAGTTAAAATATGAAAATAACGGCAAGACGCTAACTAATTATTTCGTTCACATATTGAAAACTTTTGATGCCGGCACTATTGACAGTTTGAAAAAGAAATACCAAAAAGCATTTGAAATCAACGACAAATCCCAACCTATTACCAACTCCATAATCATTGCTTTGTGTTTTCTTGAATTAAAGCCCAAGTATTCAAGTGCAAATAAAATACTTTTTCTGAACGAGTGTAATTTTAATGAACAATTAGATAATCTTAAAAAAGAATCAAAATGAAAAAATCTATCCTGTCAATAATCATCTGCTTATTGAGTACAATGGGCAGCTTTGCACAAACCAGCGGTACAACCGGAGATTGTACATGGTCTTACGATAGCAGTACGGAACAGTTGACCATTAGTGGCACTGGAAATATGGCAAATTATAATCTTAATAATGCTCCTTGGTATTCTTTCCACTCTACGATTAGGTCAGTGGTCATCAACGATGGTGTTACAAACATTGGGAATAGTGCTTTTTTCGGTTGCAGCATTGTTACCTCCTTTACCATTCCCAACAGTGTGGCAAGCATTGGTAACGGAGCGTTTAGAAGTTGCAGCGGACTTACCACCTTTACCATTCCCAACAGTGTGACAAGCATTGGGCTTCAGACTTTTACTGACTGCAGCGGACTTACCTCCGTCACCATTCCAAATAGTGTGACAAGCATTGGCGCAGCTGCATTTTTCAACTGCAGCGGACTTACCTCCGTTACCATTCCGAATAGTGTGACAAGCATTGGAATGACTGCTTTTGCCAACTGCAGTAGCCTTATTGCTATCAATGTGGATGCTGCCAACACACAATATAGTTCAGTAGATGGGGTGCTTTACAACAAAAATCAAACCAATTTAATTGTATGTCCTGCAGGAAAACAAGGAACATTCACCATCCCCAACGGCGTGACAAACATTGGAAGTGATGCTTTTTCCCGTTGTATCGGTCTTACCTCCATTACTATTCCTAATGGTGTTATACGCATTGAGAGCGATGCTTTTTTTTATTGTAGTGAACTTATCTCCATTACCATTCCCAATAGCATAACCGTAATTGGGCGATCTGCTTTTGAGGGTTGCAGCGGACTTACCGGAGCGTTAACCATCCCGAGCGGCGTGGCAGTCATTTCGGAGTCTACTTTTGAAGGTTGCAGCAGTCTTACCTCCGTGACTATTCCAAGCAATGTGGGAAGTATTAAAAATTCTGCTTTTGCCGGTTGTAGTAGTCTTACCGGTGTGTTAACTATTCCCGGTAGCGTGACAAGCATTGGAAATTCTGCTTTTTCCGGCTGTAGAGGTTTTACCGGTGTGTTAACTATTCCCAGTAGCGTGATAAGCATTGGAAATTCTGCTTTTGGCGGTTGCAGTGGACTAACCGGCGTGTTAACCATTCCCAGTAGCGTGACAAGCATTGGAAATCAGACTTTTGCCTATTGCAGCGGTTTTACCGGTGTGTTAACTATTCCCAGTAGCGTGACAAGCATTGGATATATGGCTTTTCAGGGTTGCAGCGGACTTACCTCCGTTGCCATTCCAAATAGTGTGACAAGCATTGGATATATGGCTTTTCAGGATTGTGTCGGTCTTACTTCCTTTACCATTCCTAACGGTGTGACAAGCATTGAAGATCAGACTTTTACCAATTGTAGTGCTCTTACTTCCGTTACCATTCCAAGCGGTGTTACAAATATTGGGACGTCCGTTTTTTACGGTTGCACAGGATTGAAAGAAATCCATACACAACAACCCACACCTGTAAGCATAAGCAATATTTATGTTTTTTATAATGTCAATAAAAACACTTGTAAATTATATGTTCCGAAAGGCTCTTATAATGCCTATAGAACAGCAACTCACTGGCGTGATTTCGTCAATATCATCGAAGAAGACGCAACCGCCATCAATTTGATAAGCGAAGACAAGATTGTGGTTTATCCAAACCCTGTCAAACACGAGTTATTCATTAAAAGCAAATCGCCGATAGAAAAGGTAGAAATCTATAATCAGTCGGGACAAGTTGTTTTGAAAGAAACTAATTTCTCCGAAAAAATAGATGTTTCTCGTTTGGCAGACGGCATTTATTTTGTGCGCATCACCGTGGATGGAACGGTGGTCACAAAAAAGATTGTTGTGAAATAATCGTAGGGGCGCACTTGTGTGTGCGCCCAATGCAAATTTGCACAATAAAAATATTTATACTACCTTTGCATTCTCGAAATTCGTAAAATGAAAAACTCGAAATTCGTAAAATAAAAAGCTCGAAATTCGTAAAACAGGTAAGGTATGTCATACGCTAAGAGGATAATAGACAGCGAATTAGAAAGAAAGTTGAATGCTTCGGGAGCAGTACTTATTCGAGGTGCAAAATCGTGTGGAAAAACCGAATCGGCAAAACAAGTTGCGGGTAGTATTCTGGAAGTTGACCAAGATGAACAAATTGCCGAACTAATGGCAACTGCACCTAAACGGCTACTGATCGGCACAACGCCTCGATTGATTGACGAATGGCAGGAACAGCCTAAATTGTGGCAATACATACGACACGAAGTGGACGAACGTAAGAAAAAAGGACAATTCATCCTTACAGGCTCATCGAATCCTAAAGAAACTGTAAAAATGCACTCAGGGGCAGGTCGATTTACTACCCTCAATATGCGCACGATGACTTGGCAAGAAATGGGTTTCTCATCAGGTAAGATAAGTATGAAAAACTTATTAGGAGGGGCGACTATTGATAGTGTTGATGAGCCGACAGAATTAGAATTTATTGTTGAAAAAATAATAATTGGCGGATTTCCTACTTTGCTTGGTGCTACGGTATCAGAGGCTATGGATTTGAACAGGTCATACATAGAATTGCTTGCTGAAATTGATATGAGCAGAGTGTCGAATGTTAAACGCGACCCTATAAAAGTACGCAATGTATTACGTTCACTTGCTCGCAACACAGCAACTATTGTAGACGTTACCACGTTGGCAGCTGACATTAACGAAAAAGAGAACTCGGATATATCGAGACCTACTATTTTTGAATATCTTGATGCACTCAACCGGTTGATGATTACAGAAGAGCAACCCGCTTGGAATACTCATATTCGGTCTTCCGCCTCTCTCCGAAAATCGCCTAAACGGCATTTTACAGATGTTTCTCTTTCTGTCGCAGCTCTTGGGGCAGACAAAAACACCTTGCTTGAAAATTTAAAATTTACAGGTTTTTTGTTTGAATCATTGGCTACACACGAACTCCGGGTTTATGCTCAGGCAAATGATGCTTCGGTTTATTATTATCGCGATTCAAGTGGTTTGGAAGTTGATTCCATCGTGCAAAAATATAATGGCGATTGGGCTGCTTTTGAAATAAAACTCGGTACCGGACAATTCGACGAAGCCGCTCATAACCTAACAAAATTAGTTGAAGTGTTAGACAAAGAAAAAGTCAAGCCTCCCAAATCGCTGAACATAATTACGGGTACAGGTATGAGTTACACGCGTGCTGATGGCATAAATGTCATTTCGATTGCGTCGCTTGGAGTGTAATTTGCACAATAAAAATATTTATACTACCTTTGCTGCGATATTAAAAAATTGATTTTATTACAACAGAATGAAAAAAATAGTCTATAGATTATTACTTGCTCTCACAGTCGTGGCTTTTACGGCGTGTAGTTGGGACAGTGAGGACAAAAATCCGACGCACTACGATACGGTGACGGATGAATTGAAAGCCATCGAAAGCGAAGCGCGTGCTTCGTCAGGTATTAACCTTCGTTGGCGAGAACTTAACGAGCAGTTGCACGACAGCATCGCAAAAAAAGCTTTATCAAACACCGTTTTAGACTGGCATGCTGTTTCTACTCCGGGCGGAACAGCGGGTGTGTACGTTCGCTTCATCAAGTCCGGTACAGGCTCTGAGAAACCTGTTCAAACAGCATCGGTGGTTATCAATTACAAGGGAAAATTAGGTTCGGAAACCGTTTTTGACCAAGGTGTTGGTGCCAAATTTGCCGTCAATGGCGTTGTTACGGGCTTTTCAACCGCCCTTCAAAATATGGTAACCGGCGACAAATGGGAAGTTTGCATCCCTTACGGAATGGGATATGGCTATACTACATCCGGTAGCATCCCCGCTTGCTCCACCCTGTTTTTTGAAATAGAACTATTAGAAATCGATCAATATCCACAGTAATGAAAACACGCATTCCATTATTAAACACGCTATTCATTGGTATGATAACTTTATTTTCGGCCTGCCAGCCCACAAACAAGCAAGACAACAACAAAGATGTAGTCATCGAAAAAGCGGCAGTCGATAGTTTTAAGACATTGGTTGGCGCACAAGCCAATGCCACCGGTCGCCTGAGCGGTGAGGCGATGCATCTGCTGGGGCAAGTGAGCGACGGTGCTGTTTCGCCCGACGGCAAAACAGTGCTCTACGGCGTGTCTTACGGAGATATTGCGCTGAACAAACGCAACCGCGAACTGTTTACAGTGAATATCGACGGCACTAACAAAAAACAGTTGACCCATTCGGCAAAAAGTGAAGGCGATGCACAATGGATCAACGAGGGTAAAGCAATCGCGTTTATCTACGACAATCAAATTTGGCAAATGAACGCCGACGGCAGCGAACGGCGACAAATCGCGATATACAGTCGCCCTATTGAAGGGTTTCAATTTTCGCCCGACGGCAAGAAAGTGTTATTTATCAGCACCGTGCCGTCCGTCAAGCCCAGTTCGGAAATCTATCCCGACCTCGACAAAGCCAGCGGACGCATCATCGACAGCCTGATGTACAAGCATTGGGACGAGTGGGTCGAGAGTGTCCCCCACCCTTTCGTGGCTGATTTTGACGCCAACAAAGGGTTGGTTAACATCATCGACCTGTTGGAAGGCGAACCGTTTGAATCACCGATGCGTCCTTGGGGCGGTATCGAACAGTTGGCATGGTCGCCCGACGGCCAAACGATTGCTTACACCAGTCGCAAAAAAACGGGCAAAGCCTACGCACAGTCTACTAATTCAGACATTTACCTGTATGATATTGCCACGAAAACGACTAAAAATCTGACCGAAGGCATGATGGGCTACGATCAAAATCCGGCATTTTCGGCAGACAGTCAATACATTGCTTGGCAAAGCATGGAACGCGACGGCTACGAAGCAGACAAAAATCGCCTGTTCGTACAGCACTTGCCAACGGGCGAAAGAAGAGAGATGACAACGTATTTCGATTACAATGTCGACGCCTTTTGCTGGGACAAAGCCCACACGATTTATTTTGTGGCTAACAAATTGGGTACCAATCAGTTATTCAAATTGGATGCGTTGGCACCTGTCTTGGAAAACGAAGGTTCCATCACTAAATTAACCGAGGGTGTGCACGATTACGCCTCTGTGTCGTATGCCACCAACACCTTGATTGGATTGCGGAAATCTATGAGTTGTCCGCCCGAAGTGTATGCAGTGAACCTCACTGACCGCTCACAAACCAATATTTCACAAGAAAACACCGACTTGTTGGCACAAATCACGATGGGTCGCGTGGAAGAACGTTGGATTAAAACGACCTTGGGCGAAGATATGCTGACGTGGGTGATGTATCCGCCGGATTTTGACCCCGCAAAGAAATATCCTGCTATTTTATATTGTCAGGGTGGTCCGCAAAACACGGTCAGCCAATTTTGGTCGACCCGTTGGAACCTCCAAATAATGGCTGCACACGACTATATTATTGTGGCACCCAACCGTCACGGTGTTCCGGGCTTCGGTCAAAAATGGAACGAACAAATCAGCGGCGACTACGCCGGACAAAACATGAAAGATTATTTCTCGGCGATTGACGCTTTGGCAAAAGAGCCTTTCGTTGACGAAACGCGCTTAGGCTGCACCGGAGCCAGCTACGGCGGATTTTCCGTCTATTGGTTGGCAGGCAATCACAACAAGCGATTCAAAGCCTTTTGGGCACATGCCGGCATCTTCAACGTGGAGGCGCAATACCTTGAAACCGAGGAAATGTGGTTCGCCGACTGGGATTTGGGCGGTGCATTCTGGGATAAATCCAACTACACGGCACAAAAATCGTTTGCCAATTCCCCACACAAATTTGTCGATAAATGGGACACGCCCATCGCGATTTCTCATGGCGAATTGGACTTCCGAATCTTGGCATCTCAGGGTATGATGGCGTTCAATGCCGCCCAACTGCGAGGCATCCCCTCACGTATGTTGATTTATCCGAACGAAAATCACTGGATTTCGCAACCTCAAAACGGCGTGCTGTTTTATCGCGAATTTTTCAGATGGTTTGACACCTATTTGAAATAATTTGATACATACATGAAATAACCGGCTAACACCGAACGTTGTTTCAATTTTTTCTCTATTTTGGTTGCTTAAATTTTATACAATTAATATGGGCTTTAAAATTATAGTTCTTGCAAAACAGGTTCCTGACACGCGTAACGTTGGAAAAGACGCGATGAAGGAGGACGGAACGGTCAATCGTGCCGCATTGCCTGCTATTTTCAATCCGGAAGATTTGAATGCTTTGGAACAAGCATTGCGTTTAAAAGACCGTTACGACGGCTCTACGGTCACTGTGCTGACGATGGGGCCTCCTCGTGCGGAAGAAATTGTGCGCGAAGGCTTGTTTCGCGGGGCTGACGGTGGCTATTTGTTGACCGACCGTGCGTTTGCAGGTGCCGACACGTTGGCTACCAGCTATGCTTTGAGCACAGCCATCAAAAAAATCGGTGATTTCGACATTATCATTTCCGGTCGACAAGCGATTGACGGCGACACGGCTCAAGTGGGTCCGCAGGTTGCCGAAAAATTGGGCATCCCACAGATTACATACGCGGAAGAAATTCTGTCGGTTGAAAACGGAAAAATAAAAATTAAACGGCGTTTGGAACGTGGCGTGGAAGTGGTAGAAAGTAAATTGCCGATGCTGGTGACCGTCAACGGTTCGGCTGCCGACTGTCGCCCACGCAATGCCAAATTGCTGTTGCGTCACAAAAAAGGCGTCGCAGCCACCGAATGGAGTGCCGCCGATGTCAATGCCGACCCGCAACAATGTGGACTTTCCGGCTCACCCACGAAAGTGAAAGCCATCGAAAGCGTTGTTTTCCAAGCAAAAGAGAGCAAAACACTGGATTCTTCCGACCAAGCAATCGAAGAACTCATCGTGGAATTAATTACCAATCATACAATCGGATAAAAAGCGAGTAACATGAATAATTTATTTGTATATCTTGAAATAGAAAACGGCAAAGTAGAAGACGTTAGTCTCGAACTCTTGACCAAGGGGCGTTCGCTTGCCAACCAGTTGAAATGCCAATTGGAAGCGGTCGCGATTGGCGAAAAATTGGACAAAATCGGCGCGCAGGTGTTTCCTTACGGTGTAGATGTCCTTCACACGTTTGATGATGCCCGTTTGTATCCCTATACCTCCCTACCCCACACGGCTATTTTGGTGAAACTTTTTGAAGAAGAAAAGCCACAGGTTGCTTTGATGGGCGCCACCAGCATCGGTCGCGATTTGGGTCCGCGCGTGTCGTCTGCGTTGTTCAGCGGCTTGACTGCTGACTGCACGGCGTTGGAAATCGGACCTCACGAAGAGAAGAAAGAGGGCAAAACGTATGACAATTTATTGTATCAAATTCGCCCCGCTTTTGGTGGTAATATCGTGGCAACGATTGTCAATCCCGAAAATCGTCCGCAAATGGCAACTGTTCGCGAAGGTGTGATGAAAAAAGAAATTTTAGATGCCAATTATAAAGGTCAAACGGTGGCGCACGACGTGAAAAAATACGTTTCCGACACAGATTTCGTGGTGAGCGTGATTGAACGCCACATCGAAGCCTCCAAAATCAACATCAAAGGTGCACCGATTATCGTGTCCGGCGGTTACGGCATTGGCTCCAAAGAGAACTTCCAATTGTTGCACGATTTGGCGAACACGATTGGTGCGGAAGTAGGCGCATCACGCGCAGCTGTGGATGCCGGTTATTGCGAACATGAACGTCAAATCGGTCAAACAGGTGTCACGGTACGTCCTAAATTGTATATCGCGTGCGGCATTTCCGGTCAAATTCAACACATCGCCGGCATGCAGGAGTCTTCTATGATTATTGCCATCAATAATGATCCGAATGCGCCAATCAATTCTGTTGCCGATTATGTGATTACGGGTGATATAGAAACCGTTGTGCCACAGATGATTAAGTATTACAAAAAGAATAGCAAATGACTTTTATCGGTAAATTTACCGATATTTGGCATTTATCGGTAAATTTACCGATATTTGGCATTTATCGGTAAATTTACCGATATTTTGAGTATGAATAAAGCCACAATATCAGCAGACATCGTTTCTTCCACATCTTTGAATGTGAAGCAGCGTTTAGGATTGGAAAAAAGTTTGAATCAATTGTTGGACGAATTGAGACTAACTTTTGGCCCTGAGGTCTTTTTTGGACGTCTAATTAAAGGCGATTACATCGAATGTGTCTTGGAAAAACCGGAATTGGCTTTAAGGGTAGCTTTGTTAATAAAGTCTTATGTGAAAGCATTAGATATTAAGGAGAATAAGAAAAAGGGACAAGATTTGAAAGATTTTAAAGAATATGGCATTCGTGTTGCAATTGGCGTAGGTGAGCTTTCGATTTGGAATAAACAGAAAGGCATCATTGACGGCGAGGCTATTTATTTGTCCGGACGAGCTATTAATGAAATTGCAACGACCAAAAACACCCTTGTTTTTAGAAGCACAAAAGACGATTGGAATGAGGTTTTTACACCTGTCATGAATTTTTTGGATGTGTTATTTTCCAAATACAAAAGGGCGCAAAGTGAAGTCATTTTCTACAAATTGTTATATAAATCAGAGAAAGAAATCACGGAGATATTGAAAAAAGGACAATCTACCATCAATCAACACTCTACGTCTACCGGCTGGTATGCTATTAAGAGTGCTGTGGATTATTTTGAAAAAACAATTAACTGAATAGTAATCAAATAAAAATCATTAAAATGTACTACACCTTGCTTTTTTTACAGTTTGCTGCTCATCTGTTGGCAGATTTTAATTGCCAGCCACATCAATGGTGCGATGCCAAAGACCGGAAACTTTTTTCTAAGGAGGTTTTCTACCATACACTCGTTGTTTTGGGCTTTTCGTGGGCATTTGCTTGTTTTGCATGGCCGTTTTTGTGGGCATCATTGGCTATAGCCTTGTTTCATTTAGGTTTAGACATCGTCAAAAGCTACTTTATTCGCAAAAACAGTTTGGAAAAATACCTGTTCTTTATTGACCAAGCGTTGCATTTTGCATTTATTACGTTTGTAGTAATGCTATATTGTCGGTCATATCTGCCTTTTCAGCCTTATTGTGTCCCGCCGCCGCAATGTGCTTTTATACTTTTTGCGCTGATTGCCTGCACAAAGCCTGCCAACATTTTTATCAAAAAATTTATGGAAGCAAATTTTATTTTTCCAATTGATGAAAAAAGTCCGCAAGAAAACGCTACTTTGATGAACGCCGGCAGAGTGATTGGCTTCTTGGAACGCATTTTGTCGTTAATCTTAATCTTAGTTGGTCAATGGGCTGCAATTGGCTTTATTATCGCCGCAAAAACAATTTTGCGATTTAGAGAAACAAATACGGCAAAAACAGAATATGTATTAATTGGTTCACTCTTGAGTTTTGGAATAGCAATTCTTTTGGGGATAACCTATAGCAAGTTATAAAAATTATAAAACAAATAACATAAAAAACAACATATCATGTCAAATTTTTATTTAGATAATCCGGCTTTGAAGCACCATTTGCATCATCCGTTGATGCGTCGAATTGCGGAACTGAAAGAGCGGAATTACACCGATGCAGAGAACTATGATTATGCGCCGGTCGATTTTGAGGACGCTTTAGACAGCTACGAAAAAGTGATGGAAGTGGCGGGCGACGTCATCGGTGAAGTGGTGGCTCCCAATGCGGAAGAAGTAGACCATGTGGGTCCAAGCGTGGTGAATAATCGCGTAGTGTACGCTCCCGGCACAGCTGAAAACCTGAAAGCAACCACGCAAGCAGGCTTGATGGGACTGTCGATGCCTCGCCGCTACGAAGGATTAAATTTGCCGATGGTGGCGTTCATCATGGCTTCCGATATGGCTGCACGCGCTGATGCGGGCTTTTGCAACTTGTGGGCATTGCAAGATTGTGCGGAAACAATTTACGAATTTGGTGACGAAGCCCAAAAACAAAAATACATCCCGCGTGTGTGCGCCGGCGCAACCATGTCAATGGACTTGACGGAGCCGGATGCAGGCTCCGATTTGCAAGCCGTGATGCTTCGTGCCACTTACGACGAAGCCAACGATTGCTGGCGATTGAACGGCGTGAAACGGTTTATCACCAACGGCGATTCCGACATTCACCTGGTGTTGGCGCGTTCGGAGGAAGGCACAAAAGACGGTCGCGGACTGTCGATGTTCATTTACGACAAAAACGACGGTGGCGTCAATGTGCGTCGCATCGAAAATAAAATGGGTATCAAAGGCTCACCCACCTGCGAATTGACTTACAAAAATGTCAAGGCAGAATTGTGTGGTTCTCGCAAATTGGGGTTGATTAAATACGTGATGTCGTTGATGAACGGTGCACGTTTGGGCATCATGGCACAAGCAACCGGCTTGTCGGAAGCGGCTTACCGTGAGGCCATTGCATACGCCAAAGACCGCAAACAATTTGGCAAAGCCATTATCGAATTTCCGGCAGTTTACGAAATGATTGCCAACATCAAAGCCAAATTGGACGGCTCACGTGCCATTTTGTACGAAACAGCACGCTTTGTGGACGTCTACAAAATCTTGGAAGACATCGAAAAAGAACGCAAATTGGACGAAAACGAAAAGGCTGAACTCAAGAAATACAAGAAATTAGCCGACGCGTTCACGCCGCTGGGCAAAGCCATGAACACCGAATATGCCAATCAAAACACCTACGACACGATTCAGATACACGGCGGTTCGGGTTTCATGAAAGATTATCCTTGCGAACGTTACTATCGCGATGCCCGTATTACGAATATCTACGAAGGGACGACCCAATTGCAGGTGGTGGCAGCCATCCGTCACGTCCTCACGGGCACCTATCTGTCGCACTGGAAAGAGGTGTATCAGCAAGAAAAATTAGACGCCAAACTGCACGGTTTGCAAAATCGCGTCGCTCATTTGGTAGAAATCTACGAAAAATTAGTACCATTTGTAGCAGAAACGCGCAATCAGCCGCTGATTGATTTCCAAGCACGCCGTTTAGTGGAGGCTGCGGGCAACATCACGTTGTCGTATTTGTTGTTGTCGGATGCCAATCGTGATTACGAACAATTTGGCAGCTCTGCCGAAGTCTACGTCACACTCGCCGAAGTAGAAATCGCAAAAATTCAGAAATACATCACGGAATTTAATCCCGATAATCTGAAGTTTTATCGTCAAACGGAGGAACAAACGGAGGGATAATTGCAGATTTAGTTCCTCCGGGCGCAGCATAGCAAAAATAATTATCAACAAATTTGCACAATTCAAAAATTGTGTTTACCTTTGCGATGTTATTCCCGCGAAGGCGGGAATCCCATAATATAAATGTAAAAGAAAAAACAGGCGTATGATAGAAAAATAATGTGATACACACATTTTAAGACATTTTGGAAAAGCGTTATAGCTTTTATTCTTACTTCGTGAAACTTCGAAAATTTCAAAAAATAGTTAAGAATGAAGTGATGACGTTCGCGCCGATTGGCGTGGACTTGATTCATATTTATGTGACTATTTAGGTATTCGAAGACCTCACGAAGCAGATAAATTGAATTTTGTCCGCGCTTTTTTTATGTCTATGTGTGAGATATTCCCTCCTTTGCATGGTTGGCTATTGCGTTTTGTTTTCGTTTCGTTTTTTCGTACAGCCGGCTGTGCAGGGGGAATTTTCTGAAATAATGATTAATGGTTAATGGTTAATGGTTAATGGTTAATGGTTAATTACTACTGTTGCGTTAATATTTAACAAAAATTTAATATTCAAATAAATTTAGTTGTTCTTTGACATTTTGATTGAGTTGACGTTGTTCGGTAAGCAACTCCCGTATAGGAGTTT
>JAISKM010000084.1 GCA_031261285.1 Candidatus Symbiothrix sp. | reverse complement strand
TGCCTTTCCCCAGTAGCCTGAGGCTACTGGTTAGTTAGCTGAGCTCCCCAAAGGGAGCAGGATATAGTTTTAGAAAGAGCACCCGCACGGGTTTTTGTACATAGTTTCGTTTCGTTTTTTTTCCGGTGCGGGTCTCTTTCTTTTTGAAAAATTATTCCGGTACGGAAGTCGTAGCGATAATTTTTTTAATTTTTTTTGCCTAATACTTTGTTTGTATTATAAAAATGTCTACCTTTGCAGAAGTTTTTGTTTAGGTATTTTTTAAACAAATTTGTGTTTTGGGAAAGTTTAGTGCATATAAAGTCGACTTGATTGGTATGCGGCAAGATGTTCAAAAAATTGAATACTTGCTTGATACTCAGTTCTTTACAAACATAGAATCTGAGGATATACAAAAAGGAGAAGTCAAAGTAACCCTTACGGTGACGCGTGTGGATGAGGTTTTTGTCTTCGATTTTAAGCTAAACGGAAACGTGACTATCGCGTGTGATCGCTGTTTGGAAGCAATGGATTTCCCTATTGACACGACGGCAAAATTAGTCGTAAAATTAGGGGCAGAGTATGCCGAAGGAGCCGACGACGTGGTGGTAATCCCTGAAAGAGAGGGTTTTATCAACATTGCGTGGTTTTTGTACGAGTTTGTGGCTTTGGAAATCCCGCTCAAACATGTACATCCTGCCGGTCAATGCAGTCGCTCCATGATGAGTCATTTGAAAAAGCACGTGGTGATCAGCGACACTGATGATGTAGACGATGACGATAGCAATGAGGGTGTTGATTTCGATGACGACATTGAAATAGTCGAGGATATTGACATTGAAGAGAAAAGCGAAGGCAAACACAAGATACTTACGCACGAAGAAACGATTGAACTGATTCTCGGCATGCACGAAAGACAAAAACAACTCGACAAAGAAAAGAAATTAAAAAGTAAAATATAAACTAATTAAATAAACTAAGAAAATGGCACATCCCAAACGGAGAGTAGGTAAAACAAGAAGGGACAAACGACGCACACACGACAATGCTGTGCTTCCACAGATCGCTTTGGATCAAACGACCGGCGAATATCATTTGTATCACCGTGCACACTGGCACGAAGGAAAATTGTTTTACAAAGGTAAAGTTATTATTGATAAAGCAGCAGTGGCAGAATGAACAAGATTCATGCAGTAATCACAGGGGTGGGCGCTTATGTTCCACAATACCGTTTGAACAACGACGAATTGTCAAACATGGTTGAGACGTCCGATGAATGGATTCTCAAACGTATTGGTATTAAAGAACGCCGGGTGTTGAAGCCTGAAGAAGGTTGTGGGGTATCGTATTTGGCGATCAAAGCCATTGAAAGCCTGCAACAGAAACACCCTTTTGATCCTGCGGAAATAGAAGCAGTGGTGTTTGCTACCTCAACGCCGGATTATCCGCTTCCCAGTTCAGCAGCCATCACAGCCGCTCAAACGGGGATGACAAACGCATTTTGTTTCGATATGGAGGCAGCCTGCAGCGGATTCATCTATGCTCTGGAAGTGGCTAACGGTTTCATTGTCTCCGGAAGATACAAAAAAATAATGGTCATAGCGGGCGATGTATTGTCCGCATACACCGATTACACCGATCGCAATACCTGTCCGATTTTTGCGGACGGTTGCGGTTGTGCGTTATTGGAAGCCACAGAAGAAGAAGTCGGAATCATCGACTCTATTCTGCGTTCTGACGGCAGTACGCCCGAAAACCTGCACATGTACGGCGGCGGTTCGGCCCATCCTGCGACGCACGAAACAGTCGATCAACGTCTGCATTATATCTGGCAAGACGGAAAAGTGGTGTATAAACACGCCGTTTCCAACATGGTTGATACCTGCGAACAAATCGTCAGACGCAACAACCTCACAACCAAACAAATCGACTGGGTGGTACCCCATCAAGCCAATATGCGCATCATCGACTCGGTGGTGAACTATTTGGGCGTTCCGCCGGAAAAAGCGATGATCAACATTGAAAAATACGGCAACACCAGTGCGGGCACCATTCCGATCTGTTTGTGGGAATGGGAACCCAAACTCAAAAAAGGCGACAACATCATCCTGACAGCCTTTGGTGCCGGCTTCACCTGGGGCGCAACATACTTGAAGTGGGGCTATAATTAGAGTGTAGAGTTTAGAGTTTAGAGTGTAGTTAGGGTGAGATATTACACTTTGTTTTCTGACTAATCTCTAATAACTACACACTACTAACTACACTCTACACTCTACTAACTACACTCTAAACTCTAAACTCTAATAACTATTATGATGCATAGATCCGGTTTTGTGAATATTGTGGGGAATCCTAATGTTGGGAAATCTACGCTGATGAATGTGTTGGTGGGCGAAAAAGTGTCGATTATCACATCCAAATCACAAACCACGCGTCATCGCATCATGGGTATTGTCAACACCGGCGAGATGCAGATTGTCTATTCCGACACACCAGGCGTGTTGCAACCCAACTACAAACTTCAAGAAAGCATGCTTAGTTTTTCCGAATCGGCTCTGGGCGATGCAGATGTATTGGTGTATGTGACGGATATGGTAGAGAAAATCGACAAGAATAATTTTTTTCTGCAAAAAGTGCAACAGGTAGAATCGCCTATCCTGCTGGTTATCAATAAAATAGATTTATCTAACCAAACAGATTTGGAGAAGAAAGTAGCAGAATGGCAGGAATTGTTGCCGGCAGCAGAAATTATTCCGCTTTCTGCCACTAATAAATTCAACATCGACTATCTGAAAAAGCGAATTGAGGAGCAGATTCCCGAATCCCCGCCTTATTTCGACAAAGATCAGATGACTGACCGTCCGGCACGTTTTTTTGTCACGGAAATTATCCGTGAAAAAATTCTGCTGTACTATCAAAAGGAGATTCCCTATTCGGTGGAAGTGGTCGTGGAAACGTTTGAAGAGGAGCCGAAAATCATTCGTATTCGCTCGCTCATCATCGTAGAACGCGATTCACAAAAGGGCATCATCATTGGCGACCAAGGCAAAGCCCTCAAAAAAGTAGGCTCTATGGCCCGCAAAGACATTGAAAAATTTTTCGACAAGAAAGTCTTTCTCGAACTGTTTGTCAAAGTCGAAAAAGATTGGCGCAACCGCGATAAGTTCCTCAAATCGTTTGGTTACCAATTAGATTGAAATTTTATAAATTATAAAGGTATGAAAAAGTTATTAATTTTTACAGTGATGGCGAGTTTATGTATTTCTTGTAAAGCACAGGATATTGCTTTGCCACAGCCTCAGAAAACAGGAGGTAAACCGTTGATGGAAGCGTTAAGCGACCGCCAAACAACGCGTGAATATTCCGATAAGGAATTGGACGAACAGACGTTATCCGACTTGTTATGGGCGGCTTACGGTTTCAATCGCGACGATAAACGGACGGTTCCGTCGGCCAATAACAAGCAGGAATTTATTCTGTATGTGGTGCTGAAATCGGGCGTTTATGTCTATGATGCCAAAGAAAACACCTTGACACAAAAGGTGAAAGGCGATTTTCGCTCAAAAACCGGCAATCAGGGTGTTGTAGCCGTTGCGCCCTTAAATTTGGTTTTTGTGGCCGATTTGACTAAAAATGATATCGAAGGGGCAACCGTCAATGTTGGTTATATCTCTCAGAATGTGTATTTATATTGCGCTTCTGCCGGTTTAGGTACTGTGGTCAGAGGTTGGTTCGACAAAGCCGAAGTGAAAGCGGCTTTGCAATTGAGCGAAACCGAAGCGCCGGTATTAACACAAACTGTCGGATATAAAAAGTAATTTTGTGCGATTTTCAAAAGTAATCATGGAAACCAATGATTCTTTCAATCTCAACTTACTCAAAGAAGGCTCTTCGCTTGCTTTTGAAAAATTGTATGACCAATACAGCGGAAAACTCTATAATTTCATTTTGAGAATATCCAATGGGAACACCTATTTATCGGAAGAATTGACACAACGTACATTCGTCAAGATTTGGGAAACTCGACAACTCATCGCTTCCGATAAATCCTTTTTCTCTTACTTGTGTACCATTGCAAAAAACATGCTCTTAAATGAATTAGAACATCAAACCGTTGTATATATTTATCAGGAATACTTCAAGCAAAGTGGTTCTATTTCGGATTATTCCACCGAAAAAGAAATTAACCGGAAGATGTTGGAAGAGATGATTGATAAATTGGCGCAACAATTACCTCCTGCACGAAAACGGATTTTTCTGCTCAGTAAAAACAGGGGGTATTCAATCAAAGAAATAGCCAAGGAGTTAAATCTGGCAGAATCCACTGTTCAAACACAACTTTCAAAAGCTTTGGCATTTATGAAAGCACAATTAGCAAAACATTATTATTTAATAGTGTTGGTGATTTTAGCATGTATATATTAACTAACAATAGAAAAACATGAATACACAAATGAGTCAATTTCAGTACAACCGCGCCGAAGTAAAGGCGGGTATCGTTCACATTGGTGTGGGCAATTTTCATCGTGCGCACGAAGCGTTTTTTACAGACAACTTGTTGGCTGATGTCAGCCAGCATGCCTGGGGTATCTGTGGTGTAATGCTTCTGCCCGGCGACGAACGCTTGTTTAACGCACTCAAGCGCCAAGATACTACCTACACCCTCACCGTGTGTGGACGCAACGGCAAAGATGAAGCATACACCATCGGTTCAATCGTGGAACTTATTTGGGGAGTAGAAAATCCGCAAGCTGTTTTCGACAAGATAGCCAACCCTGCAACGAAGATTATCACACTTACCATTACCGAAGGCGGGTATAACATGGACAAACACAGCGGCGAATTTATCCTCGACAATGAAGCTGTCGTTCACGACCTGAAGAACCCACAGCATCCTAAAACTGTTTTCGGTTTCGTTGCCGAAGGCTTGCGCAAGCGTAAAGCAGCCGGTGCCGGTGCTATTACGATTCTCTCGTGCGACAATCTGCAACACAATGGTACTACCGCAAAGCGCGCGTTTACCTCCTTCATTGCAGCTCAAGATGCCGAATTGGCCAAATGGGTTTCTCAAAACGTCACCTTTCCCAACAGTATGGTTGACCGCATCACTCCTGCCACTACGCCTGCAGATATAGAACGTTTGAACCTCAAAAACGGCACCAACGATCATGCTCCCGTTTACTGCGAAGATTTTATCCAATGGGTTATCGAAGATCAATTCATTGCCGGTCGTCCTGCTTGGGAACAAGTTGGTGCAGAGTTTACCAATGACGTGACAGCTTATGAAAACATGAAACTCAGCCTGCTCAACGCTTCCCACACACTGCTCTCCTACCCCTCTTTTTTGAGTGGCTACCGTAAGGTGGACGATGCCATGCACGACCAACTTTTTGCTCGCTTCCTGCGCACATTCATGGACAAGGATATTACGCCCTACGTTCCTGCGCCCGGAAACACCGATTTGGAACTGTATAAGCAAACGCTTATTGAGCGTTTCGGCAACCGTTCTGTGAGCGACCAACTAAGCCGCTTGTGTGCCGATGGTGTATCTAAAATTCCTATTTACGTGATGCCCAATTTGATAAAAATGATTCGCGACAAAGCAGAACTTACCCGTGTAGCATTTCTGTTTGCTGCTTACCGTCACTATCTGAAATATAAAACCGATGACAACGGTGCGTCGTTTGAAATCAATGAGCCTTGGCTGACTGCAGAGGATTTGGATTTGATTGCGAGTGACAAACCTGTTGATTTTCTTGGATTATCACCCTTCTTAAGCACAGATTTGAAAGTTGCCGATACATTTGTAAAGACGTATTTGCAGATGGTGGATGACATAAAAGCAAAAGGCATTATTCCGGTACTCAAATCAATGCTCTTATGAAAACAGAAAAGAGCAACCCTCTTGCGCCGTTCCTAATCATCACATTTATCTACTTCATTGTTGGGTTTATGACCACTGTCAATGAACAGTTGCAGGCACCCCTGAAGTTTACTTTTTTAGCCCATGCAGGAAGTTTTAAGAATACGTTTACCACGTTAATTTCTTTCTTTTTCTTTTTGGGATATTTATTAAATGGAACGTTAGGAAGTAAATGGGTCAATGCTTTCGGATACAAAAGCACCATCCTGAGAGGTCTGTCTTTCATGCTTTCAGGATTGCTTGTATACCTGTGTTCTTCTTGGCTCGGGTATAAATTTCCTGATCTGGTTTTCAGCATTGGAGATGCTGTCATCCCATTTGCATTTATTATTTTCGTTGCCGGTTCTTATTTAATGGGCACCTCTGCGGCAATCATTCAGGTGGTTGTCAATCCTTATGCTGCTTCTTACCGGCTGCGCGGAACTCAACCCGTGCAGCGGTTAAATATTTTGACAGGCATCAATTCAATTGGCACCACTTCTGCTCCGTTCTTCGTGACATTAGTGATATTCAGCGGAATTTCAATTGGACAAGTAGAAATTAAACAATTGCTACTACCTCTTTCCGTATTGATTACAGGTGTTTTGGTGGTTATTTTAATCACAAAAAAACTTCATCTTCCGGATATTGCAAACACAAGAGCTGTAGCCGGAGAAAAACTGGAAAGAAGCATCTGGTCATTCAGGCATTTTGCATTGGGGGTGCTCGCCATTTTCTTTTATGTAGGAACGGAAGTGGCTATCGGTGCCAATATCAATCTCAACGCATTGGAGTTGAAAGCATCCGGACATCCTGTCACCTTTTTTGGGCAAACAGATATTATCATTGGTGGAATGGATTTGGGAATACATGCCTTACTTTCAACATTATATTGGGGTGGATTTTTTGTAGGAAGATCTATTTCGAGTTTCTTTAGTAAAATTTCTGCCCGGACTCAACTGGTTACAACAACTATCATTGCGACGATATTGATCCTCATTACCATCATCACTCAAAATCTGTGGTTCCTGGTGGCTATAGGACTTCTACATTCTTCCATGTGGAGTTGTATTTATTCTCTATCCATCAAAGGCTTGAACAAATATACTTCAAAAGCATCCGGTGTATTTATCTCTGCCGTATTTGGAGGAGCTGTATTTACACTCATACAGGGAGGATTGGCAGATATTTTGGGTTCATGGAGATGGACATGGCTGTTATCGGCGTTTTGCGAATTGGTGATGTTGTATTATGCCTTGTGGGGTTCGCAAATAAAAGAAGCGGAATGCTTAAACAGTAATGAATAATCATAATTAAAGTTAGTAGTTGCACTATACACACTTGGTGCCAATCAAACATTAACTTAAGTTTTAAAAAAATAAAAAGATGAAAAAGATGAAAAAAACGATTACAAGGATATTCATCCTTCTATTTGCCCCAACATCTATCCTGTTTGGGCAGGACTATACTTTTGAGAGTGACGTCATCTCTTCCGATTGGACGGCGTCGAATGGTACACTATCCGTTTCTACGGAACACTATAAGGAAGGTTCCCAAAGCCTGCAATGGACTACTGCGGGCAAATCACAGTTGATTGTGACTCTGCCTTCCCTCCTCACGATAAATGCTACCAACAGTGCCTACATGGACCTGTATATTCCCTCCGCAACTAACGATACGTTAGTAGTAGAATTTATCCTGAATGGAACAACAGTCTGGCGAACGGCTAATTTTCTATGTAATACGCGGGGTTGGCGGGAGTTTAATCGCGCATACAACGAATATGCTTCTACTTCTAACCGGCAAATCTCCTCTTTGCGCTTCACGCTCAAACCTACGGATGATGCCCCTCGAAAGCTATTTTTCGATGATGTCCACCTCAATCAACCCACTCAAACCGGACGTGTGCCGGGCACACACTGGGTGCTTGATCGCAGTTACTTGACACAAAATACGGATCAATCAGATTATACCAAAGGCTTTGGACGTGCCCTCCGGACGTATGCCAATGCAGTCAATTCCACCGAATTACCCATAACGGAACCTACGGTACAGGAATTAAACGACTTGAATAACTTGCGTATTGCTCAAAAACAGCATCTAACCCCCACCTACAATGCAGACCAAGCCAGACTGGCAAGAGACTACGTCACTACTCTGAATATTGTGCGCAACAGTGATGGAACACTTTCGGGAAAAGTCATCGATACGACCGTTTCAGGATTAACGTTCGAATCTGTCGTTACGATCTTGCAACGGTTGGGTTACTTGGCCGGAGCAATAGAAACAACCGGTGCTGAGGATATGAAAACGGCTTTCTCTGATTATTTGGAGCACCTGTTTGACCAAGGTTTTTCGGAAGGTTGTAACATTCTCTATTATTGCAATGCGTATACAGCCCCGCAGACGGTGATTCCATTACTTTTGACAATTATCCCTACCTGTACCGGAAATCAACGGGAGGAAATCATTAAACTGGCTCGATGGATTTCATTCTATGACACGATGTACGAACCGGAAAGTGATTACTTGGGAAGTATCAACTCCGACATTATTTATCTCTATTTGTCCTACATGCAAACCATTGCCATGTTTCATGGCGAGGATGCTTTAGCTGTCCGCGAACTCAAAGCCGTAAAACGTTTCATGGAACGCAGTACGGAATATGTGCCCGGAAGTAACGATATGTTCAAACCGGATGGGACGGGATTTCATCACAATACGCATTACAATAACTATATGTATGCTTATCAGCCGTTTTTGGCCGGCATCTATACATTCAAAGGTACGGAATTTAGATTGTCCGAAGAGGCTTATGAGCGTTTTAAGAAAGCTATTCTCGCTATTTATACGATGGCGACTCTCAGTACAAACGATACGCGCCATTACGCACATACATTTTCCGGCCGAAACCCTTTTGGTTTGGGCGGCATGAATGTTTATTTCTCCAAGAATGAGTTTGAAAAATTGGTGGAAATAGGAGGCGATTGCATGGGAACAGATATTGATGAGGAATTGGCAGGCGCATACAATTATTTTTTTCAATCCGGCAACTATGCTGTTGCTCCCAATGTGTATGAAGGATTTTATGCGTTCAACTATAGCCCTGCGGCTATTTTCCGCCAAAACAACTGGGTGGCGACTATGCACGCTCCAACAACCAATCTGTGGGGGTCTGAGATTTACAGCGGCACCAATCGTTTCGGACGTTACCAAAGTCACGGCGTATTAGAAATCACCTATGGCAACGGCACATTGGCCGCCAGCGGTTATCCAACCAATACCGGAGGCGGTTGGGATTGGAATGTGATTCCGGGAACGACCACTGTCCATTATACTACATGGCAAGATATGATGCCCGGTAAAAACACTACCGACCGCTTTGATCAATTCACGAACACCAAAAACTTTTCCGGCGGATTGTCGTTCGGCGATTGCGGCGTGTTCACTACCGATTTCGACCAAATAGATACTTGGAGTAATAGTTCACGGTTTACGCCAACCAATTTAGTCTTCAAAAAATCCATGTTTGCGTTTGAAAATATGATCATCAGTTTGGGTAGTGATATCGGTTCGTCCGGGACGTACAGCACTAATTGGATTACGGCGACTAATTTGTTTCAAGAAATTATTTCTTCGGAGGATGCTCCGTTACTACACAATGGCAATACCTTGCGCAATCCCTATCAGTCAACGATTCCTTCAACGGCAAATAACTGGTTGATTACGCCTTTGGGTACCGGTTATTATATTCCCCGGGCCAATGATGACATTGTCATTTTCTACGATTCGCAAACGACGCCCGACCACTCCGGATCAGATTATGCCTCTCCCATCTCAACATCGAAGGCTGCCAAGGCATATCTTAAACATGGAATAAAGCCTGCCTCTGCCGGTTATGTCTTTGTTGTTGTCCCTGCGGCTACACAGGAGGTTATGGAAGATTTGGCAACTCATATCGGTGACAACGGAGGCGATGTGTTCACCATAGAATCTCAATCGACTGCTATGCATGCCCTTACGTATAAGCCGCTTCATATTACCGCTTATAGTTTTTTCACTGCTGTCAATGCGATTCCATTTGGTATAGTAGAATCAACGTCTTCAAAACATTTGTTGATGGATAAATTAGATCCGCAGACAGGGCGACATGAGTTTGCCGTATCGAATCCCAATCTCAATCCGCAAACGAACAGCGTGTTTGGCTGGATAACTCAACCTACGGAGACAACAATTACGTTGAAAGGTGAATGGCTACCTGTTGAGAATACACCGGGTGTTGCTTTTTCACCTCCCGCCGGTGGAACAACAACGGTTACCGTTACGATGAATGATGGGAATGCTGTATATTTTGCTGTTAAAACGATGGATGATACGAAAATAACGGCTGTCAACTCTTCACCTCAATGGTTCGGTTTACTGAAAACAGAAAATCAGTTGGATTTGCAGTTTTCAGAACCCCTGACAGAACATGTTCAGATCGCTATCTATACCGCCAACGGCACATTGGTTTACAAGCAGGAACATAAGGCAGGAAGCCAACACGTAAGCATACCGTTGGGACAACTACCCAAAGGGGTCTTGGTCTGTGTCGTGTCGGATACTAAAAAGACGGAATCACAGAAATTTATCCGGTAAAGAGGCGACAAATTAAAAACGTATAAGTATGAAACAGATAACTTTTTTTTGCAGCATCATGCTTGCATCCTGTTGTTTTGCGTTCTGCATGTGTAGCGGTGGTCATCCCTTGCATACGGTTGATATTCGCAGCCTGTCTGACTTGCAGGAGTTTTTTCGCTATGCCCCCGAAAAAGACATCATCATTAGCGGTCACAGGGGTGGCATGATAGAAGGATACCCCGAAAATTGTATCGCATCGTGCGAAAAAACATTGAGCCTGATGCCGTCATTTTTCGAGATAGACCCTCGCCTGACCAAAGATAGTGTGCTTGTATTGATGCACGATGAAACGATTGACCGCACCACAACGGGAACGGGCAAAGTGTCGGATTACACGTATGCGGAATTGCAGCAATTTTACCTCAAAGACAGACAGGGAAATGTTACGCCCTACAAGATTCTAAGCCTTGATGAAATGCTCGAATGGGGCAACGGCAAAACGGCTTTTAATTTCGACAATAAGGGCGTACCCTGGCAGTTGTATTCTGATAATTTGAAAGGGAAATGGAGCAAATATCCTAACATTATGTTATCAGTGCGTTCTCTTGAAGAATGTCTGTTCTACTACGAGCGGAACGATAATGTGATGTTTTGCTGTGAAATCAGCAACAGGGAAATGTATGAGGCATATAAAAATGCCGGTATTCCATGGAATCGTCTGATGGCTTATGTCAAGTATACGATGGATCCGGCACAACAGGAAGTTTACGACTTATTGCACAGCCATGGAGTCATGTGCATGACATCCATCCCTTCAACAGCCGACAAGATAAAACCGCTTGAGGTCAGGTTAGAAGCTTATAAAAAAGAACTTTCCGTAAATCCCGATATTATTGAAACCGATTATCCGGCAGATTTCGTTGGGCTTTCGGTGAAAAAAACAAATTAGTGTTAATGATGAGCGTAGCGAAACAATCCATCTTCTTTGATTATTGATATGTTAAATAACAATAAAAATAATTTATTAGTAGTTTATTTGTGGGAGATAATTGTATAATATGTAGAAAATAGTCAAGAGGATGGACAAAGAACAATATTTAGAGCTGTTTGAAAAATATATAGTCAATCAAGCGAACGAACAGGAGGTAGCTGAATTAATTGATTTTATTCGGAATAATCCCCAGTTAAATAGTTGGATTGACTATCAAATTCAAAATTCTCCGGTTGAAATCAGTGAAGATTTGAAACAAAGGATGTTAAGCAATATTCAAGAAGAAATTGGAACATCTAAAGTGACTGTCAAAACGATAACCTATAAATGGTGGCGTATTGCTGCTACTATTATTTTGCCCATTGTTCTTGGCTATAGCACGTATCAATTCGCAGGAATAAACAAAACAGGCGAGATAGAAAATCCGTTGCTTGTCAGTGTCGAACAGGGAGAAAAAGCCAATATCACCTTGCCGGACGGTAGCCGGGTTTGGCTCAATTCGAGTTCCAAATTAACCTACAACAGTACATACAATAAAAAAGACCGGTTTTTGCAATTAGACGGTGAAGCCTACTTTGAAGTGGCTTACGATGCCCAAAAGCCTTTTAGCGTACAATGTATAGATATGAATATAGAAGTTTTGGGAACCACGTTCGGAATCAAGGCATATAACGACGACAATATTATATCTGTTGTGTTGGTAGAAGGAAAAGTGAAAGTGACCTTACCCGATGAAACAAGGATTATGCAACCGGATGAACGAGTCGTGTACAATAAATCCACCCAAAAAATATCTTCCGGCAAAGTGATTGCGAGCAATTTTACCGATTGGCGGAAAAACCGTTTACGTTTTGAAAATGAAACACTTCAAGACATAGCAACTACGATCTCCCGCATCTACAATATCGATTTTTTGTTTGAAGATGAATCGGTTAAATTACTCCGGTTTACAGGGTCTGTGGATAATGCCAATATTGAATCTGTGTTAGATGCGCTATCTCTCACATCACCGATTACCATTACAGTAAAAGATAGTTCTATACTGTTTCAGAAAGATAACCGAAAAAATAAATATTTCAATGAATTTTGAAAAACCGGTAAAGCCCGCAATGAAGATGTATTAAAATAAGTTAAAAACCAAAACCAAATAGTTGAAAAGCCGGACTTGTCTGTATATTATATGATGATATCAATCATCGTTAACTTTATAAATTACAAAATACCATGAGAAAGAAAACACTACAAAGTATTAAACGTCTTCCAAGGCGTTTAACAAGTCTTCTCTTATTGTTGTTCTTTTCTGCGAACCTATTTTCGCAGATTTCGGTTGATGTAAAAAACAAACCGGTAAAAGAAATTTTGAAAGAAATTGAGAAGAACAGCCGTTTTAATTTTTTCTACAGTGAAGACCTGAAAGATTTGGACAAAGTAACGTCCATTTCGGTTTCCGATGCGTCGTTGAAAAACACATTGGATGCTTTATTGAAAGAGACAGCAATCACTTTCAGGGAGCAAGGTGTTAACATTGTGTATTTGTTTCCCAAAGGAACAAATCCTGTGACAAACGATGCTACAAAGACACTCACCGGAACTGTCACGGACGAAACCGGTGAAGCTATCATCGGCGCAAACGTGGTTGAAAAAGGCAAACCCGGCAATGGAACTGCCACCGATTTGGACGGAAAATACACCCTGGAGTTGCCGGTCAATGCCACGTTGGAAGTGTCTTATCTTGGTTATACCAAGCAGGAAGTGTCTGTAGCCGGCAAAACAACTATCAATATTACCTTAGCTGAAAATGCGAAAGACCTTGACGAGGTCATAGTAATTGGCTACGGAACAATTAAAAAAGCCGATTTAACCGGTGCGGTTGCCAGTGTGGGCGGAGAAAAACTCGCCAACCTTCAGGCAACCAGTATCTCTCAAGCATTGCAGGGATCGATGCCGGGCGTACAGATTACCCGTTCCGGTTCTATGCCGGGAGATGGCGCAACCATACGGGTGCGCGGGGTTACTACAATCGGCACTTCCGACCCATTAATTCTTATAGACGGAATACCGGGTAGCCTCAACAATGTCAATGTAGACGACATCGAAAGCATCTCCGTGTTGAAAGATGCAGCTTCGGCATCTATCTACGGGGCAAGAGCTTCGGCAGGCGTTGTTTTAGTCACCACTAAAAGAGCTAAAGAAGGCTCGTTGAGTATTGACTATTCTGGAACATTAGGCTTTGTGAAAGCAACAACTTTCCCTGGTGTGGTTGACTACAAGCGTTACATGGAAATGAACAACGAAGTGGCTTGGAACGATGCCGGTAATGTACCGGGAAACGAATACTTCGTCTATTCAAAAGATTACATTGAAAGTTATGCCGAAAACAACCTAATCGATCCCGGGCATTATCCTATTGCCGACTGGAAATCCTATCTCATCAACAATTCCGCTCCAAGACAAAAGCACAATCTGTCGATGAGCTATGGCAACGCAGTTGTTAAGACAAAAGCCTCTGTTGGCTATGAAAAGACGGATGCGTTGTACGATCACCGTTCTTATGAGAGTGTGACCGCCCGCGTAAACAACACCATCAAACTCAATAAGTATTTGTCGGCATCGGTTGACGGTTCTTATCTTCGCACGATTTCCGAACGACCACAGGTCAATCCCTTAACGGCTGCCTACGTCTATGGTCCGCTATGGTCGCCCGTGTGGCCGGATGGTCGCATTTCGGATGGTCGCAACGGTACAAACACTTATGCCCGCCTACACTACGGCGGATTCAATAATACATGGGGTGATCATTTCACCGGAAGAATCGCATTGGATTTCACTCCAGTCAAGAATTTTACCATAACGGGTGTGTATGCGCCGACAGTGAGTATCAGTAAGGGAAAAAACTTTGTGAAACAAATCCCCTACTACGAAATGAATGATCCAACTCTGTTTGCAGGTTATATCGCAGGACATCTTGAAAATAGTTTGAGCGAGAGTAGAGGTGAATCACGCACAACAACCAAACAATTGTTGGCAAACTACGCCATCACACTGGACAAAGTTCACGAACTCTCTTTGTTGGCAGGTTACGAAGATTATTATGCTTTCAGCGAATCGCTTGGAGCCTCCAGCAATATGATGGAGTTGTCAAACTATCCCTATTTAGACAGGGGTAACTTGAATTTTATGACTAATTCGGGCACCGCCAGTGAAAATGCCTATCGCTCCTTATTCGGGCGAATCAACTACAGCTTTGGCGACAGATATTTGCTTCAAGCCAATATACGTTCCGACGAGTCATCACGCTTCCACCGCAACTATCGCCGGGGAACATTCCCCTCTGTTTCGGCAGGTTGGGTAATTACCGAAGAACCTTCTCTCAAAACAGCCGACCTTGGTCCGCTATCTTTCCTGAAATTCAGGGGATCCTGGGGAAATTTGGGTAATGAACGTGTTGGAAACTATCCTTATCAAGCTATTATGGCTTTTGGAAATGCCATTTTCGTGAACTCAGCAGGAGTTGTTGAGGCTGTAACAACATCGGCTCAACAGACCTACAATGTATTAGACATAACTTGGGAACGGACAGAGGTATTGGACGGCGGCATAGATGTTGCACTGTTAAACAACCGGTTGTCATTGTCTTTCGACTACTATGAGAAAACGACTCACGACATGTTGTTGGCACTTGAAATTCCCGACTTAATGGGTTACAACAATCCCCAACAAAACGCCGGTATTATGAATACCAAGGGTTGGGACTTGCTGGTGGAATGGAAAGACAAAATCGGCGATTTGAGATATTCAATCAGTGCTAACTTGTCCGATTATAAGTCGGTAATGGGCAACTTGTCGGGCGGCGTCGTGTTTGGTGACGGGACCATCATCCGCAAAGGCAGCGAATATAATGAATGGTATGGTTATCTGTCCGATGGTTTGTTCCAGACGGCAGAAGAAGTGGCTTCATCGCCGACGCTAACCGCATCAACTAAACCGGGAGATGTGAAGTTTAAAGATGTGAGCGGTCCGGATGGTGTGCCCGATGGCAAAATAACCCCCGATTACGACCGTGTATTGCTGGGCGGTTCGTTACCACGATACATCTATGGTGGTACTATCAATGCCGGCTATAAAGGGATTGACTTGTCGTTGGCATTCCAGGGCGTTGGTAAGCAAAAAAGTTTGCTGACCTCCGATCAGGTTTATCAAACAGCCGGTTGGTACACCTTCCCTGATTTTGTAGACGGTCATTACTTCAGTAATCTCAATACGCCTGAGCAGAACGCCCAAGCCAAGTATCCACGTCTTTCTCAAATAGGCTATCAAGGCAACAACTATAAAATGTCCGATTACTGGCTCATTGACGGTTCTTACTTCCGGTTGAAAAATATTACTTTGGGATATACACTGCCCAAACATATTGTCAACAGGACGCAATTGTCTAATGTACGCTTATGGGCTTCAGCTTCCGACCTGTTCTCCATCAGTAAGTTCCCAAAAGGCTGGGACCCGGAAGCCGGTACAACGTCCTACATTACGAAAGGATTCAATTTTGGCATACAGGTTAAATTTTAAAATGAAAATTAAAATGAAAAAATTAATATTATCAACATTAGTTGCAGTCCTGTTTTTCTTTACAGGCTGCCAAGACTTGGATCTGAATCCGCTTGCAGAGGGTTCAACTGAAAATTGGTATAGCAACGAGGCCGAATTGCGCATGTCGCTTGACGACCTCTACCGCGGAGCGTTGTGGTACTGGGAGTGTAACCGGTTGTTTCCTACCGACCGTTACAGCGATGACTGGAGTCAACGCGAATATGTGTATGATTGGATAGCCGGGACCTATAACGGTGAAACCAGTTATGTGCAAACGATGTGGCTCAATACCTACAAAGCCATTGCACGCGCCAACACCATTCTGATTAGTTTGGATCATGCAAAAGGCAATATTTCCGATGATTTGATTCGGCAATTTGAAGGAGAAGCGCACTTTTTCCGTGCTGTTTTCTATTCCTATCTGATATTCTTGTGGGGAGATGTTCCGTTTTATACCGGTTATCTCTCTATTGACGAAGCATTCACGATGGGACGGACAGACAAAAATGTCATTTTGCAAACCATTTATGACGATTTTGACAAGGCCGCTGAGTATTTGCCCAAGTCTTACTCTTCCGGATTGTTGCGAGCAACCAAAGGCGCGGCGTATGCGTTTAAAGCAAGAACAGCTACTTGGATGCTCGACTATGCTACCGCAGCCACTGCTGCCAAAAGCTGTATGGATTTGAACGCTTACTCGTTACATCCCGATTTTGGTGATTTGTTCCTGACAAAAACAAGAAAGTCGGACGAGTTGATTTTCACCATTCCACGTTCCAAAGACTTATTAGATAACTCTGAATCTGTTAACAGTATGTATCCCCGAAATCCCGGCGGAACAGCCACTGCCCAACCGTCGTTGGAATTGTTTTGTGCCTTCCCATGCACCGATGGACTGCCAATCGATGAATCACCGCTCTTCAGTTTGCAGGAGCCGTTCAAAAACCGCGACCCTCGTTGTGCGTATACTTGTGTTGAATTCGGATCGGCGTTTTTAGGCTTTATTTACAATCCGGGAGTAGCAACGGTGATGAATCTTACCACCAACAAAAGTGTAACAAATCAAGATTCGCAATTAGGCAGTCAATATGCTGCTTATAGTGGTATGGCTCTCAAAAAAGGAGTAGACGAGGAATGGACGGACGATAAAGCAACGGAAAAAAGTTCCATTATCATGCGTTATGCCGATGTGTTGCTGATGTATGCCGAAGCCAAAATGGAGTTGAATGAAATTGATGCTTCCGCATTAAATGCACTCAATCAAGTACGCGCTCGTGCCTACAAATGTCAGGTCGCAGAAACCGCCAAATATCCGGCAGTGTCAGAAACCAACCAAGTCAAGTTGCGGAAGATTATCCGCACCGAACGCCGGTGTGAATTGGCGTGGGAAAACCGGCGTTGGTTCGACATTATCCGTTGGCGTTTAATTGAAACGGTCATGCAACGTCCATTGTATGGCTTACCGGCAGCAGCAGGATTGCGGGCTAATATTGCCAGTGGCGATTATTTCTTCCCCAAAGGCATCAAGATTACTATAGATGAAAACGGATGTCCCGACTTTACCACATTAGCTGCAACGGGTAAATTCAGACAGATTTTCGAAAGAAGCGTTCCTGTAAGACAATATCTATGGCCGATTCCGAGCAAAGAACTTGCGATAAACAAGAATTTGCTACCACAAAATCCGGGGTATTGATTTAAGTTCGATTATCCCATTCAGGAATAAGCAAAAAAAATAGTTGAAAAGTGTCCCCGCAAGGGGCACCTTTCAACTGATTCATAACACAAAAAATTCAACTATTATGAAAGATAAAAAAATATCAAGACGTAATTTTATAAAACTGGGAGGTTTGGCTGGTGCCGGTTTTGTGCTTGTTCCGTTTGTCAGTAGTTGCGGAGGCGATGATTCCGGAAATGGGGATCCCAACAAGCCCATTGATCCCGGTACCGGAGCGAAAGTGGGAGATGTCTTGCCCGCTTGGCAGGAAGGCTATTTAGACATACATGCTATCAATACGGGCAGAGGAGAGAGTACGTTTTACATATTTCCCGACGGCACAACCATGATGGTCGATGTGGCAGGTTCGCTGCTTCCCACGACCGAGGCTATTCCTCCGACAGATGCCAAGCCAAACAAATCCATTACATCGGGACAGGTAATCGTTAACTATGCCAACCATTTCATGAACGGAGTGAACGACAGACTCAACTACCTGATGTTAACACACTGGGATCCTGACCACATGGGTAACTATTCCACGGATACACCCTTGTCGGCTTCGGGCGATTTTCGCATCAACGGTATCACAGAAGTAGGGACGAAACTCCGGTTTGACAAGATGATAGACCGGGACTATCCCACCTACAACTTTCCGGGTACTACCACTGCGGCTGCTGCCAAAGCTAATTACCGAAAGTTTACCGATTGGGCTAAAACGGCTTATGGCGCGACCATCGAAAAATTTGATGTCGGCAAAACCGACCAAATTGTGTTGAAGAAAAATCCATCCAAATACAGTGGCTTCCAGATACGCAACATCATGGGCAACGGCTGGGTTTGGACAGGTAATGGCACTGAATCGGTCAATACTTTGCCCAGCAACGCAGCCAGTATAGTAGCAGCCGATGCCGACGAGAATGTCTTCAGTCTTGCGTTCCTTTTGTCTTACGGCAAGTTCAACTACTTTGCCGGAGGCGACCTGCAATTCAACGGCAAATCGACGTATGCGTGGAAAGATGTAGAAGCACCCATAATCAACGTGGTGCCGGCGGTGGATGTCATGAAAGCAAACCATCACGGGACATCCAACTGCAATGGTGAGGCATTTCTCAAAAAATTAAATCCTTCTGTCGTCCTTTGCCACGTGTGGCGAGATGTGCAGCCTAATCCCGATACCATCGGGCGGATGTACGCAGCCAACACCGGTTGCAGAATATTTACTACCAACATGACCAACGACAACAAGACGAGACTGAGTGCCTATCTATCCAAATTCTATAGTACGCAAGGTCATGTCGTGGTACGGGTAGAGCCGCAAGGGCTGAAATATACAGTCTATGTGCTTGATGATACCAATGAAGAATATAAAATCAAGCAAATTAATGGTCCCTACCCAAGTAATTGATAGACAAACTAATAAAAAAACAACTATTTTAAAATATCATGAAAAATAAAAAAATATCAAGGCGAAGTTTTTTAGAACGTGGCGGCATGGCCGGCATTGGCTTTATGCTTTTCCCATTTGCCATTGGTTGCGGGAAAGATATACCCGAAATAGAAAAGCCTACTGAACCCACTGAGCCTATTGATCCCGGAAACGGAGATGGTGGAGATGGCGGAGACGGCGGAGACGGCGGAAATGGCGGAGATGGCGGCACCACTCTACCTGTAGTGAAAGTTGGAGAAGTATTCCCCGCTTGGGTAGAAGGATGTTTGGATATCCACGCCATTAACACGGGTAGAGGAGAGAGTACATTGTATATTCTCCCCGATGGTACAACCATGTTGGTAGATGCATCCGGTTCGCTCGGTGGTCCGACGGTTGATCCGCCACTCACCCCTTCCAAACCCAATGACAGTGTTACGTCAGGTACCGTAATTACCAACTATGTCAAGCATTATATTGCACCGGCAAGTAATAACAAGTTGAATTACCTCCTGCTTACGCACTACCATGCCGATCATCTCGGCTCCTATTCGGCATCTTCGCCCCTGGCTCCCGAAGGCAATTTCAGGATGGGTGGACTGACGGAAGTTGGTGCAAAAATTCCTTTCGATACACTGATCGACCGGGATTATCCCAATTTTAAATACAAGACGGCAGATATGTCCGACAACAATGCAATGAGCAACTACGTCAAATTTGTAAACTGGAGTAAAACGGCTTACGGTGCTGTGGTCGAACCATTTGAAGCCGGAAGAGACGATCAGATTGTGTTGAAGCAAAATGCGTCCAAATACCCCGGTTTCACTATTCGTAATATCGCTGTCAATGGTAAAGTGTGGACGGGTTCAGGCACCAATGTAAAAAATACATTCCCCGAATTGACAGAATGGCTGGCATTGGGATCAAACGGACCGGCAGAAAACATTTGCAGTATCACCTTTCGTTTGACCTACGGCAAATTCAAATATTTTGCGGGAGGCGACCTGCAATACAACGGCAAGAGTACCTATGCTTGGAAAGACATCGAAACTCCGGTTGGCGAGGTCACAGGCGAAGTGGATGTGATGAAAGCCAATCATCATGGCACATCGAATACGAACGGCGACGCCTTTTTGAAAGCATTGAAACCAAAGGCGGTTCTGATTCATCCATGGCGAGATGTACAGCCTAATCTCGACACAATCAAAAGGATGTTAGCCCTTCCTAACTCTCCTCAAGTGTTTGCAAGCAATATGACCGAGGCAAATAAAGTACGATTGGGTAGCACTATATCGGATTTTAAAAGCACACAAGGTCATATAGTTGTGCGAGTAGAACCGGGTGGAACCCAATATTCCATTTATTCCTTGGAAGATTCAAACCAAGAGTATAAAGTAAAACAAATATTTGGTCCTTACGGAAGCAAATAATAAACAAGAAAAATGACAACAATTGATTATATTATTATAGTAGTCTATTTCATTGGACTGTTGGTATTAGGTGGAACTCTTGGTAAAAAAATCAAGAGTTCCAAGGATATGTTTATCGCCGGTAGAAATTCTTCCTGGTGGCTGTCGGGACTATCAACGTATATGACCATTTTTTCCGCGAGTACGTTTGTGGTATGGGGAGGCGTTGCCTTCCGTTCCGGTGTGGTGGCAATTGTGGTTGGTCTGACGCTGGGGATTGCCTCTATCATTGTCGGCTTGTTTTTCGCGGGCAAATGGTCGCGACTCAAGATTAACTCGCCTGCCGAATACATCAGTATCCGGTTCGGGCAACCGGCGACGCGTTTTTACACCATCGTCGGCATCATCGGACGTGGCGTGCATATTGCCGTGGCGCTTTACGCTATCGCTATTATGGCTGTCGCTTTGATTCCTCTACCCGCAGGACATTTCCTTGCTAATCCGGAAACGGGACACTTGTCGGTGACTTACGCCGTGTTGTTGTTGGGCGCTATCACTTTCATCTATACCGCATTAGGAGGATACCTTGCGGTGTTGATGACCGATCTGGTACAGTTTGCGGTGTTGATAGCTATGATTTTAATCATGATTCCGCTCTCTTTCAACAGTGTAGGAGGCGTGGATAATTTTATTGCCAACGCGCCGGAGGGCTATTTTTCCTTGTTCAGCAGCGAATACTCCTGGGTGTGGATGGTCTTGTGGCTCTTCCTGAATATCTTCATGATTGGCGGTGACTGGCCTTTTGTACAGCGTTATATCAGTGTTCCGACAGAGAAAGATGCGAAGAAGAGCGTCTATCTCGTAGGTGCCCTTTATTTGATAACTCCTTTGGTATGGTACATTCCCTCCTTGGTTTACCGGACAATCAACCCGGACGCCAATCCGGAACAATCCTATATGCTAATGAGCCAACTTGTGTTGGGTCCGGGGATGTTGGGTTTGATGTTGGCGGCGATGGTTTCCGCCACTTTAAGTACGGTTTCGGGAACACTCAATGTGTTTGCAAATGTTTTCACCTTCGATATTTATAAGGCATTCCGCCCGGCTGCATCCGAAAAACGCTTGATGCATGTAGGACGTTTATTTACCTATATCTACGGAGTACTCGTCACCTTGATAGCCGTTCTGATCCCTGTGATGGGAGGTGCCGAAAAGGTAGTGGTTTCCATCCTTACCCTGGTCATATCGCCTCTGTTTATCCCTTCTATTTGGGGATTATTCTCCAAACGTATCGGAACAAAATCGGTTTGGATTTCCATGGGCGTTACTTACACCATCGGCTTTATTATAAAATTCGGTTTAGCTGCCGGCGGCTTGTTGACACATAGCGAATTAGGAGGCTCAATTTCTGCGTATATTCAGCAAAATGTTCAGTTTGTGGATGCGTTTGTCGGTTTGGTTACTCCTGTCGCGCTCTTAGTGCTGATAGAATTGTTCTTGTGGAAAAAGGAAAAAGATGCCGGATGGGATCGCGTTTCTCATCTCTTCCAAAAGAATAAGACATTAACAAAAAAGGAAGCGGAGCTTGCAAAAATTTCCGGCTCCATGTATTCTTCCATGGCATTCAAAATCCTGATGGGAACGTATGCGGTTATCGGGATCACCATGGGATTGATCGCATTCGGAAGCGGTGAGCGGAAAGGGCAGATGTTCTTGTTTGCTGCACTTTTTTTGGGTGTTTCCTCCGTGGCATTCCTGATCAATTATTGGGTGAAGAAACGGAAAAACAAAATGGATTAAAACAAATTTATAGAAATGGAACAATTTTATTTATCAAGATTTCAACCGCTCAAAAACGTGTTGATTCATGACGTATTTAATACGGGATATAACGGTTGGATGGAAATTATGCCTAACTTTTGCGATGCTCCCGATTTTGAGGAGAGCGCGAGTATCATGGTCAAACACCAGTGGCCACCCGTGATGTTGAGCACGGCTACTTTCCGCTATCCGGGTTCTCACGGGTCGCTTTCGGGACAATACAGCCTGAAAGTATCCACTCGACCGGTTGCCAATCCCTACGCCGAGCCGCCTGCACCGGGTTCGATGGGACATGCCATCAAACGGCTTTCGTTCCACCACCTGAAACGGAAATATTTGCAAATGGAAATGTGGTTCGCCTATACCGCCGAACAGGACAAAGTAGACGGCAAAGGCAAACTGCCCGGATTGCACGAGGAATCCATTCGCGCGTTTGGTATGGGCTGGGATTTGCAGGAACGGGGTAACCGTTATCACGTCGGCGTGCGCTATCTCAATGCGGTGGACGGAAAGTTGCAAAAGAAATGGCAACTAACCTATCCCTCGGCAAAAGACGACAAAGATTGGGCTTACGGCACCGAAGGCGACTGGTGTACCAAGGGTATCGACCCATTCTGGTTTGGTCGCCGCTATCCCGACGGACGGCACGATGCTTTCAAGGATATTCGCGACGGACATCAATCGCTGTGTTACAACGAAACCGATTGTAAAATCAATTGGCAATACTTGCGATTGTTGATTGATACCGAGAACCGCGAGTATGTCGAGATGCAATGCCAGGACAAAACATTCGATTTGGAGCGTCATCCGATCTTTCTCTCGCCTCCTTACCACCGTATCGATGGCTTGATGAATCCGCTGGTTTGGATTGACACCGACACCAACCGGCGCGTGTTCCTCTACATTGATTCGGTAGTCGTTTCTCAAGAATAAATTTAGTATCAATCATTAAAAAACAATCAATATGAAACTATTTAATGCCTCCCATCTGGAAGTCAAAAAGGATTTCACGGAAAATTTTCAAACTAATCCCTACGAAGCAGGTTGGGCTGACGAAGGTATCTTTTTTATCACGGTAGAAAACCTCTCCGGAGAAAATCCGTCTCTGATAGCCGAAGTCGAACTGTCGCACGACGGTGTCAACTGGGCGAAGGAGGGAACAGTGTCCGACCCGATTACCCAAAAAGGGCTTCACTTCTTGCGAGTGAAACATTTCGGCAACTGGCTGCGGTTGAATTGTCGTGTCAATGGCAATCAACCTAAATTTCGGTTAAATATTCAAATAGCATTAAAAGGCTAAGAGGTGTTTACAATTTGAAAAATTACAAATGAAAGTCATTGAACAACTAAAAAATAGTCCGGTTATTGCTCAATACGACGTAGTGGTATGCGGCGGCGGACCTGCCGGCATTATCGCTGCGGTGGCTGCTGCCAGAGGAGGCGCGCGCACGGCAATCATTGAGCGTTACGGTTTTTTCGGTGGAATGGCAACGGCAGGATTGGTCGCTCCTATCAGCGTGTTTAACTACAACGGCAAACGGATGATCGGCGGCATTCCTTGGGAATTTATCGAACGCCTCAAAGACATCGAAGGAGCCAGAGAGGAAAATCCACTCGGCAACATCACTTTCAATCCGGAAAAATACAAACTGATCGCGCAACGTATGTTGCTGGAAGCGGGAGTATCTATTTATTTCCACTCCTATTTGACCGGCTGTAAGCAATCGGGCAACTCCCTGACTCATATCTTCATCGAAAACAAAAATGGGTCGGAAGCAATTGCCGGTAAGTATTTTATCGACTGCACGGGTGATGCCGACTTAGCACTTCAAGCCGGTGTGCCGATGCAACCGGCAAGCAACACCATGCAACCGGCTTCGCTCATCTTCATGCTGGGAGGCGTAGACATAGACACCCTGCCGATGATTCGTCACAAAGATCAAGGTGTCAACTATCACGACCTGAATATGCGGCAAATACTGGAAGAGCTGGGCAAAACTCAAAAACTGCCTAATTTTGGCGGTCCGTGGTATTGCGGCGTGCTGGCTCATGGAACGGTTGTGGTAAACATGACCCGGATGCACGTGGATATGGCGGATAATCGGAAGGCAACTCAAGCGGAATGTCTTCTTCGGGAAGATGTGTTTACGTTCGTCGATGTACTGCAAAAACATGTACCTGCTTTCCGAAACGCCTATCTGATTAGTACGGCTACTCAAACCGGCATCCGTGAAACCCGTCGTATCAAAGGCGTGCACACGCTCACCGGCGAGGAATACATCAATGCCACCGATTTCCCCGATGCCATTTCAAGGGGATGTCATCCGGTGGATATACATGCTTCCGATAACAATAAACAACGGTGTGAATTTCTGAAAGATGCGGCGTTTGTTCCGTATCGTTGTTTGATTGCACCCGGTTTCCCAAATCTCTTGGTGGCAGGCAGGGCTTTTTCGGCAGACAGCGTGGCATCTGCTTCCGTTCGCGTGCAAGCATCAGTCATGGGATTGGGACAGGCGGCAGGCGTAGCTGCGGCATTGTGTGTGTCCGAAGGCATTGATGTCGACAAAGTGAATAGCGCCAAACTCCGGGAAACATTGACCGGATACGGCGCTAACTTGACAAAATAAAATAATTTATAGTTTATTAACAATTTAATTTTAAAGTGTATGAAAAAGTTATTTACTCTTTTAGGTTTTTTACTGTTTTCTGCCGGGATGTTTGCACAATACCCGGGCGGAGACGGACTGAATGTTACCACATTGTGGGAACAAAGTGATGAAACCTTTACCAATCCTGATTATAACACAGGTGGTAACTGTCGTGGTATGGCATTGGGGATGCAGGGGGGAACTCCGTATTTATATGTGGTGAGTCGTGCGGATGGTCAATTAGGAACTCACATTTTGAATCCCGCTACCGGAGAGGACATCGGAATGTTGATTAATCCGTCTGCGGACCTCATGGCTCAAGGGCAGTTTTCTATCAATACGGTAGAAGTGTCGGAAGATGGGGTTATTTTTGTTAGTAGTATGACCGGTACTAATGGAAAATTTCTCAATGTGTATATGTATAAAAACCATACGGCTGAGCCGAAATTGATGTATAGTATCACCAGACCTGCAGGTTTGCGGTTGGGAGATAGATTTTCCGTAACAGGACGCTACTCCGACGGTTCGGCTAAACTCTATTTTTCAGACCATAGTGCTGCACACACTGTCACTGTACCCACCCCATGGTCTTGTACGGTTTATGCGCTTAAATTGGTAGCAGACCCAGGCGCAACCGGAGAATATGTCTGTGAATTGGAGAATGGTGTTCCGAAGACGATTGATGCTAATCCGGACCCAGAGTGTAAAAATGCCAATATGTCAATCTATCGCCCTGTGGGTGCCGGTAATGCTTACTATTGGATGAGCAGTACGGGTGGTTTGTATTACAATAACGGAAGTTCAGGGAGCCGAATCTATCCTGATCAATTCACGAATCGGACAACCCGTCCATTCTATGTGGGTGAAAAAAACGGAAAACACTACATGTGTTGTTTTGATTTTGAAAGCCAAAGAGCTTATTTAGTGAGCTATACCCTTCCCGAAACATCAGGTGGAGCAACAATTGAAGCCATTACTCCGGGTTTTCGCACTCCCACCGGCAATTATGGAAGTGCTCAAGGTTGTGCGGAAGTTGCTTGGCGAGGTGCTCATCCCATCATCTATCTCTTAGCTCCTGATTATGGAATCGGTGCTTATGAAGTTAGTACGATCGATACCGGCGTTAAAACAATCGTTGAGGATCAGTATTCTGTGAAACAAAACGGTAGCGTGTTGCAAGTGACGGGAAAAGAAGCCATTCAATCCATCGAATTGATTAGTTTGACCGGACAACAAGTTGCCGTAAGTCGCAATGCTTCCGAAATTTCTGCCGCTGTGTCAAAAGGTGTTTATTTGATAAGCATCAAAAGCATTTCCGGTCAAAGAAGCGTACAGAAAGTGTTGATTGACTAATTATCTTGAACAACCAATGAAACAAGCTCAAGTTATCAAACCGGGTCTGATACAGTATGTAGAAGTAGAAGACATCACTTCCAAGAAATTGGAAAACAATGAAATTCTTTTAAAGATACGTACCATAGGCGTATGCGGTAGTGATATTCATGTGATGCACGGACAACATCCAGCTGTTACATATCCTGTAATACAGGGACATGAATATGGTGCGGAAGTAGTCGCTGTTGGCGTGTCCGTTACAAAAGTGAAGCCCGGAGACAAGGCAACCGCTCGTCCGCAGTTAGTCTGCGGCGAGTGTTCGCCCTGCAAAAAAGGGCGTTACAATGTTTGTCAGCACCTGCGGGTACAAGGTTTTCAGGCACCGGGTGTAGCACAAAGCCATTTCATTGTGACGGAAGATCGTATTGTTAAGGTGGATAATGAGCTGCCTTTCGACAAAATTGCCATGATTGAACCCTGTGCCGTGGGCGCCCATGCCACGTCACAGGTCAATCTTGCAGGCAAAAATGTGTTAGTCTCCGGAGCCGGAACTATTGGCAACCTGATAGCTCAATTTGCAAAAAATAGAGGTGCTAAGAACGTGTTGATTACCGATGTAAGCGATTATCGTCTGGATATTGCGCGTCAATGCGGCATTGATGCCGTGCAAAATGTAAGTGACCCTTTGCATGAAGAGAAAATAAACCGCTTCTTTGGCGAAGAAGGTTTTCAGGTCGGTTTTGAAGTAGCCGGAGTACAAAGTTCATTGGATTTGCTGTTGAAGAATAGTGAGAAAGGAAGCGAAATCGTAATTGTAGGCGTTTACGCCGATAATCCACGGGTTAACATGTATTATCTCGGGGAACATGAACTAAAACTGATTGGTACGTTGATGTATCTTCATGAAGATTATTTGGAAGCAGTCAAGGCCATTACGTCTAATCGCATACTGCTGAGTCCGTTGATCAGCAAACACATTCCGTTTGATAATTATATAGAAGCCTATCATTTTATCGAGAAAGAAAAAGAAAAATCAATGAAAGTGATCATTGATGTAGAGTGATAGCAGTATGATGAGAAACAGAAAACAGTATCTGTGTAATTTATTAACAATTTAATAAACGCAATATGAATAAATGCGCGCTGTTACTTAAGAATTTAGTTGTAATAGTCCTGTTAGGGTTGTTATCATGCAATACCCTGTTTTCTCAAGAGATACAGGTGGGCGATCCGTTACCTCTATGGTCGGATGGCTATTTGGATATTCACTTCGTCAACACGGGAAAGGGTGAATCGGCGTTTTACATTCTTCCTGACGGAACGACACTACTGGTCGATGCCGGAGTAACACTTGCTTCCGAAGTAAGAGGAATAGCCACGCGACCCAATACCAGCCGAACTCCGGGTGAATGGATCGCCCGCTATATCCGCCACTTCTCGCCGGATCGAAACAACGGCAAGTTGAATTATATAATGACCTCTCATTTCCACGAAGACCACATCGGGGGAATAACTCCGGAAACCAAAAGTTCACCGGCCGGTCAGTATAAATTGTCGGGAATCACCGAAGTGGGCGACTTACTTTCCTGCGATAAATTGATTGATAGAGGTTGGCCGGATTATGATTATCCGGTACCTTTAACAAGTAATGTGGGCATTAATTATATCAAGTTTGCCCAATGGATGGAGAAAAATAAAAAAGGAACAGTCGAACAGTTCAAAGTAGGCGTGAACAATCAACTCACACTGGTAAATAATCCACAGCGGTATCCCAATTTTGAAATTCGTAATATAGCATCCAATGGATATATATGGACAGGGGTAGCGGATAACAGTCGCAACCATTTGCCTCCCATCAAAGACATTCCGAAAGAAGACATACCCGATCAAAATGCCTTTAGCATAGCGTTCAGGCTTTCCTATGGGAAATTTGACTTTTTTACCGGTGGTGACATCTATTCTGTAACCGATTATCTGTGGCAGAATATGGAAACTCCTATCGGTTTGGTAACAGGTCCGGTAGAGGTGTGCAAAGCCAATCATCATGGTAATTTTGATACTATGGGAAAAGATTTTTTACAAGCACTGCGTCCGCGAGCAATTGTCATTCATAATTGGATCGCGCAACAACCCGATATGGCGGTTTTAAGGCGTATGCTATCTACAAAAACCTACCCGGGTCCCCGCGATGTCTTTACAACGAATATGAGAAACGAGACTATCATTGTAGCCGGTTGGGCGATGGAACGGTTAAAAAGCCAACAAGGGCACGTCGTTGTCCGCGTAAGTCCCGGCGGAGACCACTATAGTATCTACATTTTAGACGATTCGGAGGAAAGCTATAACGTAAAAGCCGTCTTCGGTCCCTATCTATCCGATTAATCTATCTGCAATCACTAAACGTAAGCGAATGATATAACTATTATTAGATACGTTTCGTATGTTTAAAGTTGACTTCAATGGTAAATCCTCCTATTATAGATATTGGAACATTAAATGCTCTAAGACATGGAAATAAAGATGCTTTTGAATCTATTTTTAGGGCATACAATGCGAAGATATACAACTTTGCATTGGCTACGCTGTATGATAAAAGTTATGCTAAGGATATTACTCAAAACGTTTTTCTTGCCGTATGGGAACATCGAAAAAAAATTGTCCCGAAAAAAAATTTTCAAGCCTATCTGTTTACGATTGCCCGGAATTTGATTTACCGGCAAACCGAAAAAATGGTATTAGGTTATCAGTATGAAAACTATATTAAAAATCATTACCGGGAAGAAGATGCTTCATCCGAAAAAAAAATAGATGCCGGTTCGTTGGAAGAATTGATGATCCAACTGATCAAAAAACTGCCGGAAGCCCGGCGCAGGGTTTTCCTTTTGAGTTTCAAAGAAGAGTTAAGTCCTAAAGAAATAGCCGAAAAATTGACTGTCTCCGAAAAAACCGTGGAAACACAAATTCGACGTTCTTTAAAATATATCAAAAAGCATCTCAAAAATTACATGACTGCAATGGCGTTTCTTTATATGCAGTAAATTCATAAAAAACGTTAAATTTAAGGGCGCTTGTAAGGAAAACGGACTGTTCACGTATATATAATATAAATGAAAGAAGAATTAATCATCTTAGTAGAGAAGTTCCTCCACAAGCAAGCAAGCCCGGAGGAAACTGTCCGTTTGAAAGAACTTTTCAATCAAGCGGATGCAAAGGGAATGTTGTTTGACTTGTATGAGAAAAAATGGGAGCAAGCCACATTTATTCCGGATACGGAAGTCGAAGAACGGATCTGGTCACAATTACAAAAACATATACAGAGCGATTTTACACCTGTCAGACTTCCATTATGGAAGCAATATTCCCGTGTAGCAGCGGCTATCTTCATACCGTTATTGTTTGCTTATACCGGTTATTTTTATTCCGGATACACATCCGGTCAGTCAAACGGTCAACTGATTGTCAATGTGGATATCGGACAAAAAAGCAATATGCAATTATCCGACGGAACAAAAATTTGGCTTAATTCTGCCAGTTCGCTGACCTGCGACCGGTCTTATAATAAGAAAAATCGCATCGTTTACTTGCAGGGAGAGGCTTTCTTCGAAGTAAGCAAGAATAAAAATAAACCGTTTATAGTCAAGATAAATGATGTTGTTTCCGTTGAGGCATTGGGTACGAGTTTTAATGTCAAGGCATATCCCAACGACGATTATATAACGACCACCCTGATCGAAGGTAGCGTAAGGGTAAGCAACGCTTTCCAATCCGATTTGTTGGCACCGAATGAAAAATCGGTTTTTACAAAAAGCGACCGGCAATTCAGTAAGAGTGTGTTGTTTAATGCCGAAAGAGCGGTATCGTGGAAAGAAAATCAGTTGGCATTTGAACAGGAACGATTGGAAGATGTCGCCAAAATATTAGAGCGTATGTATAATGTTCAGATACATTTTGCTTCGGAAAATTTGAAACATATCCGTTTCTCCGGGAAAATCGTGAACAACAATCTCGAAGGAGTATTACAATTGATAGCTTTTGTTTCGCCCATTCATTATTTCTTAGAAAACGAATCAACGATTATTATCAGTGAAAGTCATCATCCAAATAGACGCAATAGAACTAGTAATCCATGATAAAAAATAAATGATATGAAAAACACAAAAAACATTGTTTTACGCTTGTTATTATGTACTTTCATTCTTGCCTTTCCTACTTCTGCTTTTGCGCAGATTTCCGTTTCGGCAAGTAATAAAAAAATAAAACAAGTAATCCAGCAAATTGAAAAAAGTAGCGGATATAATTTTTTCTATAGCGATGATTCCCTTGATTTGAATAAAGAAATCAGTATTGATGTAAAAAACGAACCCATCGAAGCGGTTTTGAACAAATTATTCAAGGGGACGGATATCATCTATAAAATTGATGAAAACAAACAAATCCTGCTAACAAATCTGAAAACGACTCCTGTCAATCTTGTTAAACAGATTTCGGGTATTATTACGGATGAAAAAGGAGAAGAGATTATCGGTGCGAGTGTCGTTGAAAAAGGCAAATCCGGCAACGGTACATCTACCGGTTTGGACGGAAAGTTCTCATTTTCCGTTTCTGAGGGAGCCGTATTGCAAATATCGTATCTCGGCTATGAGACACAAGAAATCACAGTTGGCAAGCGCAGTCATCTGGACATCTCCTTAGCGGAAGATGCAACCAATCTTGAAGAGGTAGTAGTAATTGGCTACGGAACAATTAAGAAAGCCGATTTAACCGGTGCCGTCACCAATGTTGGGGGTGAAAGACTGGCCAATATTCAGGCTGTCAGCATCTCTCAAGCCCTGCAAGGAGCCATGTCTGGAGTACAAGTGACCCGTTCCAGTTCTATGCCGGGTGGTGAAGCAACCATTCGGGTACGCGGTGTCACTACCATCGGCACATCCGACCCCTTGATTATCGTTGATGGAGTACCGGGCAGCCTCTCTATGAATGTTGATGACATCGAAAGCATTTCCGTACTGAAAGATGCCGCTTCTGCCTCTATCTACGGAGCAAGAGCTGCGTCGGGTGTTATCTTAGTAACAACCAAGAGAGCCAAAGAGGGGGAGTTGAGCATCGACTATTCCGGAACGCTGGGTGTTTTGAAAGCCACTACTTTTCCGGACGTGGTCGATTATAAGCGCTACATGGAAATGATTAATGAGACTAACTGGAACGAAGGTTTGAATGCACCCGGACAGGAGTATTTTACTTATTCTCAGGATTACATCGAGAATTATGCCGCAGCCCACGCGCAAGATCCGGTTCTCTTTCCTATTGCCAACTGGAAATCGTATCTCATCAACAATTCGGCTCCAAGACAAAAACACAATCTTGCGATCAACTATGGCAACCAAGCCATTAAATCGAAAGCCTCCGTTGGTTATGAATCAACGGATGCCTTGTACAACAACCGTTCATTTACCAGTATTACAGCTCGTATAAACAACAATGTACGAATCAATAAGTATTTGTCGGCATCGGTCGATGGTTCCTTTCGTCATACATTGTCCAAAAATACGCAAGTCAATCCCTTAGAAGCTGCCTACAAATATGCACCGCTATGGTCGCCTGTCTATCCCGACGGCCGTATCTCCGGAGGCAGGGATGGTGTGAATCCGTATGCACGTCTAAATTACGGCGGATTTAACAATTCATGGGGGAACCATTTCACCGGTAGAATTGCATTGGACCTCACTCCGGTGAAAGGTCTCACCATTACGGGCGTTTTTGCTCCGACGATTTCGGACAGTAAGGGGAAAAACTTCGTGAAACAAATTCCGTACTATGAATACGAGGACCCAACGCAATTGCACGGCTATATTACCGGTGCCCTGAACAATAGCTTGACCGAATCGAGAGGCGAATCGAACACGACGACCAAACAGTTGCTGATCAACTATGCGGTCACACTGAACAAAGTTCACGAACTCTCTTTGTTGGCAGGTTACGAAGATTATTATGCTTTCACCGAATTGCTCGGAGCCTCCAGCGATATGATGGAGTTGTCAAATTATCCCTATTTGAACAGGGGTAACTTGAATTTTATGACCAATACGGGCAACGCGTATGAAAATGCGTACCGGTCCTATTTCGGACGGGTCAACTACGGTTTTGCCGACAGATACTTGTTTCAAGCCAATCTACGCGCCGACCAGTCTTCACGCTTCAACAGCAAGTATCGCACGGGAATATTTCCCTCTGTGTCGGCAGGTTGGGTAATCAGCGAAGAACCATTCATCAAAAAACTCGATCTAACGCCCTTGTCCTTTCTGAAATTCAGAGCTTCCTGGGGAAATTTGGGTAATGAGCGCATTGGAAACTATCCTTATCAGGCAACCATGTCTTTCATAAATGCTCTTCTAATGGATGGAACAGACATTGTAGCACGAACGACATCAGCCCAAATGGACTACAATATAGAAAATATAACTTGGGAAAGAACAGAGGTCTTCAACGTGGGCTTGGACGCTACTCTCCTCAATAACCGGCTGTCATTGAACGCCGACTACTATAAAAAAACCACCCACGACATGTTGCTGCCGCTTGAAATCCCCGATTATATGGGCTATAACAATCCAGAGCAAAATGCCGGTATTATGAATACCAAGGGTTGGGACTTGCAGGTGGAATGGAAAGACAAGATCGGCGATTTCAGATACTCAATAAGTGCCAACCTGTCCGACTACCGGTCGGTGATGGGCAATCAGTCGGGACGTATCGTACTCAACGCAAGAACTGTTATCCGCGAAGGCAGCGAGTATAACGAATGGTATGGCTATCTGACGGACGGTCTGTTTTTGACTCAGGAAGATTTGGATCAATCGCCGAAGGTAAGTACGGCGGTCAAGTTGGGCGACGTGAAGTATCTGGATATAAGTGGTCCTGACGGCGAACCCGACGGTGTAATAAGTCCCGAATACGACCGTGTATTGCTGGGCGGTTCGTTGCCGAGGTACATCTACGGTGGAAACATCAATGCAAAATATAAAGGAATCGACCTCTTGCTGACATTCCAGGGAGTTGGAAAAAAGAACAGCGTGATTGACGAAGATATGGTTCATCAAACGTCGGCTTGGTACACCTTTCCCGATTATATAGACGGCAAGTATTTTAGCCATTACAACACAGATGAGCAAAATGCCAAAGCCAAGTATCCACGCCTTTCAACGACAGGAGGGGTCAACTATCGAATGTCCGATTACTGGATGTTTGACGGTTCATACTTCCGGTTGCAAAATGTCACCTTAGGTTACACCTTGCCTCGAAATTTTGTCAACCGGTTGCAGGTGTCCAATGTGCGGCTTTACGCCTCTGTTTCCGACCTCTTCTCGATCAACCACTATCCAAAAGGTTGGGACCCCGAAACGGCTACGAATGCATACATTGCCAAAGGTTTCAATTTTGGCATACAAGTTAAATTTTAAACGATAAAGACGATGAAAAAAATACTATTATCTACAATAACGACTCTCTTGTTGTTGTTTACAGGCTGCCAGGATTTGGATTTGAATCCGCTTTCGGAAGGTTCAAGTGAAAATTGGTATAGTAACGAACAGGAAATAAGCATGGCGCTCGAAAACCTGTACCGTCCGATTATGATCTATTGGGAAGAGGGATACAGAATGTATCATTCTGACCGTGAGACCGATGATTTTCAACATCGTACCACCCGGTATCAATGGGCATCGGGCATCTTGACCGGCGAACAGGATTATTTAATAAGCACCTGGGACAATTTGTACAAGGGTGTTACTCGAACAAACACTATCCTGAACAGTTTGGAGCATGCAAAAGATAACATTACCAACGATCAGTTGGTGCGTTTTGATGCCGAAGCACGCTTCTTTCGGGCTGTTTTTTATTCTTATTTGATATTTCTATGGGGCGATGTCCCGTATTATACGGACTATCTCTCGATAGAAGATGCTTTCAAGATGGAACGGACAGATAAAAATATCATCTTGAAGCAGATATACAACGATTTTGATGCGGCCATTGAGGGCTTGCCCAAATCTTATAGTGGAGTACAGCGGGTAACAAAAGGGGCGGCTTATGCTTTTAAAGCGAGAATAGCTACCTGGATGCTTGACTATGCTACTGCCGCAGTGGCTGCCAAAGGCTGTATGGATTTAGGGGTTTACTCCCTGCATCCCGATTTCGGCGAACTGTTTCTGTCGAAGACAAGAACCTCTCCGGAGCATATTTTTGTGCAGCCGCGTTCCAAAGCATTGCTGGATAACGCGGAATCTACCACTATGTTCCTGTCCCGAAATCCGGGAGGAACAGCCAACTGCCAACCTTCGTGGGAATTGTTTTGCGCCTTCACTTGTACCGATGGAAAGCCGATCGACGAATCGCCGCTCTTCAGTCTGAAAGAGCCGTTCAAAAACCGCGATCCCCGTTGTGCTTATACCTGTGTCGAATTTGGAACGGCACATCTCGGGTATATTTACGATCCAAGCCCCGCGGCAAGGACGGTGTTGCAACTTTCCACCAACAAACAGGTAACGAATCACGATTCGTTTTACGACAACACAAATGTGGCTAACAACGGTATGTGCCTCAAAAAAGGAGTAGATGAAGAATGGCTTGACGATCAAGCCACCGACAAAAGTGTGATATGGATGCGCTATGCCGATGTGCTGTTGATGTATGCCGAAGCCAAAATGGAGTTGAATGAAATTGACGCTTCCGTCTTGGAAGCTCTCAATCTGGTACGTGCCCGCGCCTACAAATGCAAAACAACCGAAACGACCAAGTATCCGGCTATTACCGAAACCAATCAGGCTAAGCTTCGGACGATTATCCGTACCGAACGCCGTTGCGAATTGGCATGGGAAAACCGCAGATTCTACGACTTGGTTCGTTGGCGTATCGCCGGAGTGTCTATGACACGTCCGAAATATGGACTGCTGACAAAAGCCGGATTGACGACAAACTACAACAATGGCGACTATTTCTTTCCGAAAGGCGTAGTGATAGATATAGATGAAAACGGATGTGCCGATTTTACAGCCATGTATGCAACGGGTAAAATAAGACTAATCGTGGAAAGAAATTTCGTGGAAAGAGAATACTTGTTGCCCATTCCTACCAAGGATGTTATGATCAATCCAAACATCACACAGAATCCGGGTTATTGATTTAAACAACTGGTTCAAAGTTAACTCATAAATAATAATTATCATGAAAAACAAAAAGATATCAAGGCGTAATTTCATAAAACTGGGCGGTTTGGCCGGTGCCGGTTTTGTGTTTGTGCCATTTGTCAGTGGTTGCGGAGGCGATGACTCCGCAAATAACGGGGATACCAAGCCTGTCAATCCCGGTACCGGAGTGAAGGTCGGAGACGTATTGTCCGATTGGGCGGAGGGTTATTTGGACATCCATGTCATCAATACGGGCAGAGGCGAGAGCACGCTCTACATTTTTCCCGACGGTACGACCATGCTGGTCGATGCCGCCGGATCACTGACAGACATTGGCGATGCTGATGAAGATGCGGGAGTACCAACGACACCTCCCAAACCCAATGCATCTATCACATCGGGACAGGTGGTAGTCGACTATGTGAACCATTTTGCCAAAGCTGCCAGCAATAAGTTGAATTACCTGATGTTGTCGCACTTCCATCCCGACCACATGGGGAGCTATTCCACGAGTGTGCCAATGGCCACTTCGGGCGATTTCAGACTGACCGGCATCACCGAGGTAGGAGCAAAAGTCAAATTTGACAAACTGATCGACCGGGGATATCCCAACTATAATTTTCCGGAAGACCTCACGACCTCGTCCTACTTCTCTACCGCCGGACACAACATGATGAAAAACTACATCAAGTTTGTTAATTGGGCTGTCGGAAACGGATCTACTGCCGAACAATTTGAGGTAGGCAGAAACGACCAATTGACGCTGAAGCAAAATCCGTCGAAATACAGCAACTTCCAGATCCGCAACATCGTATCCAATGGCATAGTCTGGACAGGTACAGGCACAGGGGTGAAAAACACCTTTCCCGACGGCAGCGTAGTTGCCGCGGCTACCTACAAAAACGAGAATGTCAACAGCATCGGTTTCCAATTGAAGTATGGCGGTTTCGATTATTTTGCCGGCGGAGACTTGCAATATACCAACCGTTCACTCTATGCGTGGTTGGACATCGAAAAGCCGGTTGCCGAGGTAGTAACCGCGGTAGATGTTATGAAAACCAACCACCATTGCACATCCAATTGCAACAGCGATGTGCTGGTGGCTAAGTTGAAACCACGCGTAGCATTGGTGCATTCATGGAGAGAAAAACATCCTTATCCGGCTACTGCCAAGCGATTTTATGATCTCAACTGCGACCTGTTTAGCACCTGTGTCATGGAAGCCAATAAGCCGCTTTTGGCAAGTTATATGTCTAAAATTCTGAGTACGCAAGGTCATATTGTTGTGCGTGTCGCACCCGGCGGTCTTCAATATAAGATTTACGTATTGGACGACTCAAATCAAGAGTATATTATCAAGAGTATATCCGGTCCCTATCAAAGTGCCTAAGCATTGTAAAAGCTATAATTAATACACAGATAATTAAAATTAAGTTTTATGTACGATCCATTATTATCACGTTTTCAACCGTTGAACCGCATATTGATTCATGATGTATTCAACACCGGATTCAACGGTTGGATGGCACTCATGCCCAATTTTTGCGAAACCCCCGATTTCGAAGAGGGACCAAGTATCATTTCAAAAACCCAGTTGCCGCCTGTCATGTTGAGTACGGCCACTTACCGGTATCCGGGTTCTCACGGTTCGCTTTCGGGACAATACAGCCTGAAAGTGACCACCCGCCCGATTGCCAACGCCTATTGCGAAGTGCCGCTCGCCGGTTCGATAGGCCACGCCATCAGACGGATTTCGTTCCATCACTCGAAACGCAAGTATTTGCAAATGGAATTGTGGTTCGCCTATACTGCCGAACAGGACAAAGTGGACGGAACGGGTGCATTGCCGGGATTGCATGAAGCCTCGATCCGTGCTTTCGGTGCCGGATGGGATATACAGGAAAGGGGCGAACGCTATTTTTCGGGCGTACGTTACCTCAATTCTGTGGATGGAGAACTCAAAAAGAAATGGCAGTTCATGTATCCTACTTCCAAAGACGACAGAGATTGGGCGTATGGTACCGACGACTATTGGGCAGTCAAGGGCATTGATCCCTTCTGGTTTGGTCGCCGCTATCCCGACGGACGGCACGACGGTTTCAAAGATGTGGTCAACGGATATCAACCCTTGTGTTACAACGAAACCGACTGCAAAATCAATTGGCAATACCTGCGGTTGTTGATAGATACCGAGAAGCGCGAATATGTTGAGATGCAATGCCAGGACAAGACTTTCGACTTGGAGCGTCATCCCATTTTTCTCACGCCTCCCTACGCTCGCATCGACGGATTGTTGAATCCGCTCATCTGGGTTGAAGCCGATACCAACCGGAGGGTATTTCTTTATATAGATTCGGTAGTTGTGTCTCAAGAGTAAAATTATTTAAGTATGAAAAAGTATTTTATTCTTCTATTATGGGTAGTTCCGTTGATAACAACGGCACAGAATGTGAGCAAGTATCCATTCCCCGGACCCTACAATAAGGCGGCTTCTCAAGGTATGGCCATTTACAAAAATTCCCTGTTCCTGCTGAACAATGGCGGGCATTGTAGAATTTACGACCTGAAAAATGAGCAACTGGTTTCCGACTTTGACCTTGGAAGTGCAGATAAGGATAACCATTGCAACAGTGCTTCTTTCGGCGTAGAATTTCCGAAAGGCAATAAAGAATTTCCGGCTTTCTACGTTGCGGAATGTTACGGTGAACGACGCTGTTTTGTGGAAAGCATCACTCGAACCGGTTCGCAACTGATTCAAGTATTGAAAATTGAAACCGAAGGAAAAGAAAGCAACAGCTTTGATTGGGTAGTGGACAGGGAACAAAACTATCTGTATGCCTTGGCGAGAATCTCGGACGAAATTGATTCCATCGGGACCAAGAAATACCTGATAACCAAGTTGCCGTTGCCTTCTCTCACTAAGAAAGAAGTCGTCTTTCACAAAGAAGATTTTATCGAACAATTTGAAATCGCTTTTCCGAATTTGTCGCAAGGAGCCTCTATTCGAAAAAATCACTTGTATCTGCCTGTCGGGCTTCATACTTCCCCCAGTGTAGGAACGCGCAAGGACGCTCATAGAGATATAATCGTCGTTAATTTGAAAACAAAGCGGATTGAAAAAACGATTGATATTCAAACTGTTGTTGACGGGGAACCTGAAGACGTGGATTTCTATCAGAACAACTTAATTCTGTATTGCGGACAAAAAGACGGCGGAGTATATAATTTAGAAAAAATATATAGATGAAGCGAAATAAAAACAGATTACTAATACAAACGATATGAAACTACTTGATTGGCTCATTGTCATTATTTTCCTGGGGCTGATGACTTTGATAGGATTCCTCTTTACACGTAGAAATAAAAACCTCAATGATTATTTTCTTGGGGGTAGAAGCATGCCCACCTGGTTGGTAGCGTTTGCCGTAGTCGGCACTTCCATCAGCGCCGGCACGTTCATTGGCTCGCCGCAAATCTCGTTCGATACCAACATGACCTATATCATGTTAAACTTCGGCGCAATCATTGGCGGATACCTTGCTGCCTATATGATTTTACCCGCTTTGTACAAAGCAAATACAATCACCATCTATGGTTATCTGGGACAACGATTCGGAGGCGGTGCAAAAGGAGCGGCCAGTGTCATGTTCCTGTTGGGACAACTGTTGACTTCCGGTTCCCGTCTTTTTATTGCCGCCATTGCCGTGTCTGTAATGATTTATAATGATATTTATATTCCTAACTTAGTTATTTCAATTGCCATATTAGGAGTAGTCAGTACACTCTATACGATGGCGGGAGGAATCAAAGGTTTAATTTATATTGATGCAATTCAGATCATCTTGGTGATTGGTACGGGAATACTTGCCATCATTCTGCTTTATAACAGTATCCCGGCTTCCTTCCCGGAAATAGTCCATGCCTTGCGACATGCTCCTGTAGCCGAAGGGGGTGAGATAAACAAATTGCAGGTAGTTGATGCCAGTTTTTCTTTTGCAACACCTTATAATTTGATGGGAGCGTTGATAGCCTGTACGATCTTTAAAATTGCACAGTATAGCACCGACCACGAATTTGTGCAACGGCAAATGACTTGTAAATCGCCTAAACAAGCGGCCAAGTCTCTCATTTATTCACAAATTATTTCCTTACCGGTTGCTTTGATTTTCATGGGAATAGGTCTGTTACTGTATATTTTCTATTCCTGTCCTCAACTGATGGGAAATGCTTTTCCTGCCGATACATTGAACGATAGCAGACAAGTATTTCCGCAATACATGTTCAATCATATACCTTCGGGTATTCTCGGAGTGATGGTGGTAGGTCTGCTGGCTGCTGCAACATCCAGTTTTAATTCCGCTATCAATTCGATGACAAGCAGTTTGTTTTCGGATATATACGTTCCTTTGAAAGAGAAATTCGGCAAAAAAAAGAAGGAAGTCAGCAACCAGTTGAAAGAATCCCGCATCATGGTCGTTATTATGGGATTGGTCTTGACGGCTTTTGCTATACTCGCAGCGTTCATGCAGGAAGCAGGCGATCAATCCTTGGTCGATTTTGCATTAGGCATCATGAGTTTTTCATACGCAGGCATGTTGGGCGTATTTCTATGCGCTGTATTGACAAAAAGAGGCAATGTTGCCAGTGTGGTCGCAGCTCTGATAACCGGATGTGTCGTAGTCTTATTCCTTCAACCTTCTCTCCTATCCTGGTGGTCGGAACTCCTTTGGGGCACTCCCGTTCACTTGGCTTGGCCATGGTGGGTTGTAATAGGTGGTAGTCTGAGCTTTTTAGTCTGTTGTATAGGAAAAGGAAAAATAAACAGTGTTGTTTGAAGTTATTAATAATTTAATTTAATAGGTGTATGAAAAAGTTATTTACTCTTTTGGGTTTTGTATTGTTTTCAGTTGTGCTGGTTGCACAACGCCCAAGCGGAACGAACGTTACCACGTTGTGGGAAAAAACGTTTGCCACGGACAATTTACCTGATTATATTGGGACAGGTAGTAATTGCCATGCTATGACATTTGGAATGATGAATGGAAATCCGTATTTGTATGTGGTGACTCGTGAACCGGGTTACTTGGGAACTCACATTTTGAATCCCGCTACCGGAGAAGAAGTTGGAATGTTGATTAATCCGTCTGATGAACTCTTGGATCAGGGGTCTTTTGCTATCAATGCGGTAGAAGTGGATGAAGATGGTGTTATTTTTGTTTCCAACATGGCTTATCAAGCTGGGAAAAGACTCAATGTTTATATGTATAAAAACCATACGGCTGAGCCGAAATTGGTGTATAGTGGTCCGCCGGTGGCTGTAGCGAGTAAACCACGGTTGGGGGATAGATTCTCCATAACAGGAAAATACTCCGATGGTTCGGCGAAATTATATTTTGCCGATTATGGTCTTACAATAGCTCGTCCTCAAAGTAACCTGTATGTGCTTAAATTGGTAGCAGACCCTGGCGCAGCCGGAGAGTATGTATGCGAATTGGATGGTGGTGCGGCGAAAGTGATTGAAGTTAACCCGGACCCTGATTGCAAAAATAACAATTTGGCACTCTATCTCTCTGTCGGTAGCGGCTACTATTGGATGAGTACTACAGGCGGTTTATATTACAACAACGGTACTACGGGAAGCCAAATCTATTACAATCAATTCATAAACAGGTCGACAGGTATATCTTACGTGGGTGAAAAAAATGGGAGACACTACATGGCTTATTATGAATGGGAACCGGGAATCGCTTATTTAGTCAGTTATACACTTCCCGAAACAGAGGGTGGAGCCAGGATTGAAGCAGTTACTCCGGGTCTTTTAAACCCCGCTCTTATGACCCAGAATGCATACGGCTATGGCGGTGTGGTGGTTTCTTGGCGAGGTGCTCATCCTATCATTTATTTTTTAGTGTATAATTATGGAATCGGTGCTTATGAAGTGAGTACGATTGATACCGGCATTAAAGCACTCGTTGCAGATCAGTATGCAGTGAAACAAAACGGTAGCGTGTTGCAAGTTACAGGTAAAGAAGACATTCAATCCATTGAATTGGTTAGTTTGACGGGACAATTAGTGGCCGCAAGTCGCAACAGTTCTGAAATCTCTGCCGCTGTGGCAAAAGGTGTTTATTTACTAACTGTAAAAACTGCTTCCGGTCAAAGAAGCGTACAGAAAGTGTTGATTAACTAACACAGTAAGGCATGTCCCTCTGTTGATAGCGAACATGAATGATAAACAAACAAGGGGGCATGCCCCCCTTGTTAAAATATATAATTGTATGAAAAAGTTACTGTATCTTCTTTTTATTCCTTTGATTGCCTGTGCACAAGTGAAAACAACAGACAATCATTATCTGTCGTTTCCGGATGCTAAGGCACTCCATGCTTTTTTTCACTACGAACCGGATATGAAACCGGTTGTTTCGGGACATAGAGGAACGATAGAAAACGGGTTGCCGGAAAGTTCTATCGCGGCGTTTGAGTATGTTTTATCTCAAGCACAAACCATGTTTGAAATAGACCCTCGCCTAACGAAGGATAGCGTAGTGGTGGTGTTTCATGATGCCACCTTGGAACGTACAAGTACCGGTACGGGAAAAGTGATTGACCATACTTGGGCAGAATTGCAACAGTTGAATTTGAAAGATAAAGACGGAAATGTGACGGAACATAAAATTTCGACGCTTGCCGAAGTCTTGGAATGGGCACGCGGAAAAACCATTTTAGTGCTTGACAAAAAGGATGTACCGCTCCCGGTGATTGCGGATATTATCCGGGAACATCACGCAGATAATTTTGTTATCAATATGGTGCGCTCTACGGAAGATGCCAAATTTTATTATGATGACAGCAACGACCGGATGTTTTCTGTTTCTATCCGAACACCCGAGACATTCGAGGCTTATGTGAAAGCGGGTATTCCTTGCAGTCAGATGTTTGCCTGTACGGGAGTGGAACTAAAAGCAGAAAATCAAGAATTATACACTATCCTGCATCAGAATGGAATCAGTTGCTTAATTGCAGCAGCGTCTAATTACGACATATTACCTACGGAAGAAGAACGTGCAGCAGCTTATCGCGCTATCGTTGCCTCCGGAGCCACTATATTGGAATCAAATTATCCTTTGGAAGTTGTAAAAGCGTTATCTTCTATTCAAAAAAACAAATGATGAACACTACTAATAAATTTATAATTGCCGGTATCGGCGAACTGTTGTGGGATTGCCTCCCCGACGGAAAAGTATTGGGCGGCGCGCCTGCTAATTTTGCCTATCATGCCGCACAGTTCGGTTTTGAGAGTTATGCTATCAGTGCAATCGGGAAAGATTCCTTAGGCAAGGAAATTTTGGATGTATTGGCGGACAAACACCTCAATCATTTGATTGAAACCGTCGACTATCCTACGGGTACTGTGCAAGTAACCCTGGACAGCAAGGGAGTTCCGGAATACGAAATTTGCGAAAACGTGGCATGGGACAATATCCCGCTCACTGCTCAAACGAAAGCGTTGGCGAAAAATTGTAAAGCCGTTTGTTTTGGTTCGTTAGCGCAACGAAGCAAGGTTTCAAGAGAAACGATCCTGCATTTTTTGGAACTCGTTCCCGGCGATTCACTGAAAATTTTTGATGTCAATCTGCGTCAACAGTTCTATACAAAGGAAATAATCCACCGGTCATTATTGACCTGCAACATCCTTAAAATAAACGATGAGGAAGTGAAAATTGTGGCGCAACTATTTGGTGAAGCAATCGACCCCGTTCAATCTCCTGAAACGTTTGAACGCTATTTTTGCAAAAAACTTCTCAAAGATTATGACTTGAAATTAGTGATAGAAACAAAAGGTGCCACCGGCAGTTACGTGTTCACAGCCAACGAAACATCCTATATAGGCACGCCCAAGGTGCAAGTTGTGGATACGGTTGGAGCCGGGGATTCATTTACCGGAGCCTTTACAGCGGCTTTATTGCAGGGAAAAACGATACAGGAAGCTCACCGGCTTGCCGTGAATGTTTCCGCCTGCGTGTGTACTCAACATGGTGCAATGCCTGAAATTAAGATTTCGATTTGAAAATTTAACACTAATTATATGTAAATGTCGAACAGATTGTGTAATTTTGCATAAAATTATAGCTTATGAAAACAACAGTTCGCTCGATTTTTGCATGTTTAGTGCTCATTATTGCCGGATCATTGCAAATGCCGGCCAATGCTCAGGGTCAAGTTTATGTATCTGTGTATGCACAGATTCCGATTGCTCCGGATATTATGCTCAGCGTGGAAACTCCGGTTATTGCCGCTCCGTCTGCAAACTATATTTGGATTGATGGGTATTGGGCGTGGGACAATTATCGCCACGGCTATGTGTGGGTGCAAGGTTATTGGGAAGTAGCCCCTTATGCCAATGCGTATTGGGTGCCCGGTTATTGGCAAACGTTTCGTAACGGCTATCGTTGGATAGATGCGCACTGGTTGCCTCGCAACAGGCATTTCAGTTTTGGCTATTATAGTGGTCGCTACGACTATTACGGACGTCCGGTATACTACCACCAGCCACATTCCGACCACCATTGGGGGTATGCTTATGGCTACGACCACCATCCCGACCACCGGGCTCCGGGCTATAACAGTTCGCCCAATTTCAATCGTCAGCCGGCCAATCAGCGGACGTCGATCAATCAGGAATACAATAATCCGCAACCGGCACGCACGGAGGGCAGACCAGGCAGCAGTAGTGTGAGCAACAGTTCACGTGAAAGTTCCGGTTCTGTACGCAGCAGTGAATCCGGTCGTCAAACGGTAAGCAGTAGTAGAGAAATAGAAAGCGGCAGACAAAGCGGAACCGTCGAAACACGCTCCGTATCGCGTGAGAATAACTCTGTAAATATGCCAAGCCGCAGTTCGGGCACTACCACCACGACTGCGCCTTCACGCGTTACCACTCAACCTGAGTCACGACCAGCGTCAACCGCTCCGGCACGAACAAGCAGTCCTAACTCAAGCAGCAGCACCGTGCGAAGTAGTAGCTCTGACTCACGCAGTAGTTCGGGAAGCAGTTCGCGAACAAGTTCTAACTCCGGCTCAACACGTAGCAGCAGTTCGTCAAGTTCGAGTCCATCACGCGGCAACCGGCAATAAACAATGGAAGAAAACTATATCGTTTCGGCACGCAAATACCGGCCATCGACTTTTCAGTCGGTGGCCGGTCAAAAATCGCTGACCACCACGCTTAAAAATGCCATTCAAAATCAAAAATTGGCACATGCCTATCTGTTTTGTGGACCGCGAGGGGTGGGCAAGACGACTTGTGCCCGTATTTTTGCCAAGACTATTAACTGCCGGAATCCGCAACCGGACGGCGAAGCGTGCAATGAGTGCGAATCGTGCAAGGCTTTCAACGAAAACCGGTCGTACAACATCTACGAATTGGATGCGGCATCCAACAACTCGGTCGATGACATCCGTTCGCTGACCGAGCAAGTGCGTATTCCGCCACAAATCGGAAAATACAAGGTCTATATCATTGATGAGGTGCACATGCTCTCGACGGCGGCGTTCAACGCTTTTCTCAAAACATTGGAGGAACCGCCCCATCACGCGATTTTTATTTTGGCGACAACGGAAAAGCACAAGATTATTCCAACAATTTTGTCGCGTTGTCAAATCTATGATTTCAGTCGCATTAGCATCAACGATATTGTTGATAATCTCACACACATTGCTGAAAACGAGCATGTTAGCTACGAGCCCGAAGCCCTGAACGCGATTGCTCAAAAAGCAGACGGCGGGATGCGCGATGCGTTGTCCATTTTCGACCAGGTGGTCAGTTTTTCAGGCAGCAACGTCACTTACATGGCCGTCATTGAAAATCTGAATGTGCTGGATTACGACTACTATTTCCGCCTGACGGAAGCCATTCTGGCGGGCGATGTGAGTCAAAGTCTGCTGATTTTTGATGAAATTTTACGCAAAGGCTTTGACGGACAGCAGATTATCTCCGGGCTATCCGGATTTTTCCGCGACCTGCTGGTTTGTAAAGATCCGGCTACCATCGTTTTGTTTGAAGTAGGCGATGCCGTCAAAGAAAAATATTTGGCTCTCGCCCAAAAATGCCCCGTAGATTTCCTCTACAAAGCCCTCGAATGGAGCAACGAAACGGATTTGAACTACCGCTACAGCAAAAGCAAACGGCTATTGTTGGAACTACTGCTCATTCGCCTCTCGCAATACAATCGCCAACCAACCCCGGTTGACGACAAAAAAAAAATAGCACCCCTAACAATTGACAATGCCCCATTGACAATTGATAACGGATCACCCACCGTAGGGGCGACCCTTGCGGTCGCCCTCACGGAAACGCCCACGGCCCCACCCACGGCCCCACCCACGGAAACGCCCACCACCCCACCGAAAAAAGGAAAATTACCATCCATTTCATTAAAAAATCCGGACGCCAACAAACCTGTAGAAACGGCGCCATCCGTTGCACAAAGCGCAACCGTTCTCGAAGAAACATTTACAAAAGAAGATTTGGCGCGCGCGTGGAAAGCCTTTGCCGAAAAAGAGGATGACACGCATCTCAAAATGGGCATGTTAAACATTACGCCGGAGTTGCAAGACAACAAGCACATTCAAATTGGGGTTTTCAATCAAACACAACTCGATAAATTAACTGAAAAGCAGTCCGAAATCAAGCAGTTCTTAGCCCAACAGCTGCAAAACACCCAAATCGAACTGAACATTTTGATTACAGACAATCCGGCAGATTATTTGCCCTACACTAATCGCGACAAATACGACTTCATGCTGCAAAAAAATCCAAAATTAGAAACCTTTGTCAACAATTTCAATTTGGTGCTTGATTGATTAAAAAAATACGACACTCTGCAAAATACCCCCCAACCCCCTAAAGGGGGTTGGGGGTAATAGTGCGGAGAACCATTAAAATAATTATTAAATTATTTGGTAGTTTCAAAAAAAAGTCGTTCCTTTGCACTGTCATTCCCGCGCAGGCGGGAATCCCATACTAGATTATGAATAAAAACGTAAAAAATATAGGCTTATGACAAAATAATGTGTTAAAACACACATTGGGGAAATATTCTGGGTTGTGAAATGTGAACAATTTCAATAGAACCATGAATGAAAGGGAGACCTCGTGTTATAAAGACGCGGGCAAATTCTGTTTATTTGGTTCTATGGGTAGTTCACAACCTCACAATCCGATAAATAAGTTTGCCCGCCCTCCTTTTATGTGTGTATGTGAACGAAAAGGGCAAACAATTTTAATTAGCACTATTAATTTTAATTGTATAAGAAAATGAAAAAAAGAATTTTATTCAGAGAATTGCGTGTTTCGACTACGCTCGACAGGAAGTCTATTAAGTCCGCAATGACACTGCTGGTTACTGCTTTTCTGGTAACCGGTAACTGTTCACCGGTAACTGCCCAAGTGGCCATTGGGGGCGACGGCACCGTTACGCCGGGTGCCTTGTTAGATTTATCACAAGCCACTGATGCCGGCGGCTTGTTGTTACCCCAAATTGTAAGTGCAGACACACTCACTGCTGTGTTAAGAAAACCCGGCATGCTGGTTTACAACAAAACGGACGGAAAAATTTATGTCTACAACGGTTCTGCCTGGAGTGCCGGCGGTGGTTCGGGAGGCTCCGGTGGCGGAGGCGGTGAGCCTGAGCCCACGCCATCACCCACATCATGCAGTGGTTCGGTAATGGGCGTTTCCGGTACTCTTTATCCGATTGGCAGTTATCCTTATGCTCAAAACGACTTAAAAAACTTATGCTGGACGCTCTCCAACCTTCGTGAGGCTGGCGCGTCGTATGCGTCTTATCCAAATGAGAGCGATGTTCGTGGATATTATTACGCTAAAAGTGTGGCTACCGATCCAGCAAATGATATATGTGTTCAAAATCTTGGTAGCCGTTGGCGTGTTCCTAACGCTGCCGATTGGGGATTGTTGAAGGCCGGGTTTGAAGATCTCATTGCCGCCGAATCGCAAAACTGGATTGGTGAGCCCAACGCTCTTAATGGCTATGTGGGTAGAGTGGACTACTGCACCGTCAAAGTATCTGGTGTGGGTTGGGGCTCGATGAGCACATTTATCATTCGAGCTTCGCCTTACGCTGCGGTGTTATTACCTGATGGATCGATTACGCTTAACACCCTCGCAAATATAAAGCGAACACAGGGGGGCAATTGCGGCGGGACTTATATTGGTACATATCTGGAAGACTTTTTTCATTCTGTGCGGTGTGTACGGGATTTGTGAGTTTAATCCAGAAAAATAAAGCTTTACGATCGCGATTTTTACATTTTTTTTAGAAAATAGTTGGTAGATTCTAAAAAAATGATTAATTTCGCATCTGAATCCAAACGAGGTTGACGACCTCGACCTGTTTGGAAAGACTTCTGGGTTAAATGTATAGCATTTAAGATATTACTTTGCATAGAAAATCACCAATTTTCAATATTCGTCAAAGTGATAAGCAACAAATGCTTGCGTTCTTCGTTTGTATACAATAAAATTAGATACAATCAAGGGCGCAGGGCTGTTGTTTATTTGACGAATGGGTGTTTGGTGATACCTCTATGCGAATAAATTAACAGTTCCTGTGCCCTTTTTATGTTTAAATCTGCCGCCCGAAAAGAACACGGGAGGCAAAAAAAATGGTTACTACCAACCCCCCCAACCCCTCTCAAGGTGGAGATGGTGGCATACCTCCGGCATGCGGGAATGGTTGACGAACATTGTTTTCTACCGGGCTACCATTCCTAACGGAATGCAGGGAACAAACAAATTAAATTTATAAAATTACAAACAAATGAAAAACAATAATTACAAAAGAATATGGATGGGATTGCGGGTCAAGCCCGCAATGACATCATCACCGGCGCGGATTACATCCGCAATGACATCATCATTGGCGCGGATTACATCCGCAATGACACCGTCACCGGTGCGGATTACATCCGGGATGACACTGTTCACTATAATCTGCTTGTTGGTAACTGGTAACTGTTCACTGGTAACTGCCCAGGTTTCAATTGGTAGTGCAACCGATTCTGTCACGGCCGGGTCAGTGCTGGATTTAAGTCAAGGCTATGGCGGATTGCTGTTGCCACAGGTGACAGATACGACTGCGGCTACTCGCACAGCCGGCATGATGGTGTTCAGTCAAGCTGACAACACAGTCTATACTTACAACGATGTTAATTCTACGTGGACGGCTTTAGGCAGTTCGAGTGGTGGTACTTACACCTGTAGCGGTCAAGGTACAGGTACAATCACAGGTCTTTCCGGCAATACGTACTGTACGGCTACTTATCCGGATGCAACTACGGATTTGAAAAACCTTCGCTGGACTATCAGTAATTTGATGGAAGCCGGTGAGAGTGCTACCACTTATGAAGGCTTGGATGTGAATCCTGCTCCTTCGGCCGGTCAACGAGGCTATTACTACAC
>JAISKM010000069.1 GCA_031261285.1 Candidatus Symbiothrix sp. | reverse complement strand
TTCGTCGTGATTCACGCCGGCATAATACACATCGGTCACTTTATCGTTCTGCGGTGTAAAATCCTTGTATTTGTCCTTAAATAATGGCTTTTTAGCAGCGGCAAGCGTTTTCGTTTCCTTGCTGTCGGCTTCGGTTTTCAGTTTTCCGAAAAAGCCGGCACCACCGGTCACTAACTGACTGCCGAAATTAAATGCACCTGTAATGATTCCTTTGGCAAATCCGGCACGGAAATTCCGCACAGGGTACATTTCTTTCTTAATTTGGCTTTTTTCTACCAGACCGGCATACACTTCGAGTGTTTTTTTGGAAAAGTCGTTCTGAGTAAAAGCGATAGCAGCCGTTTCTGCCGCCTTCATGCCCGAATACATACCCAAATGAATGCCTTTGAGTGCAGGCATGGCGAGGAAACCGGCACTGTCACCTACAATCAGTGCATGGTCGGTGTAGTACTTGGGTTGAGAATAATAGCCGCCTTCGGGCAAGGTTTTTGCACCCGCTTCCAGTAATTTTCCGTCTTTGATGAATTTCGCTACAAAAGGGTGTGTTTTCCAAATTTGGAACGCTTTGAAAGTATCGAAAGTCGGGTCGGCAGCTTCCAAGCCGAGCACCTGTCCGAGTGCCACTTTGTTGTCTTTCAAGCCATAAATAAAACCGCCACCAAAGATGCCCCAATCCGTTGCCGGGAAGCCCATGGTGTGATACACGTCGCCTGCGCCAATTGTGCCTTCGGGCACCGACCAGACTTCTTTCACGCCAAGCGAATAGACTTGCGGATGGCGGTCGTCCTGCAAATCAAATGTTTCAATCAGCTGTTTTGCCAGACTGCCACGTGTGCCTTCGGCAAAAATCGTCAGAGTTGCCTCTACGCTTGTGCCTTCCACAAAATTTTCCAATTTATGTCCGTGATGGTCAAGTCCGGTATCAATACACTTTGCGCCTTTGACGTGACCGTGTGAGTCGTATAAAATTTCGTTTATGGCAAAACCGGTGTAGATTTGAACGCCTTTTTCCGTTGCTTTTTCAGCCAGGAAACGACAGATTTCGCCTAACGAAGCCGTATAATTTCCTTTGTTGCTCATGTGAGGCGGATGAAACGGCAGTTTCAGTTTGCCTTTTCCAGTCAGGAAATACATAGCGTCTTTGGCCACTTTGCTGTCAAACGGAATGTCTTCCAACTTCACATCCGGTACTAATTCTTTGAACACCCCGGGCTTAATGACTGCACCCGAAATCAGATGACTGCCGATAGACGCCCCTTTATCTACCACAAGAATTTCTTTCTGCAAACCCTTCTCCTTCAACAAATCAGCGAGGCGAATGGCCGCAGACAAGCCAGAAGGACCGCCCCCGATAATTAAAACGTCCGTTTTGACGGTGTTTATATTACTCATATTGTATATTTTTAGATTTTATGATTCCTTTGCAATTTTTTGCAAAGTTAGTGTTTTTTTATTGAAAAATGGAACATATCAAAAAATATAATGAATGGTATTCGACAAGTCAAATTGCATTCGGTTTTTCCAAGCCATAGTGTTTTTTCGCATCTTCTTTTTTGAGCCAGAAAGCGAACAAGATAGACAATGCACCGAAGCAGGCAAAAATCAGCATCGGAATTTGATAATTATAGGACGTCACAGTAAGTTCTGTGTCACCAATTTTTTGCACGGCTGTTCCGGCTTGACAATATTTATCCAACACATAGCCAATCAACATCGGTACGAGCATTATGCCCCAATTTTGTACCCAAAACACCATTGAATAGGCTGTTCCCAGACGTTTTTCAGGGATAATTTTCGCTACCGATGGCCACATGGCTGAAGGCACCATTGAAAAGGCAACACCCAACAATAAAACTAATCCAATAGCCACAGGCAGGCTATTTAAAGAGGGTATGGAAAATGTCAGGTGCACCAACAATAGAATACATGAACCAATCAGCATGATGGTTGCACCTTTGCCTTTTTTGTCGAACAAACTGCCGAAAACCGGTGTCAAAATCAATGCACCAAGGGGGAGCAGAGCAGGAATATAACCTGCAAATTCATCCGCCACACCAAATTTCTGCACAATCAGTTGCGTCGCGTATTTAATGAACGGAAAAACCGCCGAATAGAACAGCACACAGAGAATCGTAATCAACCAAAACGCCTTGACTTTGGCGATTTCTTTGATGTCGCTAAACTTAAACTCTTCTTTTTTTATCTGGTTTTCGACGTCTTCTTTATCCAATTTGCGGTCATAGACAGCAAAAAACAGGAAAGCGACCAATCCCAAACACAACAAAAGCATCGACAATAGAATAGGTGACGCAATGTCCTTTGTCAGATTGACCAACGGAATCGGCGTAAACATCGCCAAAGCCGTTCCAATACGTCCCACAGACGTGTTTAGACCAATTGCTAATGCCATTTCTTTGCCCTTGAACCAGCGGACGACCGCTTTGTTGGCAGAGATTCCAAACATTTCTACCCCCACGCCGAACGTGGCAAAGCCCAAACCGGCTACGAGTGCCGATTGTTTGACTTCCCATTGCCAAAACAGCAGATTCACGTTGGTTAATTCGTTGCCCACGTGCCCCGAAATCGCCCAATATTTGATTCCTGCACCACACAACATGATGATGATGGCTAAAACGCCGGTGAATTTCACGCCCATTTTGTCCAATATCATGCCGCTGAAAACCAGCATCAACAAAAAGACGTTGAACCAGCCGTAAGCACCTGTGAAAAATCCGTAATCCGTTGCCGTCCAATCCCGTGCGATTTCCAAACGCGTTTCCAACGGCGCCATGGCATCCGTCAAATAATAACAGCACAGCATCGTCAACGACACTAATGCCAAAACTGCCCAGCGAACGCCTTTCGCGTCGCGTAAAGAATTTGTTGTCATATTAATCTGAATAAAATTAAACAATCCATGTCATTCCGTGTTTGACACGGAATCCCCTAAATAACGTGGGGGATTGCGGGTCAAGCCCGCAATGACAATAAAGCATCCGCAACAACGAATGTGCTTCCGCCGACAAAGATAACATCTTTTTTTGACGCTGCCAACTTTGCCGCCTCAAATGCTTCTGCCACAGTCGAATAATGATTCCCCTTTAAAGTAAATTTGAAGGCTTTTTCTGCCAAATCTGTCGCCGGCAACGCCCTTGGAATGGAGGCTTGCGTGAAATAATAAATCGCCTCTTTCGGGAGAAGTGCCAGCACAGACGAACTGTCTTTGTCGTTGACCATACCGAAAACGATGTGCAGTTTTTCGGCTTTTTGTGCTTGTAATTGCTGCACATTATATTTCATGCCGCCCACATTGTGGCCGGTATCGAAAATGATTGTTGGATGTTCTTGAATGATTTGCCAGCGTCCCATCAATCCGGTGTTTTCAATCACGCGACTGAACCCGTCGTATACAGCCTTGTCGGGGATGTTGAAAATGCCGTTTTTGAGAATTTCAATGGCGCACAGGACGGTTGCCGTATTGCGTTCTTGGGCGTAGCCTTTTAATGCACTGTTGGGGCGACCCTTGCGGTCGCCCTTGTCGGCGAACGTCCGGTCGCCCTCATCGGCGAATACAATTTGTGGGGCGACCGCAAGGGTCGCCCCTACGGGCGCGTTTTTCCGGGCAGCCGCAAGGGTCGCCCCTACGAACACGTTTTTGACGGCGGGATTGTCGGCTTCGCCGATTACGACCGGGACGTTGGGTTTGATGATGCCTGCTTTTTCACGGGCGATGGCTTCCTCGGTGTTGCCCAAGAGGTTGGTGTGGTCGAGGCTGATGTTGGTGATGATGCTGAGCACGGGCGTGATGACATTCGTGCAGTCCAACCGTCCGCCCAACCCGACTTCAATCACGGCTACATCTACTTGCTGTTCAGCAAAATAGGCGAATGCCATGCCGGTGGTCAGTTCAAAAAACGAGGGTTGAATCGACTCAAAAAAGGCCTTGTGTTTTGCCACAAAGTTCACGACAAACGCCTCGCTGATTGGCTCTCCATTCACACGGATGCGTTCCCGAAAATCCAGCAAATGCGGCGAAGTGTAAAGCCCCACTTTATAACCTGCTTCCTGCAACACAGACGCCAAAAGATGCGACACAGAGCCTTTGCCGTTGGTTCCCGCCACATGAATCGTCTTATATTTTGTGTGCGGATACCCCAAACGCGCATCAATCGCAAACGAATTTTCCATTCCCTCCTTGTAGGCACTGCTGCCCACTTGTTGGAACATTGGGACGGAGTTGTACAGGTAGTCGATTGTTTGTTTGTAGGCATCCGCAATAGGTGTCTCCGTAAGTTTCGCTTCGCTACACATACGGTTATGCACATTTAGTCCCTGCGGGACATTTTGGATTTTTTTATTTTTATTATATTCCATATATGTTTTTTACTAACGTTAAAATAGTGTTTGGATTGTTTATATCATAAACCCAATTATTGTCAAAATCCGTGATCATTGCAGGATTATTGCTTTTGCCAATTACCAGACTGTGAAACTTGGTTTTATTCTCTTTGGCTTTTATAATTTGCTGCTGTGTTAATTCGTCAAATGGAGGCATTACAAAATCAGAAATTACAAGCAAATCTGCTTTTTGATAATCTTCCGTTTTCAGCATTCGCAACGCTTCGTGCATAGCAGGTGCCGCATCTGTTCCGCCATGAAAACTCATTGAAAGAAAATCAATCAATTTATCCAAAGAATTTTTCAAGTCGGTTAGATTTAATGTTTGTATGCCTGTTGAAAACGAAATCAGATAGCATTTTCGATTTTCCCGAATGGCAATTTTTAAAATGGCAAAACAAAGCGTTTTGGCAACCGTTTCCGGTGTTCCGTGCATAGAGCCACTTGTATCAACACAAATGATAAAAGGACCTTTTGCATCTTCTTTTGCCTTCTGCCTTTTATTCTGAAACTCTTCGTCTATGAGTGAAAGCGTTCGACCCTCGTATTCAAAAGTCTGCAATTTCTTTTCGGCAAATTTCTTGTAAAAAATCAATTGTGTGGTTGGGTCGGCAAGTAAGGCGGTTTCGGAAGGCAACAAACTACTAATATCATCACTTTCGTGAACGCCGATAAGGTCAGATTTGCTCGCCGATTCCACTTTCCATTCGGTTTTCAATTGAATGTCGGCAAAAAGTTCCTCTTCGTATTCTTGCTCCGCTTGTTGCATTCGACCAAGCATTTCGGCAAGGTCATTCAACGATTTGTTGTTCTTTAAAAGTTCCGCATATCGTTTGAGAATATCAAAATTGACCCTTTGAAAACCGCCTTTGCTCATATCCCATAACCGTCCTAATTCGTTTGTGAATGGCTCTAAGGCTTCTTGAAGCTTTTTTAATTCTTCAATTTGTTTGTAAAATTCCTCGCAGAATTTTTTGCGCTCGCGGTCAATGATTTCTAATTCCCATTGGGTTTGTTTTTTGAAAAGAAGTTCGCCCCATTTTTCCGTAAAATGTTCTTTTACACTGTCGAAACTTACTTTGCTGTCATTGCGGGCTTGACCTGCAATCCCCTTGACGAGAGCAAATTCTTTTTCATAAAAATCACAATCCAAAACCTGCTTATCATAAATTTTTGAAATAAAATCTTTTGTTTGTTTCCAATCATTTTCAAAAGCGTTCTCGGTAGTTTTTTCAAATTGTTTCAAAAAATTGCGTTCATTCTCAAAAGGATTTTCGGTTTTGTCTATCAGTTTCTTTGTTTTATTGGCAAAATTCAAAACATCACTTGTTATTTTCTCGGACAAATCCTCATTTTCATGGCACATTTGGCGCATCGTTTCATTATTTAAAATAGAATGGATTGCGTCTGCAAAATTGTCGGTTTGTTCATTTGAAACATCAAGTGAACTATCCAAATTTTGCAACGATGCAAATGTTTTTTCTGCCAGTTCTTTGCGGATATTTTCGTTGCCGATTGAGCCAAAGTGAATGAATTTGTCGAATGGATTACTCATTTTTTATCCTTTCAACTGTTTAATATCTTCTTCAATTTCTTTCAGCCGTTGAGTTGCCCAAATGCGAAATTGTGTACCTTGCGGCGATTTTACACGATAGCCTACGGAAATTACAACGTCGAGATTGTAACCATTAATGTCCATTTCCTGCATTTTTCCGACAATAGCACCGTGTGGAGTGGTATGCCAGAATTTCCGGACAACCACTGCCTCCTGCAATTCGCCTTCTTTAAAAATATTGCCAATATGTTCGGAAATACTACGTTTGTTTTTTCCAAACAACTGTCCCATTTGTGCTTGCGTCAACCAAACGGTTTCTTCTTCGAGTCGGACATCAATTTTGATGTTGCCTTCGGGGGATTGGTAGATTAAGATTTCGTTGTTATTCATTGTTCCCATTTAAAATATTCTTTGACTTCTTCTTTCGATAACCCTAAATCAGACAATTTTCTTTCTACCTCGCCGTGGTTTTCGCCGAAAACAATGAGTAAAGGTAAATTTTGGATTAACCTATATTTTACAATAAAACTGTTTTTGCCTTTTTTAAACCAAGCAGAGCCTAAATCCGAACAAGCGTGATAAAACAAAATGGCTTGCTCGTATTCGGACAATTGAGCTTTCAAGATTTTGAGATATTCATATTTTTTTGAGAAACACAAACATTCTTTATCAATAAATTTAACTGTATGATATAAATGTCTAAAATAATGTCCTAACCATTCACTATGTCCGCAATATGGTTTATAAAATGAAAAATTGTTGTCCTCGTTATCCGTTACAATTTCAACAATAGAAAAATTCCCTTGTTTCCATTTCTCATTTTGTTCTCTAATTTTTTCCTTAATTTTATCTTCAATGACTAACTTTTCTGTTTGTTGAATATTCTCATTCGGATAAATGATTTTAAAGATATGATTAAACTCACTACCATAAAAGAAAAGTTGAAAAGCGAGATTTAATTTTTCTTTTCTACCAAAATTATAATAGAAATCGTGCTGTTCCTTATTCTCATCAGTTCGATAGTATTTATTTTTAAAATCTTCAAATATTTTTTCAATAAAAATTTGGCAATTACACAATTCATAAAATAGTTCTTTAAATACGACTCTTTTTTCAAGTGTTCCGATTTTCATTTCATTGACATTTTGTCTGTGAATTTTCAAAAGTTCAAAAAACTTATCTTCAAACTTTTGTTGCTTATTTGAATAAAACTGCCAACACAAAGTAATAATTGCAACCAAAGCAATTATTGAAGATATTATATTTGTTACTATCATTTTAATTCTTCTTTTATTTTATTCTGTATTGCCTGTTTTAACTCATCGTAATTATCCAAAAAATCAAAATATTTTTTGTCTTTTTTTAGAAAATCATCAGATGTAAAAATGCTATATTTTTCTAATTTATTTAATGTCCATTCATCCAAATCGTCTTTAAGTTCTGTTAAATCAAAAATAATTTTATTTTCAATATGCTCAATATTATACTGAATTTGTCTTATTTCTATTTTGATATTATCAATTTGTTTTTGACTATCAATTATATGAGATTCAACAATATCTGCTAATAAAGGATTTACAAATAAATTGCAGTGAAGATATTTTAAATCATCATTTTTATAATTTTCAATTTGTTCTGTTAATTCTTCTATATCATTTGATAATGCATTTATTTTATTATTCCACTCCATTTTGAGTTCTGTTGTTGGTTTTTTCGATCCTTTGTATTTTGTTCCCACAATTTCAGTTTTAAGTTTTTTTTCTTTGTTGGATGAGTCAAAAAACGTGAATTCTGTGTTTCCTTTTCGCATAGTGATTGTTGAGTGACGATCAACAAGTTTATAATAACAATCCTCATATTCAATATCGGTATCATCATAAGATCGTTTCAACGTATATTCTCTTACGGATTCGCATGAATTGGTTAATCCTTCAAAATCATTTTTGTTAATCACAACTTCTTGACTATATTCTGTTTTATAGAAATAGTAAGTTGTTTGCATATTTGTATCCTGAAACAAGGTTAAAACCTCTGTTCTCGTATCTGTTTCAAATTCTGTTGCTTCTTTAATTTCTGTTTGTATGGTTTTTTGCATCTCTATAATACTATTAAAATTGAAATTCCCTGTATAGCCATAATTTTGGATAGTTTCACTAACGAACTGAAAAACAATTTCTTTTTGCCCTTCGTCATTCCACAAACATTCCTTTATCAAAAAACAATCCATCAAATCCACTGCGTTTCGGTCGTTCAAAAATGCAGAAGTGCGAAGTAAACGCACAACTTTTCGCCACCTGCGGTCGGAAATATAAATCTGATTTTCTTTGTTCTTTTCCTCTTGATTGTGTAGTTGCAATTTTTTCCGAATCACATCAATCACATTGAAAACATTTTCAGGTATTTCAATTTCATCTATTGCTTTACTCCATGTTTCGTATTCTTCATTCGTGATTTTCAAAGCATCTTCTATCGTATCTGAATAAGAGTTTAACGGTTTTGAAATCATATCGTTGAAGTTTTCTTTTTTCTGAACGCCGTCTACAATCAAACGGACGAGAAACCTGTCCCAGAGTGCTTCAAGTCCTTCTCCTTTGCTTGGCAACTCATTAGATGCAGAAATGAGTGCTTTCATGGGCACCTTAATTTCCTGTTCACCATTGCGATAAACTTTCTCGTTCAAAACAGTTAGTAAGGCATTTTGAATACTTGGTCCCGCTTTCCAAATCTCATCAAGAAAAACCACTGTGGCATCCGGCAAATAGTTTTTTACAATTCGTTCGTATTTATCTTCGTCTTTGAGTTTGGAAATCGAAACAGGTCCGAAAATTTCATCCGGCGTACTAAAACGATTCATCAAATATTCAAATGAACTGCTGTCTTTGAAAGCATACTTCAATCGCCTTGCGATTAAACTTTTGGCAACACCCGGCGCACCCAACAAAAAAATACTCTCGCCTGCAATCGCAGAAAGCAATGTTAATGCGATTACTTCTTCTTTTTCATATACTCCGCCATTCAACTGTTTGAGGAGTTCTGTTATTTTTTGTTTTACTGCCATTATATCTTGAATAAATGATTATTGATAGTATTCATCGCGCACGCGTTTAGGTAATTTTTTTATCACTTCGTCGACCGAATGGCGGATCCATTCTTTAACCGTGTCGTCGTTCATATCCCGGTTCAGATAAATCGTATTCCAATAGGTCTTATTAAAATGCCAGGCAGGCTCCACAGCGGCATAATGATCGCGCAACTCAATGGCTTTTTCGGGGTCGCACTTCACCGTAATTTGCCAATCCGGACGTTCCAGCGGAATGAGTGCAAACATCCTGCCGGCCACTTTCAACACCAGCGACTCCTCATCGAAAGGAAACGACTCAGTCGCGCCCTTCAACGTCATGCAATACTCATGTAATTGTTCGATGTTCATAATTAAGAATTGATTTCATTTACACACACGAAATTAATTTATCTACATCTTTCTTTAATTCCGGTAAATTATTTATGAGTATTGCCCAAATATTTTCGTCAGAGAGGCTGTCATACGAATGAATTACTTGATTCCGTAAATTAACAATTTTTCGGGCATTGGCAATAGGTATGTTAGGATCTTTTGCTAAAATACGATTAGTTGCTTCGCCTATGATTTCAAGATTGCGTTCTACCGCCCGTTTCAACATTTGATTTTGTTGAAAATTAGAAAATATTTTAGGCTCATTCGTGAAATAACTATTGATTTCATCAATTGCTATCTGAATATCGTACAACCACTTTTCAATTCGTTCATCCATAAATCAATTTTTTATTTCGTTCGATAGAGCGACGTAAGACGGGATTTTTTACGGTTTTTTCTTCGACTAAATCAACAGGACGCTTAAATAATTCTTCCAATTCGTCTTTAAACTCCATATAATTATCAAAATAGCTATATAAACTCACGCGTCCAAAATTCACCAAAAAATCTATATCACTATCCGGCGAGAACTTTTCAGTAAGCGCCGAGCCAAATAAATACATATTCCGAACTTTGTATTGTTTACAAAGTTCCGCAACTGTTTTTATATTTTGTTCTACGATATTCATGATTCATAAGTTTCTTGCAAATATATAAACAAAATTGAATTATACAAATTTTATTTCAGCAATTCTTTCAAACTTTGTGGCAAATAAAAAGTGTCGTTTGCATCAACATAGACAACGACGGAGGGGAGTTTGATTTCCTTGCCGTTGTGCTTGATGAGGTTGCTGCCCTGTTGGATTTCGAGGGTGTTTTTCTTGTTTTTTACTGTTAGAAATTTTGTTTTTTCGTCACCTGTGATTGAGCAATTTAGTCCGGCAAATACGTCGGTGTGTTTTGCAAAATGCTGTGCCGTCAATGTTTCCAAATCAACCAATCCCATGGCTTCGCGCAGGTATTGGTTGATTTCTACGTTGGTGTGATGACCGCGCAATTCGGTGGTGGTGCCACGTGGGTCGTAGATGCCCAGAAAGACTTCTTCACCTGTGTGACCGGTGGTTGTGAAGCCGAAACACAGTTTTTTGTTGAGAATTTCGCGCAATTCGTTGTAGAATAATTCGCCTGTGTGGCGTGCATCTTTGGGCAACGGACTTTGTTTGTAATCTTCTGTGTTGACCAATTTATTGAGTTCTTTGTCGGTGAGTTGAAAGCCGGTTAAATCCGATACCACTTCCTTGATTTTGTCGGGAGCCGTTTGTTGCAAACGGTCTGTCAAACCGTCGTAAGTGGCTTTGAAGCGAGAAGCGGGACCAAATAATTCACTTTTGGGAATCGTGGAATAGCCTTTGCATGCTGCTTTGCCGATGCTGAAACCGCTGTTGCCATGGTCGGGCACAATCACGACTAAGGTGTTGCCGTTCTTTTTTGCCCAATCCAAAGCCACGCCACAGGCCTTGTCGAATGCTAACATTTCGGTCATGATGCCGATAGGGTCGTTGCTGTGCGCCGCCCAATCGACTTTACTACCTTCGACCATCAGGAAAAATCCGTTTTCGTTTTTAGACAGTTTTTCGATGGCTTTCGTCGTCATATCTGCCATAGAGGGGAATTTGGACGGGTCGCGATCGAGTTCGTAAGGCATATCCTTGGGATTAAACAATGCCCACATTTTGTCGCCTTTGTAATTGTTGTAACCGTTGAAATCGTCCAAAAAAAGACCGTAATTTTCTTTTTTCAAATACGCTTGCAATTCGGGTTTGAGGATGGAAACGCCGCCGCCAATTACCACGTCGATGTCGTTGTGCACAATTTGCGGTGCAATCCAGTCGTAATTGTTGCGTTTGTAGCTGTGAGCCGAACAATCCGCCGGCGTAGCATGCGTAAATTCACATGTGACCACCAAGCCTGTGGATTTTTGTTGCGTGATGCGAGCCGCTTCCAACAGTGTCATCAGCGGTTGATAGGCTTTGGAGGCATCCATTGGGATAATATCCTCCTCAGGAACAGCCACCGGATAGGTCGATACATAGCCCGAATGGCTGGGATAGCCTGTCATGTAGCAACTCGTGGTGGGTGCCGAATCCCCAATCGGAGCATCCGAACAGTACGTCAAGACCGTTCCGGCAATGTAAGGGTCAATATTTAGATGCGTGAGTTCCGGATGATTGTAGCGTTGCAACCAGCGAGCGGCAGACACGGACGCCAACGAAGTGCCGTCAGGAATCATCAGAATAACGTTTTTTACCTGTGGAACTTGTGCAAACAGGCTGCACGAAATCAATAAAAATGCGATCAATAAGCTGTGTTTTTTCATTTTAAATTATTTTTTATGTTGCGACAAAGGTACAAAATTTATTTCAAAAAAATGTGTATCTTTGCAAGATGAATACACAAAATACCATTTGCGCGATTTCAACGCCTTCCGGAGCAGGGGGGATTGCTGTAATTAGAGTGTCGGGACACGACGCTTTTTCAATTGTTGATAAAATTTATCGGCCTGCCAAAAATGATGTTTCGTTAGGAAATCAGTTGCCGTATACGCTTAGTTTCGGAAAAATAGTGCACTCTCTTTCTCAGGGGATTGCGGGTCAAGCCCGCAATGACAACAAAATTGAGGAGGTGCTGGATGAGGTGCTGGTCGCTGTTTTTCGTGCACCCAATTCCTTCACGGGCGAAGACACGGTGGAAATTTCGTGCCACGGGTCGGTTTTTATTCAGCAGGAAATTTTGAAACTGCTGTTGGCGAATGGCTGCACATTGGCTCACGCGGGCGAATTTACACAGCGGGCGTTTTTGAATGGCAAAATGGATTTGTCGCAGGCAGAGGCTGTAGCTGACGTGATTGCGTCGTCTTCGGCGGCAAGCCACCGTTTGGCGATGAATCAGATGCGAGGCGGATTTAGCAAGGAGTTGTTTGTGTTGCGGTCGCAATTGCTTGATTTTGTGTCGCTTATCGAGCTTGAACTGGATTTCAGCGAAGAAGATGTGGAGTTTGCCGACAGGATACGATTGTTGGAATTAGCCGATACAATTAAATTGACGCTGACCAAGTTGGTCAACTCGTTTAGTTTGGGCAATGTGTTGAAAAATGGCATTCCGGTCGTGATTGTCGGTGAAACAAATGTTGGTAAATCCACGCTACTCAATTACTTACTGCACGAGGAGAAAGCTATCGTGTCGGACGTGCACGGCACCACGCGCGATGTGATTGAAGATGTAGTGAATGTTCAAGGCATCTCGTTCCGGTTTATCGACACAGCGGGCATCCGCGACACCACCGATGCCATTGAATCGCTGGGCATTAAGCGAACATTCCAAAAAATCGACCAAGCGTCCATCGTGATTTGGATGGTGGATGCGACCCAATTTAATAAGGAAATCGACAAACTCGCCGATAAAATTGTGCCCCGAACAGCAGATAAAAAGTTGCTGTTGGTCATCAACAAAATTGACAAATTAAGCAAGGAGGAGCAACGGATTTTAGAACAACAATTCCTGCCACAAATCAAAGCGGAACATATCTATTTGTCAGCCAAATACCAACAAAACACCGAAAAATTGGAATCCGCCTTGTTAAAATCTGCCGATTTGACCGGTTTCGATAAGCAAGATGTCATCGTAAGCAACGTGCGGCACTATGAAGCACTGAGCAAAGCACTTGAATCCATTCAGCGCGTGGAAGATGGTTTGAAATCCAATCTTTCCGGAGATTTTATTTCTCAGGATATTCGGGAGTGTATGCACTATCTTGGGGAGATTACGGGGGAGATTTCGACTGATGAGGTGTTGGGGAATATTTTTAGCCGTTTTTGTGTGGGGAAATAGCCTCTATTTATGTGCTATTGAAGAATAAATTCATGAAATATTGGAATTATACAAAAAATAATTTCACTTCCGACTGATAAGGATTACAGTGTAAAAAGGCTTTATATTTAGACACCTACCAACGGCATTTAGGTTTTTTTCAGTGGAGATATATTTGATTACCTGGAAGAGGATTACGAAATTAGCGGATACCGTTATACCTGCTACGTTACGACCCTGAAACTGAGTGCGGCAGATGTTTGGCGTCTGTATCGTGGACGGGCAAATTGTGAAAACCGCATCAAGGAACTCAAATACGACTACGGATTGGACAAAATGAATCAGGCTGACTTTGAAGGTACGGAGGTAGCCCTTCTGTTAATGACTGTTGCCTACAATTTCCTAAGTCTATTGCAAACAACTTATCATTGGCGGAGAGGTCAGAAACCGCCTTAAGACGCTCCGTTATAAGATGCTGGCTATTCCAGCCATTATAGAACAATCTGAAACTAAAATTGTGGTCAGTATGGCACTACAGATGAATCGGCAAAATTGGATACGAAAACTTTGTGACCATATCCAAACTCAATATGATGGATAGCCCTAATGGACATTTTGGGATAAGCACTCTGGAAGACGACAAAGAAGATGATATATGTTTAGAAAATTATCGCCAATAATTTTCATTTACTGACGATAATTCATATTTATATTGGATTTCGTTCCCGATTTTCCACCACATATTTTGCAAAATTGTCGTTTTGGGCAATACTACAAAAATGCGCATAGAGCCTTTCCAACGGGATAAATCCGCCACTTTCGCGGGCTAGTTTGCTGTCAATGCCGGCATCCACGCGCAAGTCACCTGTCTTGGCGTTGAAATCGTCAATTCTGCCGTGACAATGCCCATGCACCATACACGCACCGTAGTTCTTTCGATTCCAAGATACTAATGGATAATGGCAAAGTGCCAAATCAAAATCTTTTTTTTGTCATAAATTCATATACACTTTTTTAATCAAGCCGACCGCTTGTTTATTAACATACGTATTCACAATTTTCTGCTCGCTTTTTTCCAAAAGGGCATAATCGCTTCCATATTCTTTCAGAAAATCATCCAAAGTGTCTTTGCTGAAAAGCCCTATCAATTTTCCCGTTTCTCTCGGAATCGACACATGACCAATCTTGCTGATAACATTGTTCAGCCGGTTTTCCGTAACATACGCCTCCGTCACATTGAGCAATTCCTTGAGCGCTTCGCTGTAAGTCGGCTCAACAAACGGTTTGGGTTGACGTTTTTTTATTGCTTTCTTTTCGGCAAACTTAGCATTCTTGCTTTTCAATAACAACCGCGAACCGTTTCTGAAAAAAGCCGGCTCTACCGGACGAATCACGATCCCTTCGCAAATGTTATCTTCGACAGGCGGTAAGCCCAACCATCCGGCAATGCAACTCTGAAAGGCATTCGGATATTCCAAACATTCGTCCAATGTTCCTTGAAACAAGGTCTTTGCATAAAAGATATTTCCGGCTTCAAAAAATTGATTCGCTT
>JAISKM010000060.1 GCA_031261285.1 Candidatus Symbiothrix sp. | reverse complement strand
CAAAACTCCTATACGGGAGTTGCTTACCGAACAACGTCAACTCAATCAAAATGTCAAAGAACAACTAAATTTATTTGAATATTAAATTTTTGTTAAATATTAACGCAACAGTAGTAATTGAAGAATTTGAAAAACGACCGGAATACGATAAAATAAAAGGACTTGAGGAACAAGTGAAAAACTATCAATTTGGTTATACTCAATATGATACTTCCATAAACGAGCAATTCAACAGAATATCGGAACAAACTCACGATTTGGTAAAAAAAGCAACAAACTTTTTTCTGTCAAAGAATAACAAAACTGATGATTTTGCCGATATTTCATTCAAATTTGATATTGATAAAATGACTGATTATTATGTAAATAGCTGTCAAGAATATACAGATTTTTCAATCCAATTACCACAATCATTTAAGGATAAATTTTCAGAAACCGAACAAAATTTACTCAAAGTAACCTTAAATGTTGTTTTGGCATTTCCGCAGGGACGATTAGGAAATTATTCAGAAGAAAATATTTTGGATATTTTGATAAACATTGGGAAAGAGTTGCCGGATAGTCCTGAAAAAACTATTTTACGCGAATATTACAAATATCGCAAAGCAGAAATGGACACTTTCACTTTCCCTCAAAATCAAGTTTTAGCAAATCTGATTGTATTCTTAATGAAATTGCAGGGGCACGAGCAAATCAATAAAATGCTTGTTGCAAAAAATGTATTACACAAACAAATTGCATTTATGTTTTATGGGGCTTATGTTGGTTTTGCCAATATGCCGAAGACTTTTACAAACGTTATTTTCGACAGTAATAACGAAAAGATGTTTGAATTTACAGATAACTATTTGTTTAATAATTATTTAAAATAAACATACGATGAAAAACATTAAAATTGAAAATCAGACAATTTTTTATCTTGATATTGTAGATAAAAACAAAGACACTGGAAAGTACGGCATGACGTTGGTGTATAAAAAAGGCTCTAATCAATATCAACAGATAAAGAAAAAACTTAAGGGAATAACATTGTTAGACGGGAGTAAGTCTGGAAAGCACTATTTAGAAGATTTTTTTTACTTTCAATATGAAAGTGATGAAAAACCAAATTTCAAAATGGTCAATAAAGACAACAAAGAATTAACTGAAAATGAAATTAAAAAAATAGCGGAAATAGAAGATGCCAAATTATACATTGACGTTGATAGCAATGACATATCTATAACGCATATAAAAGTCCTTCGCATAAAAAAACATGGTAAAATCTATGAGGGAGATGATTTGGAGCGTTTTTTAAAAATAGATGCAATTAATGATGTTAATGTAGATTTATCAAATTTTAGATGGTCTTATGATGATAGTGTTATTGGCACATTTCATGCCTATGTGAGTGTTTCTGGTATTTCAGAACTATCATTAAAAAATCTCATTATCTTTTTTAAAAATGAATATCCAATTACAAAATTATATGAATATCCGGCATATTCAGATGATGATTATTTGTTAAGATTACCATTTGCTGACAAAGAAAAAAAAGTAAAGCCTTCAAGAGAGAGTATCGAAGCGATAATTAATAAATTTAAGGAAAATAATACAGCCGAAACAGAGAAAAAAATTGGAAATTTATTTTTATTGACAAAAATAGATGAAATTAGTCAAGTATTAAAAGACCAAAATCAGAAAATATCCACACTTCAAGAAGCACTACTTGAGCAGTTTAAATCTCAAATGCATACTATTAATAAATTGATAGATAGCAACACTGATAATATTCACGATGACTTTGAGCCACAAAAAAGCGAATATGAAGAAAAATTAAAAAATTATGAAAATACCATACAAGTTCTTAATAATTATATTCGTGGTATTGATAAAAATGAGAAACTAAACTGTTACCCTCCCAAATTATTACTAATCGGAGAATTTATGGCGAGCAAAAAAGAAATAGAAAGGGTAATGTGCAATATTTATCAAGAATGTTGTTTGCTTACATATAATATTTCGCAGAAATATATCACAATTTGTAAAGAATACAATCCAGATAAGGGAGATATTGAGAAATTTATTAATGGTAAAAATGACTATTTAATTGAAGCCCCACACGCACACTCCATTCCCATTGTTGGAGAAAAAGGATTTGAAGTATATGCTATGGACAATGGTATCGCAACGAGGATTTATCAATCACAGAATATGAACGGGAAAGGTGGAATGTCAAAAAATGAATTAGCAAAAATACTACGGGAAATATTCAACGATTGGAAGAATAAAAAATCAATTTAATCCCAAATGTCCATTAGCCATATTGGGAAGATGACCGAGACGATTACGATGACTCTGATTATACAGATGAAGGCTGTGGAGAAGGTTTCCCTTGCAGTGAGTGCGATAATTACGGTTGTTCCGCACACCCTTGCAATTAGTTTCCAATGAGAACGGCATCTGGCTTGATTTAGAAGAATTAATTACAAGCGATAAACAGAAAAAAGTCAAAACTGAAATTGACTGGATACAAAAAGTACATAGAGATAATGGATACAAAAAGAAATCCGGCGAATGGGTAAAGTTAGATGACCATTCAAATCAAGCCGTAATCAAACATTTTGAAAACAACTCAAAAAATAGAATTGATTCTAATCAAATGAAACAAATAGTTTTTAAATTAAAAGAGTTATATTTGCAAAATCAACAATAAACTTAATAATATAAATGACTTATGGGACAAATATCTAAATGGGAATGTAAAAAGTGCGGGTACTCTGTTAATATGAGCGGTGGACATGACAGGGGTTTTATCGCTGTAACAAATACTTTTCAATGCACTAACTGTAAAAAACTTATGGATATTTCTGTGGGAAAATATGATGAAGATGGTTATCATGAAGATGAAAGAAATTATTATTGTAAAACTTGCAATAATAAACTTGAAGTATGGGATGTCCGCAAAAAGCCATGCCCACATTGTGGAAAGCCAATGATAAAACAAGGTTGCCTTATTCTATGGGATTAAGATAAGTAATTCATGACAAATAAATTTATTTTTACTACCGACCACGGCGAGTTTGTCGAAGCGCAAGCTCCCGTTATCATATCTGCCAGCCGTTCGACAGATATTCCGGCATTTTATGCCCAATGGCTTATCAATCGGCTAAAGAAAGGTTATGTTGTTTGGTATAATCCATTCAACCAAAAACTGATGTACATATCTTTCAAAAATACCAAAGCGATAGTTTTTTGGTCAAAAAATCCCAAGCCCATGATTCCTTTTCTTAAAGCATTGGATGCTATGGGTATTCAGTATTATTTTCAGTTTACACTGAATGATTATGAAAAAGAAGGTTTTGAGCCTAATGTTCCTACCTTATCAGAACGGATTGAAACATTTAAACAACTATCAGAACTGATTGGCAAAGAAAAAGTTATTTGGCGTTTCGACCCTTTAATTATTACACCTCAAATCACGCCACGAGATTTGCTCACAAAGATTTGGAATGTTGGCAATCAATTAAAAGGAACAACAGAAAAATTGGTATTTAGTTTTGTCGATGTAAAAGTCTATCGTAAAGTGCAAAATAATCTTGTGAAAGAAACATTATTGTATTCCAAGGAGGATGTTGAAAATGCAGAACTGAATGATAACCAAATAGAAGAAATTGCAGATGGTCTTGTCAAAATCAGAGAAAGATGGAAGTCCGAAGGTTGGGATATTGCATTAGCCACTTGTGCCGAACAGATTGATTTGAAACAATACGATATTGAACACAACCGGTGTATCGACGGCGAATTAATGAAACGCATTTTCAATACGGATAGTGATTTGACGTATTATTTATCTTACGGCAAACTTCCTGATAAGAACGCCTTGTTTGAAAATGAAATTTCTACCAAACAAATTGATTTGAAAGATAAGGGACAACGGAAAATTTGCGGATGTATGATAAGTAAAGATATTGGGATGTACAATACCTGTCGCCATCATTGTATTTATTGTTATGCGAATACGTCAAAATTCGTTGTAGAAAAGAATCGTTCATTGTATAATGAAGACAGCGAGAGTATTATAGGAAAAATACAAGTTTAATTTTATAACAGTAAAAATTATGTTACTAGGTATAGGTCCAGATTACATTTACAAATGCCCTCAATGCGGGCAATTAATCTCCAGAGGAAGTTTAATGAGTGGAAATACTTTTGGTGCTAAATTCTTTTCTGATACGAAAAGAGTTGCCCCCATGTTGCCGAAATTTCCGCAGATAACCATTTGCCCTAAGTGTAATACTATCTTTTGGTTGAGCAAGTCAAAAGCAGTAGAAGTAGAGGAATATGATTTATTTGACGATTGGAGAATTGCTAAAATAAAAAAGCCAAAATGGTGGTGGGGAAAGCGTAAACGTAAAGAGTACAAAGAACGTGAAGAAGAACATCAACGTAAAGAACGTGAAGAACGAGAAAAATATAAACCTGCGCGTTTTTTGCATATTGACGAATATGTGTTGGCTTTGCAAAACAAAGACGTATGCAGTTCAAAGGAGGACGAATATTATATTCGGCTGAAATTGTGGCATACTTTTAACGACCGAATAAGAAACGGGCAACCGTTGTTTGAAAACGATTCTGAAAAAAAGCATTGGGAAGATAATTGTCGTCAACTAATTGCACTCATTAATTCCAATAAGGGACCCGATAAAGTGATGATTGCTGAATTGAAACGAAATTTAGGAGAATTTGAAGAAGCTGTAAATCTGCTCGATAGTATACGCCATAGGGGGAATGAATGGTGGGTCATTGATCAGATAAAGGCGGCTTGTGAAAAGAAAAATACCCTTGTTTTTAGGTTAGATACTACTAATAGCGAGAAAGAAGACCCAAAGAAAAAACTACCAAGGCAGCCCTCTTTGTATGAAAAGAGTGGTCAGAAAAAAGAAAAATGTGAGGATTATCAAGGAGCATTGGAGGATTATGACAAAGCGATACTGGAAAATGAAACTGATGCTTATCCGTATGTGTTAAAAGCAGGCATCTATGAGATATTGGATAATCAAGTGGCGATACTTGAATGTTTGAACAAAGCCATTGCCATAGATGAAGATTGTGCAGATGCTTATATCAACAGAGCTTTGTATCACAGGCATCATAAGAATTTTCAAGAGGCTCAAAAAGATTATGAAAAAACTTTATCTTTGGAACCTTCTGGATTCAACATAGTCTTGTTTAATGAGGAAGATATGGTTAAATATAATGATAACATTAACATGGTGGATTTCCCGGGTATCAAGCAAGGAACATTGGCGATTGATCTCTATTTATCCCCCAATACACAAGGTGATACCGATACGTCTTTATTCGTTGAAGTTGAAGACCGTTTATATCCGATTGTCTTATCTCTGTTGAAAAAACAAAAGGAGATAATTGGTTTATAATCAATAGATTATGCGCAAATTTTGTGTAAATCTATAGCTGCTTAATGATCTCCTCCATAATAAAAGCCATCTTGGGCTGAGCGATTTTCGCTGCCGCTTGCACTTCCTCGTGGCTCACTTCCATGACTTTTCCAATCACGCCCAAGTCGGTGATGATAGAAAAGGCGAGCACTTTCAAGCCGCCGTGGTGCGCTACAATCACTTCCGGAACGGTTGACATGCCTACGGCATCGCCACCAATGATGCGGAAATAGTAATATTCGGCAGGCGTTTCAAACGTTGGTCCTTGAACGCCCACGTATACGCCTTTTTGTAGTTTGATGTTATTTTTTTCTGCTACAGAAATAGCTAATTTTCGCAACGCTTTGTTGTACGTTTCGCTCATATCCAAAAAGCGCACGCCCAGACTTTCGTCGTTTTTGCCGCGCAACGGATGTTCGGGAAACAAGTTGATGTGGTCTTCAATCAGCATGATGTCGCCCACCTCAAACGAGCCGTTCATGCCGCCCGCCGCATTGGACACAAACAGATATTCAAAACCCAACAATTGCATCACACGCACCGGAAAAGTGACTTGCTTCATGTCATAGCCTTCGTAGAAATGAAACCGTCCCTGCATCGCCAAAATGGGTTTGCCACCCAACTTGCCCACAATCAGTTTGCCGCTATGTCCTTCCACCGTCGAAACAGGGAAATTAGGAATCGTTTCGTAAGGAATCTCTTTTTTATCCGTAATCGCTTCCGCCAAATCGCCCAAACCTGTACCCAAAATCACACCGATTTTCGTGTTCGCCGGTATTTGTGGTCTAAGCCAAGCTGCGGTTTCCTTTAAAATTTGTAACATGATTTTCTATTTGTTGTATAAATAATTTTTCTTGATTGTTGCAAAAAGCAACGCGAATGGGCAAATAATAGAGTGCTGATTTGAGTGCCTCCGGCACTAACGGGCTGTCCATCAAGCGCACTGCATCTTTTTCGGACGTGATAATCAACTTTTTCTCGTTCTTAATGGTCGCATAGTTGGCGGCGATTAGAGCCAAATCTTTTTTTGAAAAATCGCGATGATCGGGGAAAAGCAACGGTTGTAAGTCCGTCGTGTATTCTTTCAAATACGCTATCATATCCTCCGGTTGTGCCAATCCGGCTACCATCAGCAGGCTGTAACCTTCTTTTTGCAGGTGTTCGAGATTCTCTTTTTTGACTGGTGTGCTATCTGGAAAAACGGGTAATAATCCTTTATATTCATAACTCGAAAAGTAGAGTTGTTGCTGCGGCGTCAAGGGAATTTGTTGGGCAACCGCGAGGGGTACCCCTACGGCGGGGCATTTGGTGCAAATCACGATATTGGCGCGATGGCTGTTTTCGGCGGGCTCGCGCAAACGACCGGCGGGCAGCAATTCGTCGGTTGAGAACAGCCGCTGACAGCTTGTCAACAGGATAGAAAGCGATGGCATCACGTAGCGATGCTGGTAGGCATCGTCCAGCAAAATGATTTCAGGACGTTGATTGGCAGGCAGTTCGAGGAGGCGTTTGATGCCGCGCCGGCGATTGCCATCAACAGCCACCGTCACTTCCGGAAATTTCCGAAACATCTGAAACGGCTCGTCACCAATGGTTTGGGCAGTCGATTGGGCATTTGCCAAATGAAAGCCTGCCGTTTTTCGTTTGTAGCCGCGACTGAGCACCGCCACTTTATATTTTTTGCTCAACAAACGGATAAGATACTCTGTGTGAGGTGTTTTACCTGTGCCGCCCACTGTCAAATTGCCAATCGAAATCACAGGAACAGGAAATTGTTCCGATTTCAATGTCCCCTTGTCAAACAATTTATTGCGCAAACTCACGCCCCAACCATACAGTTTGGAAAGTGGGCGCAATCCCTTTTTTATGTTACTATCGTCCGGCATCGTTAAATTTCTCCATTAAAGACCTCCACTGCGGGGCCTGTCATAAAGACGTGATTGTTTTCGGCGTTCCAGTCCAATTCCAAATCGCCACCCAACAGTGAAATCGTGGCTTTGCGATTGAGGCGACCGGTCAAAACGCCTGCCACTAACGTGGCGCAAGCGCCGGTGCCGCAAGCTTGCGTTTCGCCACTTCCACGTTCCCAGACGCGCATTTTGGCGAGGGTGGGGGAGACGATTTCGACAAATTCGACATTGGTTTTTTCGGGAAACATCGGATGCGTTTCAATTTTGCGTCCGATTTTCTCAATGTCCATCGTGGCGATGCCTTGCGTGAAAATCACGGCGTGCGGGTTGCCCATGGAAACGGCTGTGACGGCGTATTTTTCGGGTTGAAAATCAATTACCTGGTCAATGAGTTGGTCTGCTGACCACGTGACAGGCACTTTTTTTGCTTCTGTGATGGGTTCGCCCATGTCGACCGTCACGCGTTCCACTTTGCCGTTGACAGGATATAATTTCAAGATTTTCACGCCGCCTTTGGTTTCCAACGTAATCATTTCTTTCTTGGTCAACCCTCTGTCATAGACATATTTTCCGATGCAGCGCGTGGCATTGCCGCACATTTGGGCTTCCGATCCGTCGGCATTGAACATGCGCATCCGAAAATCGCTGTTTTCAGACGGCAAAATCAGCACCAATCCGTCCGACCCGATGCCTTTGTGGCGGTCGCTGACGAAGATGGACAATTCTTCAGGATGCTCTACTTTTTCTTCAAAACCATTAATGTAAACATAGTCATTGCCGGCTCCGTGCATTTTTGTAAACTTCATATCTATTTTAGCCTGTTTATTTTATAAAATAAGTCAATTTAACACCAACTACCTGATTGCCGGACGCTGCGAAATAGTCGTGTTCCGCCGTTTTCTTTGTGTCAAAAACGTCAGACAGCCCGAAATAATACCGTCCTTCCAGCACAAATTTTCCGATGCCTGTGCGGAGTTCAACACCCATACCGCCCAGTATTCCGTAGTCAAATTTATTTTTTACTTTCAGTGCGTCCACGTTATATTCCCCCACTAAATTGGAGGTGCCGTCGTGCGTTTCGCTTAAATAATAGCCTAATTGCGGACCGGCATTGATGATAAATCGCGTGTGCTTGCTCATATCAAAATACACATGCGTCAGCAACGGCAATTCGGCATAGACCAGCGAGCGCGAATAGTTGTTAAAATAGGAAATCGTGTCCGTTTTTTCCTTCCACCCGCGCATGGAATAGTTCACCTCGGCTTGAAACCCGAAACCTTTCTCCGTAATGTAGCGAAACGTGATTCCGCCTTCGTATTGTTGCAAAAACGTTTGCGGCACAGCCGGATTGAACCGTATCTTGGAAAACGTCATGCCGGCGTTCACACCGATGTTCCACTCAGAATGAAAAGTCTGCTCTTGAGCAGTGAGCAGTGAGCAGTGACCGGTGACCAGCAAAAAAAAGCACACTAATGTCATGGCGGACCTGATCCGCCATCTCCTAATAAGTATTCTGCCCTTGTTCAGGGGTTTGCGGGTCAAGCCCGCAATGACAATCTGTTGTCTCATTTGGTGATGGGCGTGACAACAATGCGCTTGTCGGGTTTATATTCTACAAAAAAGAGGTTGGTATTGATGGAGGCGCCTCCTTTTTTAACTGTTTCAAATTTGAAATTGGTTTGCACGCCGGAATACTTTATCTCGTTGATATTCGAGCCGATAGCGATGCCGAACTTGTCTACCAACTGCACAAAATACATGCCTGTGTCGTAGCCCAACATGCCGTATTTCGGAAAAGTCGCAATCAAATTTCGTGAAAACCAATTATGAAAATTTGTTTCAAATGCTTTCGTTTTTTGCGAAGCCGGATTGGCGTAATAAACACTGAAAAACGTTGCATTGAACCGCCACAAGGCATTAGACGCATAACTTTGCCACGACGGATAGCCAAACAGCGAAATTTGATATTCGGGATACACTCCTTGCACCGTCCCAAGCGGCGACGCCATCAACGCCAGCATCTCTTCCGAATCGTCATCGGGCACAATCACATTCGGTTTGTCGGACACCAGAACCTCTTGAAACGCTTCAAAAAGATTATCTACATCCACGCTTTTGTAACTTATTTTTTTTGCTTTCAAACCCGTTTCCAACTGTTTGCAAAAATCCGTTTTGTTGCCTTTAGATGCTTTGTTGCGGCAAAAAATGACGTGTGCATCGGCGTATTTTTTGCAAAAGGCTTCCGTCGTTCGCGGGTAGATAAGTTCCTGTGGCATATTCACTTGATACGCTTTGGGGTAGTTCAAAACGGCTTCATTAGGCGAGGTAAACGGAATCACGTAGGGAATATCGTTTGTGTTACAAAAGGTTGCAATCGCCTTCGTTTGGGATTCAGACAGTCCGCCAATCACCAAATCGGCCTTTTGCATCGCTTTTTTTTCGAAAATAGCTTGCAAGAAATTCGTTCCCGAACCAATATCGTAGACTTGCAAATCAACCGAAATTCCCGCGCTTTTCAGGTCTTTCAATGCCAATAAAAAGCCCTCGTAATATTCTATCATGCGACTGGTAGTTGAACTTTGACCGCCATTTGCCGCATTGAAAGGCAACAACAAAGCCGCCCGTACCGTATAGGGGCTGGGTGTATTTGCGAACACCATCCCAATCGCACACACGACCAATAAAAACGTGATAAAAAATCGTTGTAATTTCATCAAAAATAAATTTTTTATACTTTTCTGCTGCAAAGATATGAAAAATATTTCACAACCCAATATCTGATTCAGTCCAAGCGCAGCGCTTTCCGAATTTTTGCATCAAAGCCGTAAATATCTTCTGCAAACTGAATAGTGCCGTCCGGAAGTGTATAAATCGTGCGATAATCGATTGTCAGGGGGATTTTATGCGTCAAAAACACGATGTCATTTTTCAGCGGTTCCAACTTCTCTTGCCGTTGCAGTCTTTTTCCTTCTTTGGACACCGGCGGCAGTTCGATGGTCGTTCTTAGCCTGTCGAAATAGACGGAATCTTTTGTCGACAAACAGAAATAAGCCAGATCCATGGGGTTCTGTACGCGTACGCAACCATGACTTACCGCTCTATCCTTCATCAAAAAACGCCGTTTGGAAGGGGTATCATGCAGGTAAACGGAAAACGGATTCTGGAACATAAACTTGATTCGTCCCAACGAATTATCATTCCCCGAATCCTGACGTATCGAATAGGGGAAATGTTTGGGGTTGATTTTTTTCCAGTCAATCGAATCCGGATTCAGTTCTTCCGTTCCTTTCAAAATTTTCATGCGTTGCTTTGTCAAATAAGTAGAATCTTTTCTGTAAGCCCAATACACTTCCTTTTCAATGATGCTTGCGGGCACACTCCAGGTGGGATTAAGATTCATATAGTATAGTTCACTTTCCAACAGAGGTGTTTGATTGGTCGTGGCTTTTCCGACACACACATTCATCGTTACCGGCTCGTAACCGGGTTCGATTGCCTGCAAATTCATTGCTGCCACATTGACCCAAATGTATTTTTCCGAAGGCGGAGTGGTGCGTTTCCACCGGTAACGTTCCAGATTGGCTTGCACGGTCTTATAATTAGTGGCAATAGAATCAGACACAAGTGAATCCGGCAACGAATCATACTGTTTCAACAATGCCTGCAGTTTGATATAGTCGGTATCGGTTGGCTGTATCTTAGCCAAATACGCCCCGGGTGCATCCGCTGCGGCAAACAAACCGGCATAATGCGCAGAATCCGGCGATTGAATCGTAATAAAATAATCATTCGGAAACGTTTTCTTGGGCGATAAAAATCCATATTTCAGCCCTGTAGCATAACTGATGTAGGCTTTTGTCAGCAAATATTCCAATTGCCGGAACGAGGAATAGATGTCCGCCATTCCCTTGTTAGTAAAACCGGTTTTCAAAGAATCCAGCAAGTTGGTTATCGTTGTTTGTTCGAAGTATTCCGGATTTAAGCCATGGTTCGGGACGCGTTGAATATGGCTCAGCAAAGTATCCAAACGCGTATCCTCAAAAATATTTTTTATCCAGATCGGTTGATAATGGTTGAGTCGATAAAAACTATCTACGGCAGCCACATAACTAGAAGTGGTGTCCACAAAAGCACTATCCGTGAGAAACATTCTCAACGAATCCGATACGATGTCTGCTTGAAAATCAGGATAGTTGCGTTCCATTTCCGATTGGGAATGTAATAACTTATTTAAGCCACCGCTCCGTCCCCCGCAAGAAGCCAGGGACAGAGCAGCAACTAAGATGAGTGTCCGGACAATTTTATTCATTGATACCGCCTGAATTTTTAAAATTTATAAATAATTGACAATTCTTTATTCTCGTAAATAGCCGATGGAAAAATATGCGTGTCATACTTCCCATTCGTAATATCCTTTCCGGCAAGCCGGTAGACATACCACATCAATTCGGTGCAATACATTTCGGTTGAATCGTTCAACAGATAATCGTGGTCGAAACGCACACCTTTGCTGTGCAATCGCACCGCTTGCTGAGCAGCCGCCGTACAAATGTTGAGCGACTCCTGCAACCGGTAGACCGCGCCGTGTTGCGCACGGTCTGCCGCAAAAAACAACCCGGGCGTCTCCATTTTTATGCGATCTTCGATTTCGCCCACTTCACGTTCGCCCGGCGATATGTGCACAATCATAAACCCGGAATCAGACTTGACCACAATGCCCGAATGACTGTAAACGCCTCCCACATCAGCCGCGACCACGGCATGCGACTTAGCACCCAGTCCGCGCCTGAAAACCAAATCGCCTTCTGCAAAATCAATTCCGCTCATGTCTACCGTCGCTTCTTCCTTGCGGGAACAAGCGGCAAACAGTACGATTGCGATTAGTGAAACGCTTGCCAAAAGCGGTTGGATTGATTTTATCATTGTGCCAAGTTACCCATTAGTTAGCTTTCATGAGCGCTTCTATTTCGGAGGTTTTTAAGACTTCTTTTTTGGATGCCCACGGATCTGTTGCTGTTGGAGCAGGTGTTTCTATGATTAATTCGTCAACGTAAATTTCGCCTGTCGGCAAATTGTGCTGCTTGCGGATTTCCTCTTCTACCGGAAACCAATAATTTGTTTCGCCTTCCTTAGTTGTAATATCAACAAACGAGTGATATTTTTTGCCGTCGTGCGTAAACTCTATACTATAAAGAGTTTGTTTAGTTTTAGGTATCGAGAATGTCAGCCGTTGCTTTTTGGCTCCGGAAGAAATCGGAATGATGGAAAAAGCATATTGCCCATATAAACCGGTAGCGTTTTGAATTAAGCCGACTGTCATAAGACCGGCTTCCCTTAATTGAGCATCAAAGGCTGACTTTATACTGCCCAACGTTCTGGATAGAAAACTGTCAAATTCGCAATAGTCCATGTCAAATCCCGGTACCTTAGCATTGTAGTCTGTTCCACACCTACCCATTATCTGATCTTTATCCCATCCTGCATAGACGTAATAAATACCTTTTGACTCTGTGCTCTCAAAATACCAAAACTTAGCATACTCTTTGATGGCTTTCATTTCCTCTGCCGTCAAATTGGCGTAAGAAGGTCCAAACCTATAACCGTTGTTTTTGTCATAGAGATCAATCAGTTTGCGAAATTCAAATTTTACCGGCGCAGCTTTAGCGGTTCCTGTTCCTAAGGAAATTGTAAGCGGAAGTCCCGGACTAAACATCTTGGCATTTTGGGGACGTTGTTTAGCAAATTCAGCCGTTTGTGCACGCATGCCCACGCTAACTATCGCAAGCATCAAAACTAATAAGAGTGTCTTTTTCATTGTAATTTATTTTTTTGTAATTCAATCACGTTGTTCCCATCCCAGTCGCAAAGATAAACAAAATTATTAGAAAATGAAAAAAAATGTCTGAATTGTGATTTTTTTAATCAAAAAAATCACAATTCAGACAAAAAGAAAGAGACCCGCACCGGAAAAAAAACGAAACGAAACTATGTACAAAAACCCGTGCGGGTGCTCTTTCTTTAGATGTTTCGCACACAGCGCACTGAAAGCCAAAAGCCTGCTGTGGTTGTTGGCGTAGCCCACGTGCCGGCGGTATCAATGGAATTGCTCTTGTCTGTAGCCGTGCTGCTCCACCACTTGCCGTTGTAATTCCAGTTGAGCCAGGTGCCGCCACTGTGGCGGTAGCCTGCCATCGAAGAAATACCTTTCCAAGCGGCTTT
>JAISKM010000037.1 GCA_031261285.1 Candidatus Symbiothrix sp. | reverse complement strand
GCAGAAGAAACGCTTTTGTATTTCAAAATCGTACAAAACAAACTGCATTATGCAACACACGGCAATACGGCTTCGGAGGTAATTTATAATCGTGCCGATGCAGAAAAAGAGTTTATGGGGCTTACAAATTTCAAAGGCGAGCAGGTAACAAAAAAAGATACGGAAATTGCGAAAAATTATTTGAATGACAAAGAGTTGAAAGTGCTGAATAACATTGTTTCGGGTTATTTTGACTTCGCCGAAGCAAGAGCCATTGAGCAGCAAGCAATGACCATGCAGGATTATATCAGGCAATTAGACGCCATTTTATCTGCTGATGGTCGAAAATTACTTAACGATGCCGGAACAGTTTCGCACAATCAGGCAATAGAAAAGGCACACACGGAATACAAAAAATATTTGCAAAAAACCTTGTCGCCAATAGAGCAGGAATACTTGAATACTATAAAAATGCTCTCTGAAATCTGACATTTCTCCTTCATTTGACTAATCTGTAATCTTTTTTGCTTGATTTGTCCCCCCTCTATTTAGATTTTCCTGCGTACTTTTGCTACATGAAATTTTTAAATATAAATATTATATGAAAAAAACAGCTTTCACACTATGTCTTGCTTTCATTTGTTTGCTATCGTGTACAACGAACAAAACAAAAGAAACGTTTGAAACAGGCAAACAAACCTTTTTGCTCAATGGCGAGCCTTTTGTGATTAAGGCTGCGGAAATTCATTACCCACGCATTCCGAAAGAATATTGGGAACATCGCATTCAGATGTGTAAAGCATTGGGAATGAATACCATTTGTTTGTATGTCTTTTGGAACATTCACGAACCGGAAGAAGGACAATTTGATTTCAAAGGCAATAATGACGTGGCAGAGTTTTGTCGTTTGGCGCAAAAGAACGGAATGTACGTTATCGTTCGTCCCGGTCCTTATGTATGCGCCGAATGGGAAATGGGCGGTTTGCCTTGGTGGTTACTCAAAAAAGACGACATCGCGTTGCGTACACGAGACCCTTATTTCATAAAACGAGTGAAAATTTTTATGAACGAAGTAGGCAAACAACTGAGCGATTACCAATTAGCCAAAGGAGGTAATATTCTTATGGTGCAAGTAGAAAATGAGTATGGCTCTTACGGCATCGACAAGCCTTATATTGAGGCAGTCCGTGATATAGTGAAGGCTTCGGGCTTCAATGAAGTACCTTTGTTTCAATGCGATTGGAGTTCCAATTTTGAAAATAATGCTTTACCGGATTTGCTTTGGACACTTAATTTCGGTACAGGTGCAAATATTGATGAACAGTTCCGGCGTTTGAAAGAACTGCGTCCGGAAACGCCGTTGATGTGTAGCGAGTTTTGGGCAGGTTGGTTCGACCATTGGGGCGCACAACATGAAACACGCAGTTCTGCGGAATTAGTCGCAGGTTTGAAAGAAATGCTTGACAAAAATATTTCTTTTAGTTTGTATATGACACACGGCGGCACGAGTTTTGGACATTGGGCAGGTGCCAATTTTCCCGGCTATGTTCCCGACTGTACATCTTATGATTATGATGCGCCTATCAATGAGCAAGGCAATGTAACGCCGAAATTTTTTGAGGTGCGCAATTTGTTGGCAAACTATTTGCCCGAAGAAAAAGAATTACCCGCTATTCCTGATTCTATTTCAACCATCGCTATTCCAACTGTCACATTGAAAGAATATGCCCCTGTTTTTGATAATTTGCCTAAACCTCAAACGAGCGAGGACATTCATTCGATGGAATATTTTAATCAAGGTTGGGGAAGCATTTTATATCGTACCACCTTAAAACAATCAGCCGTATCGCAATCTATAAAAATAACAGAAGCGCACGATTGGGCGCAAGTATATATTGACGGCGTTTGTATTGGCGTTTTAAATCGCTTGAAAGGCGAAGGTTCATTATCTATTCCTGCTGTGCGCGAAGGTGCTGTCCTTGATATTTTAGTGGAGGCGATGGGCAGACGAAACTTCGGTGCGGGCGTGTTAGACTATAAAGGAATTACTGAAAAAGTGGAAATCATCAACGAACAGGGTACCGCCGAATTGAAAAATTGGCAAGTATTCAGTATTCCGGTAGATTACGCATTTGCAAAAAATAAATCCTACGTTCATCACGGCGTAGAGACGCAATTAATTGCGTCTCTACAACCCATCCCTGCGTATTATCGTGCTACATTCAATTTAGACCAAACGGGCGATACATTTTTAGATATGACCAATTGGAAAAAAGGAATGGTGTATGTTAATGGACACAATCTTGGACGTTATTGGGAAATAGGTCCGCAACAAACACTTTATCTTCCGGGTGTGTGGTTGAAAAAAGGGAAAAACGAGATTATTATATTAGATATGGTTGGAACAGATACGCCTACTGTACAAGGTTTGCGACAGCCAATATTAGATGTGTTGCGCGGCAATGGTGCATATAAGTTCCGCAAGCAAGGCGAAAATTTAGACCTTTCTGCTGAAAAAGCCATAGTAACAGGCAGTTTCAAGCCGGGCAACGGTTGGCAGAAAATTACATTCAACAATGTAGGGACAGGGCGCGCCCTATCCCCTACAGTGGCGCGCTATTTCACTTTGGAAGCCCTGAATTCTTATTCCAACGATGATTTTGCTTCTATTGCCGAATTGGAAATACTAGGCGAAGACGGCAAACGCTTGTCGCGCCAACATTGGAAAGTAGTGTATGCCGACAGCGAAGAAGCAGACGATGCAAACAATATTGCAAGCAATGTTTTCGATTTGCAAGAATCTACTATTTGGCACACAAGTTATTCGAAAACGAAAGATAAATTTCCGCATCAGATAGT
>JAISKM010000151.1 GCA_031261285.1 Candidatus Symbiothrix sp. | reverse complement strand
GCTGCCATTGCCATTTGTTTGTAGAATTGCGGCGACTGTGCTAAATAGGCCATCCTTCCAAAATAAGGCACTTCAAAAAGTTCCGAACCGGATTCTGTGGCTGTTCCTACAAATTTGGGCGTATGAATTTCCATAAAATCGTGTTCTGCCCAAAATTCACGCATGGCTTGCTCTGCTGTTGTTTGAACTTGAAAAATAAGAAGATTCCTTTCATTTCTCAAATCAAGGAAACGCCAATCAAGCAACAAATCCAACGGCGAATTTTCATCAATAGGCAATTCGGGCAACGAGGCACTGATAACCTCCATGTTCTCAACTTGAATTTCAACCTGATTGAGTTTGATATTCTCGTCAATATTTACTTTGCCTGTAACCGAAATTACCGACTCTTTCGTAAGAGAAGAAACAAGAGCGTTTAGTTTCTCATTGGCCTCTTCTTTGGAAATAAAAAGTTGCAACAGTCCTGTTTTATCTCTTAAAATGACAAACTGAACTTTTTTCAAATCTCTTACATTATGAACAAAACCTTTGATATTTATTGTTTGTCCAGTGTAATTTTTCACTTCATTAATGTGAAGTTTTTCTGTTTTTGGGAATCTTTCCATATTATTTTTTTATTAACATTTTAGACATATTTTCTAATAATAATTTCACTCGCTCTTTTAAATCTTTTTGTAAATCACCAATATCTACACTTGATAACGTATTTATATCTGAAATATTTTTTATATCACAATAAGAATTATCGTGTTTTTTTACTTTAAACAAAACATCATTTTTTGCTTCATTTATTTCAATAAGTGGAAAAACAAAAAAAGTATAAATTTGCAATAAAGCATTTTTATCTGTGGCAGTATCTATCATGTTTACTACCGAATCAATACTCTCAAAACCTGCCGTTTTATCTCTCAAATCAAATTTAATTGCCAAAGTATTAGTATTACTTTTAGGAGTTATATCATCTCCGTTCAATCCTTGTAATTTCGGTAATATAAACAATAATGGCGGTTTTTTCGTGTCTTCTTGATTGATTTTATTCCAATTCCAAAACTGTTGCATATCCTCACCGCATATTATCAATGCTTTTTCTTCTTGTTGAATTCCATTTTCAATAAATGGCATCATTATGGTAATAAGATAATTATTTGTTCCTCCATCTTTTTTATGTGGCGGCAATAAATCCAATATTTCCTGAACTTTTGTTTCATCAAGTTTATTCATTGTCGCATTACTTAATTTGTGTTCATTCGTTATTATTTTAGGTTTTACGAGGTATAAACGAAGTATTTTTTTAAATAAACGCTCAATCTTAGTTACCTTATTCTGTTTATTGATTATAGTAAGGTATATTATTGGATTAATATTATATTTTTGCAACTGCCTTAATTTACTTAAAATAGCAAAGTGTATAATATTTAAGTAATCAGACACCAAAGTTATAGCAATAAAAACACATTGTTGTTTTTGATTTCTTTTTAGATTAAAATCCGTTACAGTACAGTTTATTATATCGTTGTTATCATCAATTTTCTTAATTACTGTGTTATCGGAAGTAATGTCATTAAATATTGCATTAGAATCTATGTTTTTAAATGGTTTTTTTATAAATAGATAGATTACCAAAATGATTAATCCCAATACAGAACCAATATCGCCTATGTGTGTATCATTAATCCATTGTATTATATTATCACTTAATATCCATGACAATATCTTCCAAATTGCAGCAAAAAGCAATGCTATAAACCACCAGATAGTTCTTATTTGACTTAATTTGCTTATAAATTCTTTCATAAAATATTAGTTTATTTTTAAACAATAATTTTTCTGTCAAAAACTCTTGGGAATGGGTGCGCATCTCTGACGTGCGGAATATTCATTAGCCAGCGAATTAATCGCTCAACGCCCATTCCAAAAGCAATATGCGGCACACAACCCATTTTATGAACATCTCTAATCCACTCATACCGTGCATCTTTATCCAATCCTTTTTCTCTAAAACGTTCGTCTAACATTTCAATATCGTAAATCTTTTCGGCAACACCCAAAAGTTCGCCGTAAAGATTGCTTGCTATCAAATCTGCTGTTTTCGTAACCCGATTATCTTTTTCGTCAATGACGTATGGGAACGGCTCAATACTTCTTGGCATACCCATCAGCCATAACGGCGAATGAAATTTCTCAAACAAAATTTTTTCTTCTTTTTCATTGCCAATACTTTCGCCAAATTTTATATCGCAACCATTTTCTTGTAAAAGCGAAACGGCTTCTTCGTATGAAATACGAGGATAAGGCGTTTTTAATCCGTCAAGGCAAAATTCAGTATTAAGTGTTCTGAAAATAGTTTCAATTTCTTTTTCTTGCTGTAATTTTTCTACCAGATATTTTATGATTGTTTCTACAATTTTGATAATATCTTCTAAATTCCCAAAAGTTAATTCTGCTTTTATGTGCCAATATTCAATCAAATGCCTTTTACTCTTTGATTCTTCCGCCCTGAAGCTCGGACTTATATTATACACTTTTTCAAATGCCATTGCAGACGCTTCGAGATAATATCCTGCACATTGCGACAAAAAAACAGATTGTCCGTGCAAATTTACAGGAATTGCTGTCGACTCGGCATTATATAATGTTGTGTTTGTCAAGACAGGTGCTGCAATTTCAAGAAAATCATTTTCAAAAAACCAATTACGGATATGATACAAAAGCAAATTTCTAAATTTTTGAATTGCCATTAACTTAGGGTTCCTGATATACACATGCCTGTTTGAAAGTACTTGATTGGTATATTTTTTATCAAAAATGTCAAAATCACTTCGTGGCTCAGGGGTGAAATGTTTTGTTGCGGCAGAGATTAGAGTAAAAGAACTGACAATAATTTCTCTGCCATTTGTAGTTTCGTGTATTGCGCCCGATATTTCTATCGCAGATTCAACAGTAACTTTTTGGGCTTCGTTAAAAATGTCATCGCCAAGAGTTGTTTTTTCAAGAACTAATTGAATACAGCCTGTAGAATCGCATAAATCAATAAAAATGGTTTGCTTACTTTTTCTTTTGTTTTTGACCCACCCCATAACGGAGCAACAACCGGTTGTTACTCTACTATGTAAAATGTCTTTGATAAATAAGTTTTTCATACGGACTGCAAAGTTAAAACTTTTTCTTCGTATTCGCATTATTTTTTAGATATTTTTATTCCGCTTCTTCGCTGTAATCTTGATACAGAAAATCGTTGTAGGGGAAGCGTTCGACGTGAATTTCTTTCACTTTTTGATATAAAAGGGCTTTCAATTCTTCGATGTTTTCCTTATCTTTTGCTGAAATAAACGTGCAACATTCGTGCAAGTTATTCATCCAAGTACGCTTCAACTCCTCCAGAGGGATGTTTTCTTTGGAGCGCGGCGTGAGGTCGTCGGCATCTTTTTCGATGTGTTCAAACGCGTCAATCTTGTTGAACACAATAATGGTCGGTTTCCCCGTAAGGGCGGGTGTAAAACCCGCCCCTACGGGATTAATGATTTCGTTCAATGTTTTTGTAACGGTTTCCATCTGCTCCTCGAATGCGGGATGCGAAATATCGACCACGTGCACGAGCAAATCGGCTTCACGCACCTCGTCGAGGGTGGATTTGAACGCCTCAATGAGTTCGGTCGGCAGTTTGCGAATAAATCCAACCGTATCAGTCAGTAAAAAAGCGAGATTTTCGATAGAAACTTTACGCACGGTCGTGTCGAGCGTCGCAAACAGTTTATTTTCGGCAAACACATCGGATTTGCTTAACAAATTCATTAAGGTGGATTTTCCGACGTTGGTGTAGCCCACAAGTGCCACGCGCACCAATTTACCTCGATTTTGTCGTTGATTGGCCTTTTGTTTGTCAATGTCTTTCAAATCCTCTTTGAGTTTAGAAATCTTGTGCAAAATAATTCGCCGGTCGGTTTCCAACTGCGTTTCACCGGGTCCACGCATTCGCAATCCGCCGCTACCGCTACCACTTTGTCGCTCCAAGTGCGTCCACAGGCGTTTCAGACGGGGCAACATATAGTTATATTGCGCCAATTCAACTTGTGTTTTGGCGTCTGCGGTTTGTGCACGGGCTGCAAAAATATCGAGAATTAGGCTCGTTCTGTCCATGATTTTCACTTTCAGTTCGGCTTCGAGGTTGCGCAACTGCTTGGGACTCAGTTCGTCGTCGAAAATCACCATCCCGATTTCGTTATCCTCGTCTTCGGTGTAGGCTTTGATTTCCTGCAATTTCCCCGTCCCAACAAACGTGACAGGATGCGCCTGTTCCACGCGCTGCGTAAAGCGTTTAACGGTGTGAATGCCCGCTGTGTCCGCCAGAAAGTCCAATTCGTCCAAATATTCTTTGGATTTTTGTTCGTTCTGAGTAGGCGTAATCAGCCCAACGAGTACTGCATTTTCCGTGATTGTATCTGTGAGAATAAATTCTTTCATCTAAATTTTACCACTAATAAGAGCACAAAGATACGATTTTTTACGCATCTTTCAAAAAAATGCGCAAAATAATTTGCGTATTCAAAAATAATGCCTACCTTTGCAGTCGCAAATCAAAAAGGTACCATAGCTCAGTTGGTAGAGCATCGGACTGAAAATCCGTGTGTCCCCGGTTCGAATCCTGGTGGTACCACTTGATAGTGAAGCAGTTGCAGGAATGTGGCTGTTTTTTTTTGTTGGGTGGTTTGCATTAAAAAATTTCTATTCGTAAAAATATCTCCATCATTATGAAAGAATCTCTTCAAGCACTTTTATCTGTTCCTTAAACTTCTGCGAATTATTTTCTTTCAGCTTCTGGATATTCAGCAATTTCCAACGAATAGCAGGAAATATACTGTAATCAACATTATCCCAAATTGGCTCGCCTTTTGCAAAGGCAAAAAGAAGATCTTTATCCCTGTTAATCAATGATTTATGAATTTCATCCACTAATTGTTTTCGAGTCGTTTCAAATTCAGCATACACAAATGGGCTATCAGTCATACCACTAAATTGACTGCTAAAAACATGACGTTGATCAACGGGCTGTGGATTTAGCAATTCATGAAAAGGACGTTTGCCGCACAGCAAGAAAAACAGAAAACCCTGTTTGATTTCTTCTGTAATACCTCCGTTTTCAAACAAATTTTTTACATCAAACAAATCCCTCGGATGCTGACGATCTAAAGCGGCATTGATTTTGCCACCCCAAAGTTGCCCAAATGATACTGTTTGAACTTCACAAAAACGGTCAAACGCTTCCTGTGCTTTATCACACAAGACTATTATTTGAGGTTCTGCAATTAAGCCTCTATTTATTTGATTGACTTCAATTTTCACAGTTGCAGTGGGTGTTGAGCAAATAATTTTGAGATTATCCGTGGCACGTTTCGCATCCTCAAAATGAAGTAATGGAATCCGATTGTGTAATTTTGTCTTGATATTGTCAAGTGCCGTTCGAATCTTTTCCAAATCTTGATTCCGATCATTGCTAAAAGAGACAAAAGTCAGGTCAATATCGACCGACAAGCGCGGCATATTCAGGCAAAACAGGTTTATTGCCGTTCCACCATGCAATGCAAAACTCTTTTCTTCGGCTATTGTTGGCAAAATATCCAGCAACAAACCGACTTGTTTGTTATAAATTTCATTCATATCATAAGTTCTTGAGGTAAAACAATTTGGTATTTAAAAACAAAAGTGCCGTTTTCAACAAAACTTCGCACCCCACTTCCTAAGTCTATTTTATCTACATCTAAATATTTGAACCATGCGTGATTAGCTCTCTCAGCAAAATAAAGAAACAATCGTTTTGTTTTGACCGATTTGCATTGCTCTAAAAGCGTTTGCACCTGCGCAGGACGAAGTGATGTTAGCTCTTCCATAAGTTCGTATGCCTCTGTCAATGGAAATTGCGTTGGGCATAATGAAAGACATTCCATCATGGCTCGTGCCGCATTGGATATTTTCATCGTCAGTTCACCATCTTGATAATCCATTAGACCTATCGTGTCATCTCTAAAAAGAGAGGTGCGAAATAATTTAACCTTGGTATCCCATTGATTGCTTGTAAACCACAAAGGTAAGGATGACTTTCCATTAACAAATAGGATTGTTTCTTGAGAGTTGACTTGCAAATAATGGGCAAGACCTAATTGTTCTAAAGCAGAACGACCTCCTACATGGATATTTAGATTGGCTTGTATTTGAAGTGCGGATATTGCACCAGACAAAACAAGGGAATCCTTACTCCTAACCATCGCTCCTTTGCCTATAGATTTCAACCACCCACTTGTTCGGTAGCGCTGTTGCAATTCATACGAATAGCCTTCTGAAACTAACCACGAAGAGAGCAAAACAAGCCCTTTGGGTAGAGTCTGCATCAGTTTATTTATCTTCGTTTTCTTTATTTCATCTTCTTTTATCATACTATTAGTATAATTACAAGCGCAAAATTAAAGTAAATTATTGAGATTTGCAAATTTTGGTAAAAAAACAGACCTCTGCAAACCGAAGCGGTATGAAAGTGACTTTAGGTGGTGGCACCTCATAGACACTTTCAGGAATGTGGCTGCTTTTTTTGTTGGGAAATTTTAGAAATCTTGTAAAACATTTTGTAAATCAAAAATAAACTTCTACCTTTGTTGCAATTCCGAATGTTCATAGAGTTACACCTCCTAAAAAGATGGGAGAAAAATTGACGGTATAATAGAAAATTTATGTGAAGCAGACAATTACCCTCATTTAATTAGTGCGATTAAAATTGAAAAAAAAAAATCAACCTTTCTTTAATTGATACGATTGAAATAAAAATAAATAAAATATGAAAACAAAATTAACATTCAAATCATTGTTAGTGATAATCGGATTATTGCTAACATTCAGTGCGCAGGCACAAGATGTTCCGCCTATTACGATAAATGTGGCAACGGCTGGCACATTGCCTAATCTAATTGCAGAAACTAAAAAGTATATGATTACCGATTTAACCCTCACAGGTAATTTGAACGGTACAGATATTAAATTTATCCGTGAAATGGCTGGGCGTGATGTCAACGGAAACGGAACAAGTGGAAAATTGGCAATTCTTAATTTGGCAGATGCAAATATTGTTAGTGGTGGTCAGGTATACTATAGTTTTTATACTACCTCTAATAATGCGATTGGAGATTATGCTTTTTATCTATGTACAAGATTAACTTCTGTGACTATTCCAAACAGTGTAACTTCAATTGGACAGCGGGCTTTTTATTATTGTATAGGATTAACTTCGATGACTATTCCAAACAGTGTAACTTCGATTAAGCAGTGGGCTTTTGAGGATTGTACAGGAATTAAAGAATTTATTGTTTCAGAGCAAAATACACATTATTCTGCAATTGATGGCGTTTTGTATAACAAAGATAAAACAACCTTAATTTACTGTCCCAATGCAAAAGCTATTACAACCTATATTATTCCAAATAGTGTGACTTTGATTGGAGGTTATGCTTTTGCTAATTGTACAGGATTAACTTCTGTAACCATTGGAAATAGTGTGACTTTGATTGGAGGTTATGCTTTTTCTGGTTGTAAAGGATTAACTTCTGTGACTATTGGAAATAGTGTGAAGTCGATTGGAGATTCTGCTTTTGAGAATTGCACAGGTTTAACCTCTGTTACTATTCCAAATTGTGTGACTTCGATTGGAGATAGGGCTTTTGAGGGTTGTACAGGAATTAAAGAAATACATATGAAAAATCCAACTCCTCCAAGTGGAGGATATTCTTTTTCTGTTTCTGTTGACAAAAAAATATGTAAACTTTATGTTCCCAAAGGCTCTTATATGGCTTATTGGATTGCAGTCGGTTGGGGCGATTTTGTGAATATCATTGAGGAGGATGCTACCGCAATCAACACAATCAACAAAGACAAAATCGCAATCAATAGCAATGCAAACGGCATAGTGCTTGCAACAAAAGAGGCAACTTCTGTGTCTGTATTCAACATTGCAGGACAAAAAGCCTATCAATCTGTCATCAATGGCTGTGCAGAAATCAGTTTGAACAAGGGCGTTTATGTTGTGAGAGTTGATAATGAAAGCCAAAAAGTGGTTGTAAAATAAAAACAAGAATAATATATACATAAACAATTTTTAAGATGAATACACAAAAAGACATATCTGAAATAAAACTTGCTATTTGGTTTGAAGACAATCGGGAAGACCCCATATCAGTAACAATCAAAGAATACAAAGAATTTGTAAAGGAGAAAGAACAGAAAAAGATTGCTAATTTTATTTATCATCGCTTGTATGACAGATATTTAAAACCCTTTCAATACGATGAAGCAAAATATAAAAAACAATATAAAAAACAATATAAAAATGGTTTTTCAATAATGGCAAACTGTTGTTTACTGATTGAAGCCTTACAATCTTTTAAAAATGGTTGGGAAGATACTAATGAAAGAGGTAAATCAGAAAAAGCATTTAAACATTTTTTTGCTGAAGAATCCAATTTTTCAGATTTAAAAAGTACCGATTTTTACAAAAATGTTCGTTGTGGAATTTTGCATCAGGGGGAAACAACAGGTGGCTGGAAAATTACCCGAACAAACACAAATGGAGAAGGAACAACTACGCAAGAAACGGAAGGAATTTTTAACAGTGAACAACTTGTGATTAATGCAGAAATATTCATGAGAAAGATGAATACAGCATTAGAAAATTACAAAAAAGAACTTGAAACAAGCGAATGGGACAGTGAAATTTGGGACAATTGTAGAACTAAAATGAGAAAGATAATTTCTAATTGTGAAAGTGCAACAAAATAACAACAGGGTAACTGAAAACTGTATAGAGTAGGCAAAATAAATAAAAAAGTCAACTGATATGAATTTAGAATTAAAAGAAGCGATTGATAACTATTGTTTCAATCTTCCTTATTTGGGATTTAGCCCACAGGAACACTCTAAATTGGGCAAAATTGCATATTTGAGCTATATAAATGAAGAAGAAATCAATAATGATGAGCATAAAAGCTACATCATTGGCAAATTAAAGGCTAATAATTTTTGTGCTAATTTAGAAAAAGCACGTTATGACGGCTTCTGGGTGGAATTTATTCAACGGATAGAGAAATATTATTCAGCCATTAAAATAGTCGATGGAATTGAATTATTAAAAAACTAAAAGGTAGCCAAAAACTTTTTAGAGTATGTAAAATAAAAACTAATTGGATTTAATGATACTATTTTTTGATACAGAAACAACAGGATTGCCTAAGAATTATAAAGCACCTGTATCTGACATAGATAATTGGCCTCGGTTGGTGCAATTAGCATATATGGTGTATGATTTTGATGGACATCAAGTTAAAGAAGTTAATCATATTGTAAAGCCGTTGGGATTTACAATCCCAACGGAATCAACTAAACTTCATCGTATCACTACTGAAAAAGCTATTAGGGATGGAAAAGATTTAAAATCAGTTTTAGTAGAATTTCAGTCGTGGGTAGAAAAGGCTGAATACATAGTTGCTCATAATATTGCCTTTGACGAAAAAATTATTGGTGCAGAACTTTATCGGATAAAGATACCTAATTTTCTGTCAAGTAAAACAAAAATTTGCACAATGCAAGTTAGTACTGATTTTTGTGCACTTCCCGGAAGTTATGGCTACAAATATCCATCCCTATCTGAACTATATGATAAATTATTTAATACTTCTGTTTCGGAAGCTCACGATGCTTTGGTGGATATAAAAGCTACGGTAAAATGTTTTTGGGAGTTGGAGAAAAAAGGGATTATCAAAATTCCTAAGACACAAGTGAAACAAGCACCAATAGCACACATTTCCCCCACATTAATAAGTGGTAGTATCGCTTTTAGTCCGGCACAAAAAGAATTAGAATTGTTTGCTTTGAATAATCAAAAGCTGTTTATTAATATTATTTCCAAATATTATCCTTTTACTGAGGCATTATTGTTGCAGTACAAAAATGTATTGAATTTTAGTTGTGTAGTTACAAATATCATTAGGGATCTTTATAAAAGATGTGAATATCGTAAAGCGGAAGAATTAATTAATAATTATCAAGACAATTTAAATTGGGCTTTATTATCTCGCAACATTTCTGCTTATTTGATTGACAAATATATTGACAAATGGAGTTGGGAAAATTTGTCACAAAATGCAGGATTACCATGGGATGATATAAAATTCATAGAAAAATATGAGAATAAATGGGATATTGACGGTCTATTAAAAAACAAGAGCCTTTACAAATTTAAAAAATTGTACTCAGAAGCCCGTCTTACACTAACTTATCCCATACAAGAGAAAGATAATGATTGCGATTTTTCTAAAATTGTAACTATAGAACAGTTCAAAGCAATGACCAACACTGACTCAATCAACGTAGTGATTAATCCTAACACTAAGGAAATGTTTGGTGTAGATGCAGTTGGCAACACGTTGTGCACAGTAGCACGTACATTCAACGAAGCGTTAGGCAATATCTGCGTCGGTCTGACTATTCCTAATGAGGAATATCCTGACGCTGTTTGGATTGTTCACAACAAAGGCGTTAGCAGGATCACGCCTCCTTCCAATAGAAAAATTCTTGAAATGAATGGTTATAAATTGGATTTGAAAACATGTGTACTGATAAGCCAACGACTATTTTCTGATGAAAAGAAATATTGTGGTAAATCTTGGTCTATCATATCAAAAGAACAATTCATCGAAAACCATAGCAATGAATTTTTCGCATTCTCACCATCAGGAAACGCTCATTTTCATGATATGGTATCTAAACAACGTTATGAAGCGTTAGGTTATGAAATTATTAAAATTCCAAATATCACATGGAATTATGATACAATTCATCAATACTATAAAGAAATTGATTGGGATGCTTTGTCCGAAAATATTTATCTCCCGTGGACTGTGGACCTTATAGAGAAATATTTATATAAATGGAATTGGGAAAATTTATCTAAAAATCAATCATTACCGTGGAGTGTTGAACTTCTTGAAAAATATATAGACAAATGGGACTGGAACAATTTATCTCTGAACGAAGGGTTGCCATGGCAGACGAAGTTATTGAACGATTATTTGGAAAGATGGAATTGGAAAAATCTATCTTCAAATATAGGATTGCCATGGTGTATTGTGTTGATTGACAATTTCATAGATAAGTGGAACTGGGATCGGTTGTCAGAGAACGAAGCCTTACCCTGGTCTGAAGATTTCATTGATAGGTATGTGGATAATTGGAATTGGAACTCACCCAGTAATTACTATGCTATAATGGGTTTCAATGGAGGTTTATCGAAAAATAAATCTTTGCCATGGTCTTTAAAATTTATTGATAAATATAATTCAAATTGGGATTGGGATGCTTTGTCAAGTAATACTGCTTTGCCATGGTCTATTGATTTGATTGAAAAATACAAAGATAAATGGCTTTGGTATAATGATTGGTATAATGACAATTGTGGTCTAAGTATGAACGAGGCATTACCTTGGTCTTTGGAACTTATTCAAAAATTTCGCGATAAGTGGGTTTCATTGGAGTCAAACGAGGTGTTATACCATAAAGTGATAAAGCCACATTTGACAGAAGATTTTGTAAATAGTGTTTTGCAAAAATTAAGAAAATAAAACTGTAAAAGTTCAAAATAAAAAAATTAAATCAATATATGTGTCTAATAATTCACGAATTACCACAGAAAATTACATCTTACGAAGAATTGAGCAAAGTTATTCAAGAAATACGAAGCGATCGGTTCTACTTGAATGCACAAAATGTTCAAGAAATTTATCGTGGGCAAGCTAATGATTCTTGGGGTTTAGAGCCAAATATTATTCGAAATTTAAAGGGGTGTAGTCCAAAGAAAGTAAAAAAAAATGAAAAAGCAATTATTACTGAATTTAAACAACAGTTAGAAATCTGGAATTTGAACGAACATATTCAAACACGTTGGACAAAAAAAGGATATCATGATGATTGGTTATTAATAGCTCAAGCGCAGCATTATGGTATTCCAACTCGATTTATGGATTGGACTCTTAATTGGCAGATTGCATTATATTTTGCTGTTTGTGATTCTAAATACGATGGCTTAGATGGTCAATTTTGGATATATTTCTCTCCTCGTGAGATTTTAATTTCCGAGAATGACTCTTCAATGAAACATCTAAATAGTGATCCATTTGAATTTAACAACATTGCTCTTTTAAACGCATCAACATTTTATTCAGACAATTTAGAAAAAGAAATCGCACAAAGAAGAAAAATGTGTCAAAACGGAAAATTTCTTATTCAACCTTATGAAACGATCTATATTCCTTTGGAGGAGCAAGAATATTTCAACAAAAATTTACACAAAATCATTATTCCTTCAGACTGCAAAGAAGCGATGAGAAAGGAGCTTGATAATTATCACATTAATTATAATACTGTTATGATTAAGACCATCACGGAGATTGATGCTATAGTCAAAGATTTACAAACAAAATATAAATTATAACATAAAATGACAGCACAAGCAGCAGAAAAAATAATTATAGCAGACGAAACGATAAGTTTGCTTAGTAATCCGTTAGAAAGCTATATAAAAGATAAAGGGTTAAAATTTGCAGCTGCAAGCACAGCTTGTTGGAGGGGCTATGTAGGTACTTGGGAATTGAAAGACAACGCTCTCTATTTAGTTGATTTTATAGGGAATGTACGCACTTGGGAAAATTCTTCTCAAGTGGATATAAATTATCTATTTCCAAATGAAACCGAAATAAAAGCAACTTGGTTTACCGGAAAGCTTAGAGTACCCATTGGAAAGATGGCTCAGTATGTTCACGGTGGATATGGCTCTTCATATACAAAAGAATTGGAATTTGACATAAAAAATGGCAATATTATCCAAATATTACATAAAGAATTTCAATTTGAGATTGAAACAAGAAAAGGTTTGTTTGATGAAGAAGGGGAAGAAGAAAAATATTTAAAAGTATCCCACGTAGATACAACTGAAATCACATGGAGAGAACTGATTTCTTTGATAAAAAGAAATCAAAACAACAGTACATTTGATGAAATATATTCTCACCTACAAGTAGCAGCAATGAGTGAAAAAGCAAATTATCAAAAGGGTATACTGGACAATTTGAATAAAGCCATAGAAATAGATGCAAATTGTTCTGATGCTTACATCAACAGAGCTTTGTATTATCGACATCATAAGAATTACCAAGAGGCTCAAAAAGATTATGAAAAAGCATTATCTTTACAGCCAAACGGTTTTGAAATAGTGTTATTTAATGAGGAGGACATATTCAAATATGGCAAATGTGATGGTGTTTACAAGTATCCCAATCCACCTAAAAAACAAGGTAAATTGCAGATTGATATGTATTTAAGTACAAAGAAACAGAGTGAATCTGACACGTTTATTTTTGTTGAGGCACAGGCATTGCCTTATTTTTTCTTTAGAAAAATCTATAAAAAACCTATATGCAATCACACTTTTGCTAAATTTGAATTTGCTATAGCAAAGGCATTGTTTTATTTGACGACTGATGTATTCGGGAGAAAAGTTAAACCCATTCAGGTATTATAAACATAAAAATAGAAATTTATGAACACATTTATTTTTATAATAATAGCATACGCAACAATCTGTGCAGCAATTATACTATTTATTCCTGCCGTAAGGAATCAAACGATACAGTTTTTTAAAGAAAGCATCCCTAAAACTTATAGAGATATTAGTTGGGATCTCCATTTAAATACTTTTGCAAGGACAATGAAAAGAATCGTTATTACCCTCGTGCTGATAATTACTGCCTGTTTGATGTTTCTTGCCACTCCGTTTCTAATATCTATCTTTACAAGATATGAAAAAGAAAAACAGCAAAGAAAGCGAGATATTGAAAAAGAAAATCAAAAACGAGATAACTCTTTGTATTACAGTCGTATGGGTGGCGCTGGCAAAATAACTTGCAAAGAATGTGGCTATAGTAAAGATACTGTTTCATTCGTTCATGGAAGTTATGATGCAGTAATTGGTTATCAATGCCAATCATGTGGTAAATTTCATGAAATAGAAAGTCATTCAAAGGAATATCACAAAATAAACATTGTTCACCCTCTTGTTTGTGAATGTGGAGGCAAATTAAGTTGTGATAATCCACTTTTTTGTCCTCAATGCAAGTCTAAAAATTTAGCGTATAAATGCAATTATAGAACATAAATATAAGAAACAACATTCTATCCATTATGTTGGGGAAAATTTACACTCAGAAAAATTGCTAATTCAAAATAAAGTTGTAACTTTGCAACAACAAATTTATATGAATTATGATAGTTGAAAGAGTTGCAAATAATCAAATTACTATTTCGTTTTCTTCTGGAACGGATATTTTTGGCATTCAGCGTTTGATTGACTATGCTAAATATTTGGAGGCTACGTCTAAGTCAAAAGCTAAACAATCGGCTATTGACAGTTTGGCAAACGAAGTTAATGTCAATTGGTGGAACAAAAATAAACAGCGATTTCTCAAATGAAAATTGTTGTTGATGCAAACATTATTTTCAGTGCAATTCTTAATTCAGATGGCAAGATTGGGGATGTATTAATCAATTCTGGAAAATTGGCTATTTGCAAACAATCTCGTTTCTGACATTGATTTCAAAGATGTGGTTTATATTGCTTATTCAAAACAATTTAAATGTAAATTATGGACAGGAGATAAAAAATTAGTAGCTGGGCTTTCCAATAAAAATTATCATAACACACTCACTACAAACGACTTGTTTGAAATCAAAAACAGTCGTTTATTTAATGATTCTATAGACAGTATCTAATTAAATTGTAAAATTCTATCCATATATGTTGGGAAATTTTAAAGAACAGAGCTGCAAATGGCTCTAAAATAGAGAGAATAAACAAATTTATAAACTGATACAATCTGTGTCAAAAATGTGTCAACTTTTTTAAAATAGAGGCAAAAAAGCAACAATAAATTGTATTTTTCAAGCATATAAATTGCTTAAAATCAAATGTTTAGCTGCATCTTCTTGCTCCATAGCTCAGTTGGTAGAGCATCGGACTGAAAATCCGTGTGTCCCCGGTTCGAATCCTGGTGGTACCACCTGAAAATCAAGCAGTTACGTAAATGTAACTGCTTTTTACATGATTTTAACAAAAAAACCAGATTCTTAAATTTCTTATAAAATATTCTTATCTACTCTCTAAAGGAAATCCTAAATAAGACGTTCAGACGAGCGTAGCAACTCTTTGTCCCTCCCTATAGAGACTAGTGGCTAAGTTGGATAGATTGGCACGCAACCTGCATTTTGTCACTAATTTGCAAGCTGCGAACGTTGATTTTATATGCTGCGATATGCCAACGGTTAACCGTCTGACCATTCATATCATTGCAGCCATAGCAGAGAATAAGGCGCAACTGATTAGTACCAGAACAAAACAAGCCTTAGCAGAAAAGAAAAAGCAAGGCATCAAGTTAGGCAATCCGCAAAACAATGACTTTAAAACTCGCAGAGGTTGCGATTTTGATATTACAGCAGTTAAACGGCTGTATGGTCGCTACAATTTCGTGTAAAAATGTAAAAAATGCTTTCGTATTTAAAAATTCACTATCTTTGTCGCATAATTCTAACAGTTCATAGCGTTGGGCTTTTGGAAGGACATTTTGATAAACGAAAGCGTGTAAAATTATCCTTATTTAGAAAATCGCCAATTTTCAACACCAAGAGGGTAATAGCGACAAGGCTTGCGTTCTGAATTTGTATATTTTAAGAATATATAAACAAGAGCGCAGGTTCTGTTGTCTATCTTTGGTGTGGGTGTTTGGCGATACCTCTAAATGGATATGATTACAGTTCCTGCGCTTTTTTTGTGTAAAAAATTACAAATTATAAACTGCTGAACGGTGGGGACAGGGAGGCGAAAAAATAAATTTATTATGGACAAAAAATTTAAAATTGGAGATGTGGTCTGTCTAAAATCTGGCAGTCCAAAAATGACAGTTGTGAGGTATGAAAAAGTTTTGAAGAGAAATTCTCTAACAGAAATGGAAGAATCTTCAAAAGTTGAATGCAACTATTATGATGACAAAGGCGAACTACGAAAACCCTATTTTGAACAGGATTTGTTAGAATTATCAGAATAAGAATAACAATTTAAACAAGTAAAAATGAAAACAAGCAAATTTTTGTCGGCTATATTATTAGCCATAGTGTGTATTTTAGGTTTTACGACTTGCAGTAATGACGATGACGGTGGCAAAAGCGGAAATTTTGACGGCGTAATTAAGGTAACTTTATCAACAGGAAATACAGCCGTTGATGAAGTAAGACCAGGAGACGGGATTTTGAAAGACGAAATGGGTGTGAATGGAAAATATGAAAATGGCGGCTTTACGCTCAAGTTGCCAAACCCAGTCGCTGCTCAATATCTTGCATTAATGCAACCGGCAAAAACCATCTTTTCAAACCCTGAATTAATAGCAGACTCTGGAATAACGATAAGTGATACTAATACGCAAGATATAGCTTTCGATTATATTAAGGCGTATAAAAACGGCAATGAAAATGAAGTCGGGGTATTTTACTGTGAAAATGAAAATGGTGTTGCACTCATGTGGGTTTACGTTGATAGAGATGCCAGCATAAAAGGTTCACATACAAAGGGTGGTTATACGGATAAATATAATTTATCTCTGAAAAAAGGATGGAATAAAACATATCAAAAAGGAGGGGAAACATCGTGGGAATGCACCTCAATAGAGCCTAGTGGAATGAAGTGGCATTTTGAGAAGTTTTAAAAAGAAATTTATGTAAAACGAACGGCAAGTGCGAAATATCATTTGCCGTTTAATAATAATTGTAATAAAATAGATATGAGTTTCTATAAACAACAAGAATATGATTTTGTTTGTCGAACGCGAACAATCATTGAACAATACGACAGATTACAAATTGACGAAAAAGAAAAATTTGAAGTGACTTTATTTATTAACTGTCTTGTCGGTCTGTTGATAATTCCGCAGCAACATTGGTATGATAATTTGCCAACTGAAATTATTTCGCAAGAAAAGTGGGGTATTAGTCCAAATGATATTAAAAAGAACAACAAAGACAATACCGTAAATGAAGTGGCAAGGCATCTGCGAAATTCAGTTGCTCACTATAACTTTAAGGTTATTAGTGATGATGTGTCAAAAAAAATAGATAAAATAAAATTTGAGGATTTTACAGATAAGACAAAAACAAACAAAACTTTTGAGGAGACTATTTCAGTATCAAATTTGCGAAAGTTTACAACCCAATTAACGGATTGTATGCTCACAGAAATGCAAAAAGAAAGAAGTTAAACAATCCGAACGGCAGGCACTAAAAACGCTTGCCGTTCTATTAAAAAATAGTGAGAATAAAAATAATTATAAACAATCTTGTTTTAACATTGTCAGTTAAACCGTGAGTTAAACCACACACAAAATCAGTGCAATTATCGTATTGGCGATAACAACCAAATAACCTAAGTAACTGCTAAAAATGGTGCCACAGACCGCAGGGCGGGCAAAAATAATGCCTGCCTTTGCAGTCGCAAATCAAAAAGGTGCCATAGCTGAAACGATTGTTTGAAATTTTCGACGATGCCCATAAAAAAATCCGTCCGTAGGGGCGACCCTTGCGGTCGCCCATTATTGTTAACGACCGCATTTGGGGCGACCGCATTTGGGACGACCGTATTTTGGGCAACCGTATTTTGGGCGACCGCATTTGGGGCGACCGCAAGGGTCGCCCCTACAGTGCGCTGATGAATGATGCCGGGTATAAATTCAAACGTTATGAAGACAGCAGTTTGGCATATATTTGGTGTGAATAAACATGATGGCGAAACTATTGGACTGTATGACACAGTGCAGACATTTTTTCCCAAAATGTGTTAATAATCAAAACTTTTTGTCTATTTTTGTGTTTTAATATAAACGGTAAGTTCTAAAAAATTCAAAATTATGGACACTACAACAGACAAAAGCATGATGTACCGCCTGATGAAAGAGCGCGGTGCCAATCAATTGGATGCGTTGACCTTGGGTTTGGTCAATGCGATGAAGTATAGTAATTCCAACGTGGTCTATCCCGATGGCGAGGCGAAAGCGGGCGACGGGGTGGATTGGATGTGGTTTTTGCCCGTTTACAAAGGCACGTGCGATTTTTCCGAACTCAATGCGATTATTCAATACGTGTCGCAAGAGTCGTTGTATGACGAACTTGGCGAGATGTTGATGGGCATCGCGATGGTCGAAATGAAGCATTTGGACAATCTGGGCGATTTAATCTGCGATTTAGGCGGGCGCATTGATACGCAAAAATACACAACAACGTTTGTCAACTACGGCAAATCGCCGTCAACAGCCCTGCAAGCCAATATCCAATCAGAAAAAGACACGATTTCAGCTTACAACGAGATCGTGGACAAAATCACGCCGCTGAAACAAAACAAAACGACAAAATATTGCCTGCAAATGCTCGCCAAACTGATTGCCGACGAAGAAGTACATGTCAATTTACTCACGGAACGGTTGAAATCCCTCAACTAATCTGTTGCTCCAAAACAAGTCGCCAAACTGTTAAATTTTATTAAAATCGACGGTTGCATTAAACTTTTGCCGACTTTTGCGGTCTGTTTGTTATAGACGTTGGTTTTATAAAATTTTTTTGATGAAAAATATTGGTAGTGTTTTACTTCTTTTTCTGTGTTCAGTGACTGTTTTGGGGCAACAAACAGCGAATTTGTCCGGTACAATTTTAGATAAAAGCGACAACGAGCCGATTATTGCCGGCAGTGTGTCACTTCTCAACGCAAAAACGAAGGCTTTTGTGATGGGCGCCATTAGCAATGCCAACGGCGCCTTTTCGTTAAGAGATGCTGCCACAGGCAATTATGTTTTGCAAATCACCTACTTGGGATATGATACTATCACCACCAACGTTAATCTGAAAACCAACCAAAATCTCGGCAAACTGTATATGACCGAAAACACCATCATGCTGGGCGAAGTAGTCGTGGAAGGCAAACGGCCCGATGTCGTGATGAAAGGCGATACGGTGGAATACGATGCCGCCTCTTACAAGGTAGCCGAAAATGCCGTAGTCGAAGACCTGCTGAAAAAATTACCCGGCGTGGAAGTGGATAAAGACGGGAAAATCACGGTCAACGGCAAAGAAGTGAAGAAATTCATGGTCGACAATAAGGATTTCTTTTCCGACGATCCGCAAGTGGCATCGAAAAATCTTCCGGTAGACATGATTGAAAAGCTGCAAGTGCTTGACCAAAAATCAGAGATGGCACGTATGACAGGCTTTGACGACGGCGAAGAAGAAACAATCATCAACCTGACCATTCGTCCCGGAATGAAAAAAGGCACGATGGGCAATCTGTTGCTCGGAGGCGGAGCAGACCGGGCTGAGCCGAACGATTTCCGTTACCAAGGCGGCGCATTCGTCAATCACATGCAAAATAACGACCGCGTCACCCTGATTTTGGGTGCAAATAACAATAATAACATGGGGGCGGCCGATTTAGGCGCAAACCAATTTGGCGGCATGCGGATGCGACGTGGCAGTGGTGGTATTGCCGAATCGCAAAATGTCAGCCTCAACATCAATAAGGAGCTTTCCAAAACGCTGAATATGAATGCGGATGTGCGTTTCAATTCATCTGACAACGATTCGCATAGCCAAGTAGAGCAAACCACGATTGCAGCACACTCGCAGTTAGATAAAACACAAACCACGAATCAATACTCGTCTAAAAACGTGTCTGCCAACATGAATTTTGAGTGGAAACCCGACACGCTCAATACCCTGAAGTTCCGTCCGAACTTTCGCTACAATAAAAGTGAAAGTCACGAATTAGAATTTGCCGACCGACTCAATTATGATGCCGATAAGAAGGTGGAACTCGACAGTATTTTTAGTTCTCAAACCACCGCTCACAACACAGGAGACGGTTACAGTGTCGGTGGTCAATTAGATTATGCCCACCAATTCGCCAACAAACCCGGGCGCGTATTGGCATTGAATCTCGCCGGTAATTACAGCAATAATAACTCACAAGAACGCAGCATTTGGGACAAAGCCAATTACAGCGACGGCAATTTTCTCGGCTATGAATACCGCAATCAGCGCGATGAAAACGATGATCAATCCAACAGCTACCGCGCACGCGTGTCGTACGTTGAACCGATTGGACACAACAATTTTCTCCAATTTAACTACCGCTTTACACAATCCAACACCAAAGATATCAACAGTACTTACGATATCGTAGATGGCATTGAAGCTCCTTGGAGCGAGTGGTTGGAACCGGATACAGCCTTTATCAATCCGTCGCAAAGTCGCAGTACCAAGCGCACATCAACCAATCAACGTATCGGACTGAGTTTCAAAGCACAGCGTGCAAAATACAACTGGACACTTGGGTTTAATGTTGACCCGTCAAAATCCGAGAATAAGACCTATCAACCGTCAGTGGGACAAATCCCAAAATTTGAAATCGCGCACGATTTCGATGGACATTTGCGTAATGTGATGGGCGATTCGTTGATTTCCAATATCACACAAGATGTGGTTAACTTTTCACCGAATATCCGGTTTAAATACAATTTTGCACAACGCACTACGTTGGAATTTCAATACGAAGGTGAAACAAATCAGCCGTCAGCCACTCAGTTGCGCGATTATGTCGACCAAACGCGTCCAACCGATTGGGTGAAAGGAAATCCGGACCTGAAACCCGGATACAGCAACAGTATGCGCTTGCAGTTCAACAAATATGTTCCGGAAACACAATTGGCTTACCGCATTAGTGCCGAAGGAAACTTTTCGTTCAACGACATCACAAGTATCACCCAAATGGGACCCAATACGGAATTAGACCTCCCCGCCGGTGTGCGTCAGACTACCTATAAAAACGTTAACGGTAACTGGAATGCTAACGTTCGCGGCATGTTCAATATGCCTTTTCGCAATAAAAAATTCTCGGTTTCCGATTTTATGAATGTGTCTTTTCGCGAAACTAATTCGTTTGTCAACGAAGCTCCCAACCGTATGAAAAACCTGTCGTTGATGGAAAATGTTTCACTGAACTACCGTTCCGAACTGTTCGACATGGGCATCAACGCATCCATTCGCTACAACGACATTTCCTATTCGGCGCGTCCAACGAGCAATCAGGAAACCTACGATTTTGGCGCCGGCTACAACACAACATGGTATTTGCCCTACCACTGGACGTTGAATACCGACATTTCATGGTCGGCTCGCAAGGGCTATGCGCAAGGCTACAACATCTCTCAAACGATGTGGAACGCCTACGCGATGAAGCAATTATTCAGTAAATCCATCGGCACGGGCTCCTTGAAGTTGCAAATTTACGACATTCTGCAAGACCGCAACAACGTGATGGCAGCGGCAACAACCAACGGTTTCCGAACCAGCGAAACAACCGTTATCCCGAGCTATTTTATGTGTAGTTTCATCTATAAATTCACCATATTTCCTAAATCCAGTTCGGCAAAAGCCAGCGATTTCAATGGCGGTGAAAGACGCGAACGCGGTGGTTGGGGCGGACCGGGTGGCGGTAGACCAGGCGGCGGAAGACCAATGTAACGCACTTGCGCAAAAATACCTGCGCTTATTTTGGCATAGACTCACTTAGTTTCTACTGTTTTCGTATTCTGCCAAGCCGGCTTGGCGGAGTTTGCAGGCGGGGCAATGACCGCAACCTTCGGCAATGATGCTGTTGTAACAGGTGAGAGTGTTGTTTTTGACGATTTCTAACACGCCTAACTCGTCGGCGAGTGCCCATGTTTCGGCTTTTGTGAGCCACATGAGCGGAGTATGGATGATGAATTGCTCGTCCATCGCGAGGTTCAGCGTCGTGTTGGCAGAGCGAATAAACGTATCACGGCAGTCGGGATAACCACTGTAATCTGCTTGTGAAACACCTGTGACGATGTTCCGGATGCCATAAGAGCGAGCAATAACGGCGGCAAACGTCAAAAAAAGCAAATTGCGTCCGGGCACAAACGTGTTGGGATACGAATCCGCAGGCTTTTCTTGATCCATCGTAATATTGGGATTAGTCAGCGAATTATCAGCCAATTTGCTAATCAGCGTGGCGTCCAGCACCTGAAACGGCACACCGGCATCAATCGCAATTTTTTGAGCCACTTCCACCTCCTGCGCATGACGTTGGCCATACGTGATGCAGAGCGTTCGCACCTCTTTGAAGTGTTTCAATGCCCAAAACAGACAAGTCGTCGAATCCTGACCACCTGAATGTAACACTAATGCCGGTTCCTGTACCAAATAACCCATAACTTCACCCTCGCAATGACAATACAACCATTCTCCACTCTAATAACTCCACTCTAAACTCTAATAACTACACTCTAAACTCTAATAACTATCTATTGAGCCACGGCTCCGGATTTTGTTTTGTTTGCTCCTTCCACAACTCAAAATAGAGGGCGGTTTCGCCGGTTGCCGAGTCGGTGTAGATACTGCCCAGGTCTTGACCCGTTTTCACTTTATCGCCTTTTTTCACCGACACTTGTTCGAGATTGGCATAGAGCGTCAGGTAGTTACCATGTCTGAGAATGATAGACGTTTGATAGCCCGGCACAAGGAAAATACCTGATACGACGCCGTCAAACACCGCTTTGGCGCGATTGCCCTTGGACGTTTCTATCTTGATGCCGTTGCTGTTGTGCTGCACATTTTTCAAATTTTCGTACTGTTGCACGCCAAAATGTTCGGTAATGCGATAGCTGCCTTTGAGCGGGAAAGGCAATCGTCCCTTGTTGTTCGCGAAATTAGACGACAGCGTTTGCTCCTCTTTCGTCATCGCGAAACCACCTTTGGTGGCTGCTTTACGCTCCGTTTTCGGTTGTGCTTGGGCGGCTTTTTGAGCAGCTGCTACTTCGGCAGCGATGATTTGTTCGATTTTGCGATTCAGAGCGTCCGCCTGTTGACGCTTCGTTTTCAGTTGCGCCTCCAATTTTTTGGCATTTTTAGCCAAATTAGCTGCTTCCGTTTTTTTGGTAGCCTCCTCTTGTTCCAATTTAGCTTCTTCGGTACGCTTGATGGCCGCCAAACCTTCTTTTTCGCGTTTTTTGATTTCCAACATCTGCTTTTCGGCAGTCACTTGTGCCTGTTGCACCTGAATTTCTTCCGCTTGATTTTTGCGCCATTCTGCATAGTTTCGCAAGTACAACATCCGGCGGTAGGATTGTGACAAATGGTCGGCAGACAGAATCCAGAGCAGTTGTTCGCCGTTGTTTTGCTGTTTGTGCATTTTCCGTACGGAAATAGCGTAGTGCTCTTTTTTAAGTTTTAGATTTTGTACTAATTCATTGATTACCTGCTCTTTAGTGCCTATTTCAGACGACGTTTGATCGATTTCTTTTCCCAAAATCGTCAACACCTGTTTGCGATCGTCAATCTGTTTGGCAACCAATGTCAGGCGACTTTGTACTGCCGAAATAGATTTTTTATTTTCGTTCAATAGTTTGCTGGTCTGTTCAATCTCGTTCAACAAGGATTTGCGCTGCTGTTCGAGACTTTGTTTGGACTGTGAAGCCGGCGAGGAAGTAGATGCGGAAGCAGACCTGCCGGACGTCGTTTTAGGCTTTACGGTCGTTTTTTTCGCCGGTGCTTGTTTGGCTGTGGCTTTTTTTGCCGGTGCTCGTTTGGTCGTTGTTTTTTTGGCAGGCGCTTTCTGCGTTGTTGTTTGTTTCGATTTGGACGTTGATTTCCCGGTCTGCGCCGATAATGTTATCGTGGCAAACGAAAATAACAGTAATACTATGTAGGAGCGTATGGCATACGCCCAGCGTCGCATTGTCATCACAAACTTCTTTTGATAAGTTCAATCAATTGATCCAAAGCCACTTGCGTATATTTTTCAGGATTAGGTGGCGTGTCGTCAATCGTGAAATCCTTATTTTTCTCGAAATTTAGAAACCTCACATCAAATTCGGAGTCATGAATATTGAAACTTATATCATCCTTTGGTTGAGAAAATTCCGCTTCCAAACTGTTGTAATCTAAATCAATCGTCAATTTTTCTTGGACTTCCGAAACCACCTCATACACAAAAGTCTTGTGTAAACGGTCGATAATCAGAACGTGAGCCGGCGTAATCACCACCTTTGCTACCTCTGTTCCAAAAATTGGCATACGCATAGACACCTGAATCGCCTTGTCTTTGACAAGTCGCAGTTGACCATCCAGCGTGATCCCACTTGCGTAGCTGTCTTTTCTGAAAGTCACTTTCAGGTTTGACGAAATCGTCTCTTGTTGCGGCACAACTTGAGTGGTTGGCTTCGCTGTTTTGCAGGAATTTCCTCCCACAAACGCCATTACCAACAACATCAACACTAATAACCTGTATGTTTTTTTGTTTTTCATTTTTGTGTTATATGCGCCTGCGCTGCAGGCAAAATAGGGATCATCTTATATACACACCAGTAGCCTGAGGCTACTGGCTATATAGCTGTGCTCTCTACGAGAGCTTTTAATTGTTTTCCGGACGCAATTTGCGAACAACAGCACCGGTGCGCCACATTTCGCTTTCGCGTAAGGCTTTCAATTCGGCATCCAAACCTGCGCGGTAATCCGGTTTAGAGTTGGTGTCGATGGAGCGTTGTGCTTCGTTGCCGCACGCTACCTCGCTGTACAATTTGGCGAAAACCGGTTTAGACGCATCGTGAAAAGGTCCCATCCAGTCCAAAGCACCGCGTTGAGCCGTGGTGGAGCAGTTGGCATACATCCAATCCATACCGTTTTCTGCGAACAAAGGCATCAACGATTGCGTCAATTCTTCAACGGTTTCGTTGAACGCTTCCGAAGGCGTGTGTCCGTTTTCGCGCAACACCTCGTATTGTGCCAACAGAAGTCCTTGGATGGCGCCCATCAACGTACCGCGTTCGCCGGTCAAATCGGAATACACTTCGCGTTTGAAAGTCGTTTCAAATAAATAGCCTGATCCCACGCCGATACCTAATGCGATTGCACGGTCACGCGCTTTGCCGGTGGCATCCTGGAATACGCCAAACGACGAATTCAACCCGCGACCTTCCAAAAACATACGGCGCAAAGACGTTCCCGAACCTTTTGGAGCTACCAAAATCACGTCAATGTCGGTTGGAGGCACGATGCCTGTGCGTTCTTTGTAAGTGATGCCAAAGCCGTGAGAAAAATACAAGGCTTTGCCCGCTGTTAAATACGGCTTGATACGAGGCCAAACCTCGATTTGAGCCGCGTCAGACAACAAATATTGAATAATTGTACCTTTTTGTACTGCTTCTTCGATGTCGAAAAGCGTTTCGCCCGGCACCCAACCGTCAGCAACGGCTTTGTCCCACGTTTTGCCACCTTTGCGTTGACCAACGATGACGTTGAAGCCATTGTCGCGCAAGTTCAATGATTGTCCGGGACCTTGTACGCCGTAACCGATCACTGCGATGGTTTCGTTTTTCAACACTTCTCTTGCTTTTTCCAAAGGAAATTCTTCACGGGTCACGACTTGTTCGTCAACCCCGCCAAAATTAATTATTGCCATTTTTTTATTTATTAAATGTTTATTTTCACTTCAATTCCATTCCCACAACCCCCAGGCGTTGCCGTTGGGCTGGGTCATGTAGTCCTTTCAGAACACTTTGTATTGTTATTTATTTTTTCTTCTATTGCTGCGAGCATATCACTTAACCGTTCTACATTGGATTTGGTGATGGATACTCGTCCCGAACGGATGAATTGCAACACACCAATTTTTTCTTTCAATTCTTCAAACAGGGCTTGGGTATCGTCGTGATGTCCTGTTTTTTCGAGTACCGTCCACACGTCCGTCATGTCCAAAATGCGGGCATTGTAGCGACGGATGATGTCTTCAATCGACCCCAAAGAGAGTAACTTCTGTGTTGAAAGCTTGTATAACGCGATTTCCTGATGAATCAAATCCTTGTCGGTATGGTAATACGATTTCACAATGCCCACGCGTTTGTCAATTTGTTTGACCACTTTTTCAATCATTTCTTGGTCGGATAAAGTCGTGATTGTGAACTTGTGAATCCCTGCAATGGCGGATGGCGACACAGAAAGCGTCTCAATATTCAACCCGCGACGCGTGAAAATAATCGTCACTTGGTTCAACAATCCGACCATGTTCTCGGAAAAAATCGTGATAGTATATAATGTATTATTCATCGCCTAATAAAATATCTGTGATTGCCGCACCACCCGGCACCATCGGATAAACCATGCCTTTTTGAACCACATGCGCGTCCAAAAGATACGCACCGGAGGTGGAGAGCATTTCTTTAATCGCGGCATCCAATTCTTCGCGCGTTTCTACGGCTCGTGCGGGAATGTTGTAAGCGTTCGCAATTTGCACGAAATTGGGGTTGTGCATTTCTGTGTGGGAGTAGCGTTCGTCCCAAAACAATTCTTGCCACTGACGCACCATGCCGAGGAAATCATTGTTCAAAAGAATGATTTTGACCGGCGTCTTATATTGCATAATCGTACCCAATTCCTGGATCGTCATTTGCAGTCCGCCATCGCCCACAAACAGGCAAACCGTCCGGCCGGGTGCACCGAATTTAGCCCCAATTGCCGCCGGCAAACCGAATCCCATCGTCCCCAAACCACCGGAAGTGACAACACTTTTGCTGTGTTTGAATTGGAAATAGCGCAAGGCCATCATCTGATTTTGACCGACATCCGTCACCAAAACGGCATCGTTGTTGGTGGCTTCGGACACTTTTCGCACCACTTCGCCCATTTTCAAGGGACCGCTTTCAGGTGCAGTTTCGGTGTCAATGACTGCCTTAACTTCCTTATTTTTAGGCGATTGAAATGATTTAATCCAATCCGTATGTTTGGTTTCGTTCAGCCGTTTGGTCACTTCCGCCAATGTTTCTTTGGCATCGCCCAAAACAGGAACGTCGCAATGTACATTTTTATTGATTTCGGCAGGGTCAATGTCAAAATGGATGATTTTTGCCTGCTTCGCATAACGTGCCAAATCGCCGGTTACACGGTCTGCAAAGCGCATTCCAATCGCAATCAGCACATCACATTCATTCGTTTTCAAATTTGGAGCCACATTGCCGTGCATGCCCACGATGCCCACATTAAGGGGTTCGCCGGACGGCAACGCAGACAATCCCATAAACGTAGACGCAGCCGGAATATCGGCTTTTCTCAGAAATGCGAGCAATTCTTTTTCAGCGTTTCCCAAAATAACGCCTTGTCCCACAATCGCTAACGGTTTTTTTGCACTATGAATCAGGTCCGTTGCCTCTTCTATATAGGCCGGATTAATCTCGGGAACGGGAATATAGGAACGAATGAAATCAACTTTGTGTGGCTTGTAATCGACCGTTGTGACCTGCGCATTTTTTGTAATATCCAGCACCACAGGACCCGGACGACCGGTGGAAGCAATGTAAAACGCGCGGGCAATCGCTGACGGAATTTCTTCCGCCGAGCGCACCTGATGCGCCCATTTGGTAACCGGTTGGGTCACGCCAATCACGTCAATTTCCTGAAAAGCATCTGTCCCAAGCAGTGCAGCCGGCACTTGACCCGCAATCACCACAATCGGCGTACTGTCAAGCATCGCGTCGGCAATCCCTGTAATGGTGTTTGAGATGCCCGGACCAGACGTCACCACCGTCACGCCCACCTTTCCCGACACGCGAGCATAGCCTTGTGCCGCATGTGTCGCCCCTTGTTCGTGACGCACGAGAATGTGTTTGAGTTTATCTTGATAGTCGTACAACGAGTCGTAGATGGGAATGGCTTGTCCGCCCGGATAACCAAAAATAGTATCCACACCCTCGTGTATCAATGCTTCCAACAACGCTTGTGAACCGGTTATTTTTTTTTTCTCCATTAAACTATACAAATTGGCTGCAAAGTTCGGAAAAAAGTTTGGGATTTGCAAGGGATTGTTTAGAAAATCGCCCCCGGCATGAATGTTTGAGAGAAAAAGTAGGGCTAATTAAAAAATAATTCGTAAATTTGTGCCCTAAATAAGGATACGATGGAGAAACTACCGGCATTAGAATCGACGCTCAAATCCACTGATACAGAGGAGTTTATAGATATTCATTTCTACCGCCCAATCGGGTATTGGTGGGCGTGTCTGTTTCACAAATGGGGTGTGACGCCCAATCAGATTACGATTGCGTCCATTTTTATCGGCGTGGCAGCGGGTGTTTGTTTTGGGTTTACGAGCGTTTGGATAAATCTCGTGGGCATTTTTCTGTTGATTTGGGCCAATTCGTATGACAGTGCCGACGGTCAACTGGCACGCATGACCAATCAAAAATCGGAGCTTGGACGCATCCTGGATGGTGCGTGCGGCGACTTTTGGTTTATCGCCATCTACATTGCCATTATTGTCCGGTTGTGGAACCCTTGGAGTCTGGGAATCTTGCTTTTGGCGGTGGCAGCCGGCTATTCGCACACCAAACAGGCGGCGATGGCAGACTATTTTCGCAATGTGCACCTCCTTTTTTTAAAAGGTAAAAGTGGGAGCGAACTCGACAACTCTAAAGATTTGGCTGCCAAATATCCTGCTATTTCCTGGCGAGAAAAACCGTTTGTGAAATTTTTTGAATACACGTATCTGAATTACACGCGCGGACAGGAGGCGATGACGCCCGCATTGCAAAAAATGCTGCACGTCATCCAAACGAAATACGACGGACAGGCGCCTGCAACCTTTTGCGCGGACTATCGCGCCCAAAGTTTGCCGCTTATCCCTTACACCAATCTATTGTCGTTCAACTTGCGTGCTATCGTGCTGTTTATTAGCGTACTTATCAATTTTCCGGCGATTTATTTCATCTTTGAATTGACGGTGATGAACGGGATGCTTATATATATGTTGCAGAAATACGAAAAAATCTGTAGCCAATTGACCACTCAATTGGATGGGGTTCCCGTGGGCACGGGAATGACAGAGAGTGACGTGTCATTCCCGCGCAGGCGGAAATCCCCTGAAGCGAATGACCTGCCTTTCTCAGAAGTCAAAGGACTGATTTTTGATTACGGTGCCACAATTGACAGCAATGGTAAACATTGGGCCGAAGTGTTGTGGGAGGGGTATGTCGCGGCAGGAGTTCCCATTTCTAAGGAACAATTTCGCGAAGCTTACGTCTATGGCGAACGTTATTTAGCAACCCATCCGGTCATCAAATCAGACGATAATTTCCGAAATTTATTGCACAAAAAGATCGAAAGTGAGCTGAATTTCTTGGTTGAACAAGAAATTTTGCCAAAAAATGAAAAAATTACTCAATTTTCTTTGCAAATTACAAATCAAAGTTATAACTTTGCACGTTCAACCGTTGAAAATGCAATACCGACATTGCAAAAATTAGCCGCCAAATACCCTATGGTGTTGGTTTCTAATTTTTATGGCAACATTGAGGCGGTTTTGAACGATTTTGGTTTGGATACGTTGTTTAAAAGCATCGTTGAATCGGCTGTGGTAAACGTTCGAAAGCCCGACCCCGCAATTTTTGCGTTGGGTGTCAAGGCGTTGGGATTAACACCCGGCGAGGTGGTTGTGATAGGCGATTCCTATCGCAAAGACATCGCCCCCGCACAGTCCTTAGGCTGTCAAACCATCTGGTTGAAAGGTCAGGGTTGGGACGAGGAAATCCCCGGCAAGCAGCCCGGCGCGATTATTGAAGATTTCAAGGAGTTATGTCATTGCGTTCTTGACCCGCAAGGACGGATAGATTGAAGTATATAAAAATATAATAATATGAAAAAAGTACAAGTGAAAGACGCTAAAGGAAAATTAGGCGTACTTACTGTAGGTGTAGGTGCTGTGGCAACTACTTTCATTGCAGGAACATTGCTGGCTCGCAAGGGTCAAGGCGTGCCTGTAGGTTCGTTGACGCAATTAGGAACAATGCGTCTGGGCAAAAGAGAAGAAAATCGTTTCCCCAAAATCAAGGACGTGGTGCCATTGGCAGATTTGAAAGACATCGTTTTTGGTGGCTGGGATATTTTTGAGGACAATGCCTACGAAGCGGCGCGTCACGCAGAAGTGTTGACGGTTGAAGATTTGGACAAAGTAAAAGACGAATTGTCGGCTATCAAACCGATGAAAGCCGTTTTTGACCAAAGTTTTGTGAAACGTTTGCACGGCACGTGGGTGAAATCGGCTCCTACCAAATGGGATTTGAAGGAACTTGTGCGCAAAGATATTCAAGAGTTTAAAGCGAAAAACAACTGCGATCGTATCGTGGTGATTTGGTGCGGCTCCACTGAGGTGTATTTGCCGCTTTCAGATGTGCATCAATCTATTCCTGCGTTGCAAAAGGCGATGAAAGAGCCTAATAGTGACCAGATTTCGCCCTCTTTGATTTACGCTTACGCGGCTGTGGAAGAAGGTATTCCATTTATTAATGGTGCGCCTAACACAACGGTCGATTTTCCTGCCATGTGGGATTTGGCTGCTCAAACGCAGACACCTATTTCGGGAAAAGACTTCAAAACAGGTCAAACGATGTTGAAAACCGTTCTGAGTCCAATGTTCAAAACCCGGATGCTTGGTTTGAACGGCTGGTTCTCAGACAATATCTTGGGCAATCGCGACGGCGAAGTATTGGACGATCCGGGTTCATTCAAAACAAAAGAAGTGTCGAAATTGTCGGTCGTCGACAATATCCTGCAACCGGAATTGTATCCCGAATTGTACGGAAACATTTACCACAAGGTGCGTATCAACTACTATCCGCCTCGCAAAGACAACAAAGAAGGGTGGGACAACATCGACATTTTTGGCTGGTTGGGTTATCCGATGCAGTTGAAAGTGAATTTCTTGTGTCGCGACTCTATCTTGGCTGCGCCGTTGTGCTTGGACTTGGTGTTGCTGTCTGACTTGGCTAAACGTGCCGGATTCAGCGGCATCCAATCATGGCTGTCGTTCTATTTCAAGAGCCCGATGCACGACAACGAACACATCGCAGAACACGATTTGTTCATCCAATCCGTGAAAATGAAAAATACCCTGCGTCAAATCATTGGTGAAGAAACCATTGATTTCGTAGATTAAAATCTCGTAGGGGCGGGCTTTACGCCCGCCCTTTTAATTTTATGAAAGAAAAATTAATAGATAAAAAATTATTAGCAAGTATTTCTCCAATACTTGCTAATAATTTTATTGCAACATGCGTCATGAAAATCGGTGGGTTCGACAAAGTCAACCGTGTGTATGATTCGGCAAAACATCTCACGGGTACAGATATTGAGGATGCGATGATCGATGGATTAGGCATTACGCGCCAAGTCCACAATATGGACGTGCTGAAACAATTTGAAGGGAAACCGTTTATCACGGTCTCCAATCATCCTTACGGTCATATCGACGGCATTATGCTCGTGGGAGAGGTTGCTAAAATTCGTCCCGATTTCAGAGTCATGGTCAATTGGATGTTGGCGCTGGTGGATGTGATGGCAGACCATTTCATCGGTGTGAATCCCTACAGTGCCGAAACAGTCAAAAAATCAAGTCTTGCCGGCGTCAAAGAATGTCTGGCGCACGTCAAAAACGGTCATGCGCTGGGTTTTTTTCCTGCAGGAGCCGTATCTAAAAATTACGGAAAAGGCGTGATTCGCGACCGCGAGTGGCAACCCGGCGTGCTGAAATTGATTCAAAAAGCCCAAGTGCCGGTAGTGCCGGTCTATATTTCCGGACAAAATTCATGGTTGTTCAATTTCCTGGACAAAATAGATTGGCGGATTCGCACCATCCGTCTCTGCCACGAATTGGACACAAAAAAAGGCAAAACCATCCACTTGGTGGTTGGCGAACCGATTTCTGTTGCCGAACAACAGCAACACTCCGACCTCAAAGACTTCGGTCAATTTTTACAAGAAAAAACATATCGTCTGAACTGTGATTAGGATTACCACGACGCATTCCCCGTCAGCGGCCACTTATCTTGGGCTTTGAGCACTTGCTCAATGATGTCGCGCCCCACGCCGTCGCCGCCATTTTTGTGCGAAATGTATTTGGAGACAGCTTTGATTTCGGGCACTGCATCGGCCGGGCAGGCAGGCAGGCCTACCGCTTGCAGACATTCGGAGTCCGGAATATCATCGCCCACGTAACAAATATCTTCCGCTTTCAGGCCTGTTTTTTGTATAAAATCGTGCAAATCGTCTAATTTGCGTTTCGATTTTTGATAAATATACTTAAAACCAAGCCCTTCGTAGCGTTTGCGCACTGCCTCCGTGTTGCTCCCCGTGATGATCCCCAACACAAAGCCTTGCCGGGCAGCTGTTGCCATCGCATACCCATCTTTCGTGTTGGCAAATCGCATCGGTTCGCCGTTTGGATGAAGGGGAATTGTTTCGCCTGACAAAACACCGTCTATGTCAAAGACAAAGGCCTTGATTGTTGTCAAATCGTGATTGATCGTGCTCATGAATTTACCTTTGAAGAATTTGGAGCAGATTACCGTCCGGATCGGTGAAATTACGGATACGTCCGCCGCCAAGAGCCTCAAATTCATCCGTAATCCAAGACACATGATGTTTGTCTAATGCAGCAATGGCTTTATCCATATCACTTACGCGCAGTGCCAAATGCGACCATCCCGGGGTGCGCACCTCACGCTTCGTCTGAGGAGAACCGTCATCCGGCATGATCTCAAGAAAACTGCCGTCGGGAGCTTTAATAATGTATGTGGGTTGGTCATTTTTTGCCAACACTTCATAGCCCAACACATCGCAATACCATTTTGTCAACGCGTCCGCATCCTTCGCTGCAATAGCGGGATGATCCACTCCAAGAAATACACTTTTCATACCTTTTTATTTTAATGATCATTTTTTACGGCTACAAAGATACAAAAAATTCTTGAAAAAGAAAGAGACCCGTTTGGGAAAAACGAAACGAAACTATGTACAAAAACCCGTGCGGGTGCTCTTTCTAAACCAATTATTATCCAAGACGTTGCCATTACCGACACATTGCCCAAGGCGTTGCCGGTGATCATTACGTTACCCAAGGCGTTGCCGGTGACCGTCACATTATCAAGGCGTTGCCAGTGATCATTACGTTACCCAAGGCGTTGCCGTTGGGCTAGGATCTGTAAGGCTTGCAGCCTACTTGGTATGTTGTTTACCCTGAAAGGGTCGTATATCCTAGCCCCAGGCATCGCCTGGGGTGATAGGGATGACGAACATCCATCCCGTTTGCGGGCTGAAAGCCCAGCAGATAAACAGATGTTCGTTTAGTTGTGTGCTTAAATATTTCGCACACAGCGCACTGAAAACCAAAAGTCCGTCCTGCTTAGATTGGTTATCCACGAGCCGGTGTTTTCAAGAGAGTAACCCTTATCCGTCACCGAACTACTCCACCAATAGCCATTGGAACCCCAGTTAAGCCACGTGCCATTACTGTGGCGAAAGCCGGCCAGAGAAGACATCCCTTTCCAAGCGGCTTTTTCTTCTTCTGTCATCGACGCATAGCCGGCTATCAGTAACGCCCAGTCGGCATCAGTGGGAATGCGGTAATAGCGATTTAAGTGTTTCTTACAGATGTCATCATCGCCTGTAGGCTTGGCTTGCGCCCAAGTGTAGTAATAGCCCCGGTCTTCGGTTTGATCCTCATAATTCGTGGCACTCTCACCAGCTTCCATCAAATTACTGATCGTCCAGCGAAGGTTTTTCAAATCCGTAGTTGCATCCGGATACGTAGCCGTGCAATACGTATTGCCGGAAAGACCTGTGATTGTACCTGTACCTTGACCGCTACAGGTGTAAGTACCACCACCCGAACTGCCTAAAGCCGTCCACGTAGACGTGACATC
>JAISKM010000150.1 GCA_031261285.1 Candidatus Symbiothrix sp. | reverse complement strand
GATGTAGTACCGAATCCGTGCGGGACGTATGAATTTATTGGAGGACTCTGCTGGTCGGGAGCACAGTTAATAGCGAATCCTTCTAATGCCAATTGCCCGGCTGGATTTGTGATACCATCACAGTCTGACTTTACCTCAACTGTGGCTGCTGCACTACCTGCGGGAACATACTGGTTGGAAAAAACTCAAGTGACTAGCACGGCGCCCGCTGGTGGATGTCAACGAATAACACGTGATCGTATAACCGTGCCGTCGCTCAGTGCCGGTGATGACGTCGTGCAGGACTACACTACCGTCGCTGCCGTTTACGCCTGGGCGGCTGGAACCATGACTGGTTGTACGATGGGTTTTGTTGGGTCTCTACAAAGTGGGACTTGCGCATATGGTGCTTCCACTAACTATTCCATATATGCTGATGGAGGCTGCAGTGGTGGGCAATACGAAATGTACACCCAATACTGCAATGTGCTACTGTATAACGCGAAGTGCACGTCGAGTACTGGTACAGTGAAAAACCTATTAAAGTGCGTAAAACCATATATTTGATATGATAAATAATTTAAATTTGTCTCCCGCGTGGTGTTTTTGCTTTTCGCGGTACATAACAATGTCCGCTCCAAATTAGGGTTAGCTCCGTCAACCGGCAAACATGCCGGCAGACGTGGAATCTAACGGCTGACAGCTTATATTGTGATTATAGTATTAAGAAAGAGAACTCGCACGGGTTTTTGTACATAGTTTCGTTTCGTTTTTCCGGTGCGGGTCTCTTTCTTTTTTGCCATTTTAGGCACATACGTTTCGATGGTGTAAACAGGCTCACCAGTAAAATGAGTTTGAACCGTTATTCCTTTGGGCGTAAAGGTTAATCCGGCCATCACGCCTTGATTGCCATCGGCGTCAATCAGTTGATTGGAATTGAAACAGGTTGACAATGTTTTTAGTGTTGGCCATTTTATAGCTATTGACCATTAACAATTATTTTGTACCTTTCCTCTGTAAAAAAACGTTTTTTTCATTCACGCGCTTGGCAATATCGAAATTTTCATGTAATTTTGCCGCAACTTATTTGGTTGATGATGATAAAATTTTGGGTTACGAATGCGCGCCCTACTTCGCTGCCACAGAGCATATTGCCTTCGGTGGTGGCTGTTTGTTTGGCGATTTCTGCTGCGGATTTTTCGTGGGGATTGGCTATTTTAGCTGTCTTGGGTGTCGCACTGGGGCATTTGGGACTTAATTTGTTTGACGATTATTTCGATTATAAAAAGAAAAATTCGACGTATCGCGACGAGTTGGTGCACGAAGGGTTTCGTGTCCGGATAGGTAAATGTCCTTACCTCACTTCAGGGCAAGCCACGCTGCGTCATCTACTGGTTGCCTGCCTTGTTTTTTGTGGCGTGGCGGTGATTTTGGGAGCGATTATCTGGTGGTTTCGCGGTCGTTTTGTGGTTTATGTTGCAGCCCTCGCAGCCGTGTTGGGGATTTTTTATTCGGGACCGCCCTTGCGGTTGAGCTACCATGGTTTTGGCGAGTTGCTGATTGGGTTGATTTTTGGTCCGTTAAACATGATTGGCACGTATTATGCCGCTTGCGGACAGGTTGATAGCACGATTCTGTTGATTTCCGTGCCGGTGGGTTTGCTGGTCATGAATATCGTGTATGTGCACTCGATTTTGGATTTTATTCCCGATAAAAAAATAGGAAAACGCACGCTTGCCGTCCTGTTGAATAACACCACAGCGATGCTTGTCGTGCTCTTTTTGGTCATTTTTGTGCCGTTTGGCATCATTGCTTGGGGCATTTTTACAGGCGGATTACCGGTGTGGGTTGCGGGTGTGTTTTTGACATTTCCGTTGGCGATTTCGCTCTTTTATCTGATGCTTGAATGTGTGAAACATCCCGATAGACAGTTTGCTCCGAAATTTTGGATGGGACCGATGGCTCATTGGGAACGGATGCAGCAAGCGGGCATCGATTGGTTTATGATCCGGTGGTTTTCGGCGCGCAATTTGCTGTCGTTTTTCTGCCTGATTATTGTAATTTTGAGTGTGTATAAACTGTTTGTTTGAGACTAAATTAAAATAACATTCGATTGAAATCATTCTACTATCTTCCGTTTTGGTTTATTAAAACGCGGATTTTTGGCAAAAAAATTCCGTTACAGACCGTTATTTTCATATCCGACCGTTGCAATTTGCAATGCAAACATTGTTGCGTGTATGCGCAAAAAACGGTAACCACCAAAAGTTACCAACAAGTGGCGGACGAACTTCGCTATTCTTATCAGTTGGGCGCACGTTTTGTGGACTTTGAGGGTGGCGAACCGACTATGTGGCACGACGGCGATTACGATTTGAACAGTTTGATTGCGCTGGCAAAAAAAATCGGATTTTTTTCAACCACCATCACGACCAATGCGGTGATGCCGTTTGCAGGCAGTCAAGCCGATGCGATTTGGGTCAGTTTGGACGGGCTTGGAACGTATCACAACCGGATTCGCGGGGAAGGCGTTTTTGAACGCGCGATAAAAAATATTGAGCAGTCGGGGCACCCGCACGTGAGCGTCAATATGGTAGTTAATGCGTTGAATTACAAATCGGTAGACGAAACCATCGCGTTTGCAAAAAATCATCCGAACATCCAAAAAATTTCCATCAATTTTCACACACCTTATGCCGGAACGGAACAGCTGATGCTCGATTGGGACAAGCGATTGGAAGTGATTGATAAACTAATTGCTTATAAACGAAAGGGTTATCCGATTATGAATTCCATTTCGGGGCTCAAACGAATGAAACACAACCAATTCAAAAAATACTGTTGGGTGTCCAATTTTATTTTGGTAGACGGCACCAAATCGGTCGATTGCGGCGGTAGCGCATTAGGGCTATGTGACCGCTGTGGCTTTTGTATGGCAGGCGAAATGAACAGCGTGATGCGTTTGAAACCCGACACGATTTTGGCGGGACTACGGTTGAGGCGAACGAACAATTAGATTTTTGCATTGTTAAAAATCAATAAAGACTTGGATTTATCGCAATTATTTTGTACCTTTGCGCCCAATTTTACCCTATCCAACTAAAAGAGAAGCAGAAGATAATGAGGCAATTAAAAATTACGAAATCAATCACGAATCGCGAAAGTGCTTCGTTAGACAAATACCTTCAAGAAATCGGGCGTGAAGACCTGATTACGGTAGAGGAAGAAGTGGAATTGGCGCAAGCCATTCGACGGGGCGATCGCCAGGCTTTAGAAAAGTTGACGCGTGCCAACTTGCGTTTTGTGGTTTCCGTTGCGAAACAGTATCAGAACCAAGGTCTTAGTCTTCCGGATTTGATTAATGAAGGTAATTTAGGTTTGATCAAAGCGGCTGAAAAGTTTGATGAAACGCGTGGTTTCAAGTTTATTTCGTATGCTGTGTGGTGGATTCGCCAGTCGATTTTGCAGGCTTTGGCGGAGCAGTCACGGATTGTTCGCCTGCCGCTCAATCAGGTAGGTTCGCTGAATAAAATCACTAAAGCATTTTCCAAATTTGAGCAGGAGCACGAGCGCAAACCGTCTGCGGAAGAGTTAGCGCAAGAATTAGACTTGCCGGTAGACAAGATTTCCGATACGTTGAAAGTGTCCGGACGCCACATTTCGGTGGATGCGCCGTTTGTGGAAGGCGAAGACAACAGTTTGCTCGACGTGTTGGTCAACGAAGACGCGCCGGTTGCCGACCGTACGTTGATGAATGAATCGCTGTCACGCGAAATTGATCGCGCACTTTCTATCCTCAGCGAACGTGAACGCGACATTATCAACATGTTTTTCGGCATTGGTCGCGCAGAAATGACGCTCGAAGAAATCGGCGATGAATTTGCCTTAACCCGCGAACGGGTTCGCCAAATCAAAGAAAAAGCCATTCGCCGTCTGAAACTCAATAACGACAATAATCTGTTGAAAAGCTATTTAGGATAAAGTAGAACTTGTCCGCAAGGGATGTCTCCTTCGCTACGCTCAGTCGACATGACGATAACCCGTAGAGGGTATAAAAAATAAAAGAAGAACTAAGGCGGTGTAACCGCCTTAGTTCTTCTTTTATTTTTCTCTAAAAAGACGCCCGTCATGTCGACTGAGCGTAGCGAGGGAGACATCTCCTGCTAACAAGCCCATGACCATTAATCCAGCACCCTGCCGGTGATTTCTTCGGCGAGCGCCGGGTCGATGATGATGCGACCGCAGTGTTCGCAGACGATGGTTTTTTTGCGGAGTTTGATGTCGAGTTGGCGTTGAGGCGGAATCTTGTTGAAACAGCCACCACAAGCGTCACGTTGGATGTAAACCACTCCCAAGCCGTTGCGCGCACTTTTACGGATGCGTTTGAAAGCCGACAACAGACGCGGTTCGATGGTTGTTTCGAGGTTTTTCGCCTTTTCGCGCAACTGTTCTTCCTGAATTTTTGTTTCGGAAACAATCTCGTTGAGTTCCTCTTTTTTCGCTTTCAAGTCGATTTTACGTTCTGCGTACCCAACTTTACAGCGATCAATTTCTTCCGTCAAATTGTTCAAATCCTCTGTGTATTCTCTGGTTTTTTTCTCTGCCAATTCTACTTCAAGTCCTTGAAACTCAATCTCTTTCGACAGATTATCAAACTCGCGGTTGTTGCGTACTTCGTCGATTTGTGCTTGGAAACGTTCAATCAATTTCGTGGATTCGGTAATCTTGATTTTTTGTTGACCAATCGCCGTTTCCAATTCCTTGACGTTTGTTTGGAAATTTTCAATACGTGTGTGCAACATCGCCACTTCGTCTTCCAAATCTTGCACTTCAAAAGGTAATTCGCCCCGAAGCGTCTTTATCTTATCAATTTCCGACAAAATCAATTGGAGCTGATACAGATTTTTCATCCGTTGGTCAACCGACAATTCCGTAGCGTCCACTGCAGGTTTTGCAGGAGATTTTTCGGCAGGCTTTGCCGGCGTTTTAGCCGGAGTTTTTGCTACCGGTTTAGCCGTTGGGCGTTTCCCTGTGCTGGTGTCTTTAAGGCTTTCAGCCTTAGTTTCTGTCTTTTTTGCTGCTGTAGTTGCTTTAGCCGGCGCTTTTTTAGCCACAGTTGTCTTAGCCGGCGCTTTTGCAGGCGCAGCCGTTGATTTTGTCTTTGTTGCTGTTGTTTCTTTTTTTGCCATATCGCGTATAGATTACATATAATTTACAGGATTCGTGTCCACATTTGAAAAATAAACGACAAAGTTAGGTATTTTTTTTGAAATAATATCAAAAAAGAGTTCTTTTGTGCAAATTTCCGACTCATAATGACCTAAAACAGCCAAGAGCAGGTGGTTTTCCACATCATAATAATTGTTGTATCGCGCCTCGCCCGTGAGAAACGCATCCGCACCGCAAGCGATGGCGTCGGGGATCAAAAATGCCCCACTGCCGCCACAAATGGCTACTTTGCGAATTTTTTTGCCCGTTAAAACAGAATAGTTCAGACAATCCAAATGAAAAATTGTTTTAAGACGTTCTAAAAAGGATTCTTCATCCTCCTCAGACAAAAGCACGCCAATCACCCCTGAACCTGCCCTGCCATGATTATTTGTAAATTCATTATCGTTCGCAAATTTATAATCGTTTGCAAATTCATGATTATTTGTAAATTTATAATCGTTCGTAAATTTATAATCGTTCGCATCAATTGGGCGACCGCAAGGGTTCGCCCCTACGAGTTTTGGGCGCAAAATTTGTACTTGTTGCAGGCCGATTTTTTCTGCCAAATGGAAATTGACACCTCCCCATGCATTGTCTAAATTGGTGTGGGCAGCATAAATGACGAGGTCATTTTTACAGGCTTTTATCACACAACGTTCGATATACGTTTGGTCGGAAACCGTGCGTAAAGGCTTAAATAACAGCGGATGATGTGAAATAATCAGGTTGCAATCGAGTTGAATAGCCTCATCGAGCACATCTTCTGTCACGTCGAGACAGAGAAGCACCCCTTGGACCATTTGCTCCACATCACCCACTTGCAGACCCGAATTATCCCATTCATCTTGCAAGGAGAGTGGTGCAAACGCCTCTAATTCGTCTATGATGTGTTCGATTTTCATAAGACAGTGAATTACCGGCACAGAAATTCGCCACAAAGGTACAACATCTTTTTTGAATTTGCAACTATTGAACCTCATTTCTCAGGGCAAACGTACAACATTATTTTTAATTACCAAACGATTTGGCGAAATTTTTCGTACCTTTGTGCTCTGAAGGTCAGTTGGCTTTTTGTTATTTTTCAAATTATGAGTACTATTGTAGCAATTGTAGGGCGTCCGAACGTGGGCAAATCAACCCTTTTTAATCGTTTGACCCAGTCGCGTCAGGCCATTGTGGACGAAACATCCGGCACCACGCGCGACCGTCAGTACGGCAAAGCGGAGTGGGTGGGTCACGAATTTTCGGTCGTCGACACGGGTGGCTGGGTGATGAACTCGGAGGACGTGTTTGAGGAGGAAATCAACAAACAAGTGGCTGTGGCTGTCGAAGAAGCGGACGTGATTCTGTTTATGGTCGATGTGCTGACGGGCGTTACCGACCTCGACCAACAAGTGGCGCGGATGTTGCGCCAAGGCAAAAAACCGGTCGTGCTGGTCTCCAACAAGGCAGATAATTTTGATTTACACGCGCAGTCGGCAGAATTTTACGCCCTCGGATTGGGCGATCCTTATACTATTTCAGCGGTTAACGGTTCCGGAACAGGCGATTTATTGGACGTTTTGGTCTCGAAATTCACCAAATCCACCGAAGAAAAATTGGAAGATGATGTACCGAAAATTGCGATTGTCGGACGTCCGAATGCGGGTAAATCCTCGATGATCAACGCGTTCATCGGCGAGGAACGCCACATCGTGACGGACATTGCCGGCACTACGCGTGACTCAATTCACACACTTTTTGATAAGTTCGGACTGAAATTTTATTTGGTCGACACCGCCGGTATCCGCAAAAAAGGCAAGGTGAACGAAGATTTGGAATATTATTCCAACATTCGGGCGATTCGAGCAATTGAAAACGCCGATGTGTGTGTGTTAATGGTGGACGCCACGCGCGGCATTGAGGCTCAGGATATGAATATTTTTTCGTTGATTCAGAAAAATAAAAAGGGCTTGGTTGTGGTGGTCAACAAATGGGATTTGGTCGAAAACAAAGATAATCACACCCTGAAAACGTTTGAGGAGGCAGTTCACGAACGCATGGCGCCTTTTGTGGACGTGCCGGTGATTTTTGCCTCCGCGCTGACCAAACAGCGCATTTTTAAAATTCTCGAAACGGCACAGGAAGTGTATGAGATTCGTAAAACGAAAATTCCGACGCATCAACTGAACGAGGTACTGCTGCCGGTAATCGAACACACGCCACCGCCCACCAACAAAGGTAAAGTGGTGCGTATCAAGTACATCACGCAACTTCCCAACACGCCTGTCCCCAGTTTCGTCTTTTTCTGCAACCTGCCGCAATGGGTGAAAGAGCCGTACAAACGTTTCCTCGAAAATCAAATTCGCAAACAGTGGAAATTGACAGGGACGCCGGTTAACATTTATATGCGCGAGAAATAATATTTTTTATAATCAGCCGTAACTATACTTTTTTACACACTTATGGCTGATTATAATATTACTGCTTAAACGTTTCCTCGAAAATCAAATGCGCAAACAGTGGAAATTGACAGGGACGACACAATCAAGTGTCACCCCAATAATGCCTCCGTCCTGTCGACCGAACGAAGTGAGCGGAGACATCCCATGCCAACAAGCAAAAAATAGCACTCAAATTTATTTTTTAACCATTTTTTGCAAAAACATTTGGAAATTCAAAAATAGTTCGTACCTTTGCGATTAATATTAATAATAAAAAAGTAAAAATATAGGCTTATGATATAGATAAAGTGTTAATACATACATTTTAAAAAAAAGGAAAATATTCTGGTTCCTGAAATCTCGACAATTTCAAGTTACACCACGAATAAAAAGAGAGAGCTTTGCGCTTCGGTGCGGGCAACTCATTTATTTGGTGTAACGGGTAGTCGAGAACCTCAGGAACCGATAAATGAGTTTGCCCGCTCTCCTTTTATGTGTGTATGCGAAATTTTTTTCGACAGGGCAAAACCGTAAATTAGTTAATTAAAGAAAGTTGAAAATAATGAAAAAGATAGTATTGTTTTTGGTTGCCACATTATTGGTAACAGGGCCAAACATGTTTTGCCCCTACACGGCCACTGCCCAAGTGGCAATTGGTGGCGACGGCACCGTGACACCAGGCGCGTTGTTAGATTTATCACAAGCCACTGATGCCGGCGGCTTGTTGTTACCCCAAATTGAGAGTGCAGACACAGCTACTGCCGTTTTGAAAAAACCAGGCATGCTGGTTTACAACAAAACGGACGGCAAAATATATGCTTTCAATGGCTCTTTTTGGAGCGCTGGAGATTCCGGTAGTGGAGATATTGCTATCGAGAGTATATTGGTTACTCCCGGTACGACGACATTATTGCTAAACGGTGCTCCTGCACAATTGAATTTCATAACTACTTACAGTTCTGAAAACTGGGAAAGTAGTGACGAAACGGTTGCTACGGTGAGTAATGCGGGTGTAGTGACTCCCGTAGGTTCTGGGACTGCGAATATCACGCTCTCGCTCGGCAATGTTACTTCTGATCCCGTAGCCGTGACAGTTGTGACTTGTGGAAGTTCTATAACGGGCGCGTCAGGTAATTCATATCCGACTGGCGGATACCCCAATGCCACAAATGGCTTACAAAACTTGTGTTGGACACTTTCTAATCTGAAAGAGGCCGGCCAAACATATACGAACTATACGGGAAAATCAGAGGATCGCGGTTATTATTATACATATAAGACTGCTGCAAATGGGGATGATATATGTAAAAGGACGCTTGGGTCTATTTGGCGACTCCCTACCGCATCCGACTGGAATCTGCTTATACAAGGTTATGCAAATTTCAATGAAAATGAAAAGGCTTCGTGGCTATCTGCTCCGGCGTCAATGGCTGGACTTTACCATAGGTATGGTGCTGTCAATGGCTGGGAAGCTTGGGATACGGGTGGATATTGGTGGTGCCTCGGCGCGAATGAACCCGCGAGGATATTACATTCTACAGGCACGTGGCAGGTCAATTGGGTAGATGAGCAATATAGCGATGGCCCAGACGATATGAGTGTGCGCTGTGTGCGTGATCAAAATTTGTAATGAGTGCTCTGAGAAAAATTACAACATTTTGCAAGATAAATCAACAGTTCCTGTGCCCTTTTTATGTTTAAATCTGCCGCCCGAAAGGAACACGGGAGGCAAAAAAATTGGATACAAATGAAAAAAAATAATTTTAGAAAACCCCGATACATCGGGATGACATTTATACTTGTAGTGATTACTTTGATGCTGA
>JAISKM010000133.1 GCA_031261285.1 Candidatus Symbiothrix sp. | reverse complement strand
AAGAGAGAGATATGCCAAAGTATGGCACTTCTTCAAAAAATTTTCCGGCAAATACACATTTATTTGTATGTTATTGTTTGCGACAAAAGTTTATCAAAATCGGATGTATAGGTTTTGTCCTGAATGACACGGTATTTTTCAAATTCGCTTTCGGCAAATGCTTTGGCAATTTCGTGCGTGATTTTTCCAATTCCGTCAGACAAAGGTGCATCATTGAAATTCAGAAAGGCATCTAATTTGGCTTTCCAATCGTTCATGGTCATAGGAACATACCGTCTCGCCTGACGATTGGCGTAATCAAGATACATTTCAACAATCTCATTTAATTCCGTCAATTCAAATTGGGACAGATAATTTTTTGCGATAGAAACATCGGTTTTGATAATTTTTCCGTCAGGCGCATTTTTCCAATTCGTAAGCCCCATATTGATTTCTTTTGCGTTGGCGCGTTTCATAATCAATTCTGCAGCGGTATTTTGATGAATGGCAAAATGTAATTTGTTTTGAACATTAGCAAAAAAATCGCGTGTTGTGGAACTTTCCTTGTCGTAATCTACGGCGGTGGCGTAAATATCGGTAATTTTTTGATAAAACTTCCGCTCGCTTGCCCTTATCTCCTGTATTTCGGCAATGAGTTCGTCAAAATAGTGCTTTGAAAAAACTTGGTCGTTGATCAGCCGCTGTTTATCTATGAGATATCCTTTTTTTGAAAATTCGCTCAACACTTTTGTAGCCCACTGCCGAAACTGGATAGCACGCTCGGAATCTGCCCGATAACCGACAGCAATAATTGCTTCCAAACTGTAAAAATTGACATTGTAGTTTTTACCATCTCCGGCAGTTTGTCGGAAATTCCGACAAACTGAATTTTCATCCAATTCGCCTGATTCAAAAATATGTTTCAAATGTTCAACAATAGTTGGGCGACTTTTTTGAAAAAGTTCTGCTATTGCTTCCGCCCGTAGCCATACATTTTCATCTTCTATGCGCACAGCAATTCCGTCTTCGCCGTTTTGCCTCGTAAAAACCAAAAAATCGGCGGTGCTATTTCTAATTTGAAGTTCCTTGCTCATCATACATTTTTTCAAAAGTTCAATTTCATACTAAAAATTACATTGATTGCATTTAATTATCATATTTCTATTCCTTTTTACATTTCTCGTTTATTTCTTTAAATAATGCAGTAATTTCAGTTGTCTGAAATTTCCATACTTTTGCAATTAATTGGTCTGCAAATTCTTCTGTCCGATTTCCTGCATACCAAGATAGCGTTCTCGCATCTGGAAATTTTCCGTCATAGATTGTTCCAAATGAAAAATTACGATCTGCCTGACCTATTGTTTCATCGTTACTATAATCAATTCTATCAAAGCAATTTCTAATAGCATCAAATTTAGAATCTTTTAGTAATTCCTTACATTTTGATATATCTAAATTCCCATAATTCAGGAAAACTCTAAAAGCATCTCCCCAAAAATGAACACACAGGCTATTTTGTCCGAATTCTTTAAGATACCAACGAATATCCCAATTATTCCAAATATAAATATCCCAATCAGGATTATTTGTTGTTAACTCACGTCGATATACTTCTTGTTGAAGTTTCCGCCACCAACGATTTTGAATGTCGTCCCTGCGATTCAACAGTTCGCAAAACGCATTCCATTTTTCAGGCGTATCAAATAACGCCATTGCTTTTGATAATAATTCTTCGTTCATATTTATCTAATTTATAATGATTTACATAATAATTTATACTGTTCCATATATTCTCTAATTCTGTGATTTTTAGGCGTTAATGCCGCTATGCAATTCTTTAACCATTTTTGAATAAAATCATCAAACGTTTTTGTTTCAATTTCTATTGGCACTTTTAGCGGTAATTCTTTATCCAAATCGTTAGGCCTTGTTATACTTTGTTCTTCGTATTGTTTCGCAGAGGTTGGTGGCAGATAAATGATTTTGAAAGAGTCTTTTTTTCTTTCGTAAAATTCTTTATCAGTTTGCGTTGTCTGCGAATAGATAGCACTATGCCAATATCTATAAAGTTGGTTAGGTTGGTCGCCTGCCCATTTTGCCTTGTTTTCAATAATAATTACAGATTGTGGTTCACTTCTCTGCAAAAGTATATCAATTCTACCTTCTGTTTCGGCAGAAATATGCCAAATGCCTTTTTGAGGCGATTCAATTTCTAATAGTTCCAGAAACTTAATCAAGAACAAATCTCCTTGTCCGTGTGTTTCGTCTGAATCCAACAGAAATTTTATCAATTTACTGTGAATAGTTTCTTTTATTCCTAAATCAAAATATCTTGATAATAAATCAAATACATTAAAATTATGCCCGTCTATTTTATGCTGTTCTTCATCTTTCAGAAAATCTTTATGCCACGCTGTCATTTCTTCAAGTTTAATCGGATCCCAGGCACTTTGTTTGTGATTTTCATAAACAACAACCCACGCATCAACAACTATTTTTGCATTGTCAATTATGGCAACTTGCTCTTTCTCAAGAATGTCTTCCCATTCTGATAAAAAGATACAAGAGTTTTCTACTATTGAGTTCTTTATTTCAGCAGAGAACTCATTATATTTCAATAAAACATCTGATAAACAATTTTCCATAAATAAATTCTGTTGTCAATTTACAAATTCATTTATAACAACAAGCTACAAAAGTACGACAAATTGTCAATAAAAACAAGCCAGCCCTCAGCCTTGCAGGAGAGGGCTGGCTTGTAAGCAAAAGGTTAATTCTTAGCCGTTTGCATCGTGTTCACACTTTTGACAACAATAGTAATGGTATTCCCGAACTCCAAGTTGGGATGACTTACCGCTGTCGTACTCTCTGCCACACCATCTGCATGTTTTATCTGTCATGATAAAATAGTTTTAGATTATGCTTCAACTTTCGGGTTTCTGCTTCCCCGTCGCGTTCAACGCGCAGCCTTTCGTGATTGAGGCACAAAGGTAAAGTGAACTTGTGCCAAACTGCGGCACAAGTTGAATAAATTATCAAATAATTTTCATCGCAATCGCCGCGCACGCCTCTGCATCCGCCAGCGCATGATGATGATTCCGCAAATCGAAGCCACAATGCGCTGCGACGGTGTGCAATTGATGATTGGGAAGCAAGTTTCCATGAATTTTGCGAGACGCACGGCAAGTGCAATGAAATGTATAATTTGGATAATTCATGCCGTAAAGTTGGTGTACGGCTCGAAGGCAGCCCTCGTCAAACGGGCTGTTGTGCGCCACCAATGGCAAGTCGGCGATTTTTGGAGCTATTTCTGCCCACACATGTGGAAATGCCGGCGCGTGCATGGTGTCGACAAAAGTCATGCCATGTACTTCGGTACAAAACCAGGCATAATAATTTGGCGCCGGACGAATCAGATAATGAATTTTGTCCACGATTTCGCCATTGCGGACAATCACTACGCCCACGCTACACACGCTGGAACGGTTGCCGTTGGCGGTTTCAAAATCTATTGCTGCAAAATCTGTCATGTTGTTTAATTTGCTGCAAAGATAAAACAAATTTGTGCCAAACTGCGGCATAAGTTGGGAAAAAGTTCACAAACGGTCATCGCGCCACGGACAACTCCCGGTTGATTAATGCTTTCAATTCATCGGTTGGAAATTGCAGTCTATAATCCGCTACGCCTATCGGTTTATGAATATCTCGCAACGCCACTTCCACGTCCAAGTCAATGGATAATCTTTCGACCACACTGCCTCCATACCCTTTTTCTAACCCTTCCTCCGACAAGCGTTTGCCGATGTTCCAATACAATTGCATGACGGAAACGTTCATCCGGCGAGCAACAACGACTCGTGTCGATTTGATTATAGTTTTGAATATTTTGCGTACCTTTGCAAAAAATTTAAAAAGTGAGATGACGACGGATTTGATGGCTTTGGAAGAAGAAATTGTCAAAATGTTGAAAACGGTGTACGATCCGGAAATTCCGGTGAATGTGTACGATTTGGGATTGATTTATGGCGTGGAGGTGGATGACGATAAGAATGTGATCATCGCTATGACGCTGACGGCTCCGGCGTGTCCGGCGGTTGACTTTCTGGTGGAGGATGTCAAAATGAAAGTCGAATCGATTCCGGAAGTCAAGGGCGTGACCGTCAACATTGTGTTTGAGCCTGAGTGGCATCACGGATTGATGTCGGAAGAAGCCAAATTGGAATTGGGATTTTTATGAAAAAAATATACTTCGCATCGGACGTGCACCTTGGCTCCAGCCTGTTTGAACCGGCTTTGGAGGTCGAGCGACGGTTTGTGCGTTGGCTCGACAGCATCAAGAACGATGCCGAAGCGATTTATTTGCTGGGCGATATTTTTGATTTTTGGTTTGAATACAAGAAAGTGGTACCCCGCGGATTCACGCGTTTTCTTGGGAAACTGGGAGAATTGCACGATCAAGGCATTGAAATTCACTACTTTACAGGCAATCACGACATTTGGTTGACCGACTACCTCGCCAACGAAACGGGGGCAATTATTCACACCGAGCCGTTGGCAACAACCATTCACGGCAAGCAATTTTATTTGGCACACGGCGACGGTTTGGGCGACGATTCGCGCTCGTTTCATTTGTTGCGACGAATTTTTCACAACAAAACGTGCCGTTTTCTATTCTCTTGCCTGCCAATCAATTGGGCGGTTGGATTAGCACAAACGTGGGCACGCCACAGTCGTAAAAAAGACCGCGACAATCCGGTTCCGTATTTGGGCGAGGATAAAGAGCACCTCGTGCTTTATGCAAAAAAATACCTTCAAAAACATCCTGACACGGATTATTTGATTTTTGGACATCGCCACATTGTATTGGATTTGCAACTCCCGCCACATGCGCAGATGCTTATTTTGGGCGATTGGCTAAACTATTTTTCGTATGCTGTGTTTGACGGCAATGAACTTGTCTTACACGCGGAATAGACGGTACGTTTTTATAGTTGGTTGCAGTTTTATTGGATTTATGAACGAAAAAGAATGGATCATTCTCCTAAAACAGGGGTCGCAAGAAGCATTTGACAGCATTAATTAAATGAGAGTATGACATCAAAATTAAAATCTTGCATAATAGCCCTCTTGTTTGGGGGGCTATTTGCTCATGTTGCCACGGCACAACAATCAAGTGAATGGATAGCGAAACATGTTGTGGTCATCGGCTTGGATGGCTGGGGTGCGTATAGTCTTGAAAAAGCAGATATGCCTACCGTCAAACAATTGATGACCGGCGGAGCTTATACCTTAAAAAAACGTTCGGTATTGCCATCCTCCAGTGCAGCCAATTGGGCATCCATGTTTATGGGTGCAGGTCCCGAATTGCACGGCTATACAAAGTGGGACAGCAAAACGCCCGAATTGCCTTCGCGCGAACTCTCTCATTACGGCATGTTCCCGACCGTGTTCGGGTTATTGCGCGATGCATATCCCGATGCGGAAATCGGCTATGAATACGAATGGGATGGAATGCAGTACTTAGTCGAACAGCAAGCTCTCAACTTTTCGCAAGAAATAGTCAATCATGCTACGCAAGATACCACTATCGCTGTTGCGTGTGACTATATCCGCACGTCCAAACCTAACCTGTTTGCACTGATTATTGATGAGCCTGACCACACCGGGCATGAAACCGGACACGACACGCCCGCATATTATGCGATTTTGCATCAATTAGACCATAGTATCGCACAAGTGATTCAAGCCACCAAAGATGCCGGCATCTATGATGAAACCATTTTTATTCTTACCAGCGACCATGGAGGTATCAACAAGGGACATGGCGGCAAAACCATGTTAGAAATGGAAACACCGTTTATCATTTCCGGAAAAAACGTAAAAAAAGGCTTGGTCTTTGAAGAAAGCATGATGCAATTCGACGTTGCGGCAACGATAGCGACTATTTTTGGATTGAAGCAACCGCAAGTTTGGATCGGACGACCAATGAAGCAGGTGTTTGACCGGTGACAAACTTGTCTTGAACTGTAATTTTAAATAAGAAAGAGACCCGCACCGGAAAAACGAAACGAAATTATGTACAAAAACCCGCGCGGGTGCTCTTTCTCGATAGTTTAAGCGCTGAATGAGCTTCATATCCCAGCCCCTGGCAACGCCTGGGTAATACTGCCGATTATTCCTATCATTTCCCAGGGCGATGCCCTGGTCTAGGATATGTCAGGCTTTCAGCCTTTTACACAGTTTGCCCTGAGCCTTTTAAAAAGCAACCCACGTAGAAGTGACCCCATTGTAGGTGTAGACTTTGCTGTCAGCCAAGCTGAACACCATCATGCCGGCTGTGCGTGTGGCCACAATCGTATCACTCACTTGCGGCAAAAGCAATCCGCCGGAGCCTTGGCTCAAATCCAGCACCGAACCAACTGTGACGGAATCATTCGCACTCCCAATTGAAATCTGTGCGTTTGCTTGGATTGGACGAAGCGTGCTTTGTCCAATCAGCAAGCAGATTATTGTAAACAGTGTCATCCCGGATGTAATCCGCACTAACACCGGTGTCATTGCGGACTTGATCCGCCCTGATGATGATGTCATTGCGGAACAGATCCGCACCGGTGATGATGTCATTGCGGGCTTGACCCGCAATCCCATCCGTATTCTTTTGTAATTATTGTTTTTCATTTGTTTGTAATTTTATAAATTTATTTTGTTTGTTCCCTCCATTCCGTTAGGAATGGTAGCTCGGTAGAAACCGCAATATTCCATTCACCCCCTGCATGCCGTAGGTATGCAACCCATCTCCCCCTTGAGGGGGGTTGGGGGGGGGCTGGTAGTAATCAATTTTTTGCCTCCCGTGTTCCTTTCGTTCGGTCAAGTTTAAACATAAAAAGGGCGCAGAAACTGTTAATTTATCTGATTCGAGGTATCTGCAAACACCCATGTAACAAATAAACAACAGCCCTGCGCCCCTGTGTGTATCTAAGGTTATTAGTTACAAACGAAGAACGCAAGCATTTGTTGTCTATCACCTTGTTACATTTGAAAATTGCAGATTTTCGAATCAAAGTAATATCTTAAACGCTTATCGTTTAACCAAAATGTATTCTAAACCGGTCGGCTTCGCTAAGTCTGTTTAGTATCAAATGCGAAGTTAGTCATTTTTTTAGAATCTCCCAACTATTTTCTAAAAAAATGCAAAAAAAAGCGTATGCTCGGAGAACTCAGATGTCACGAACACAACGAAGCATACCAGTCTTCGCCACGTACTGATGTACGAGATTCGGAACGCCAGTCGCGTGACCCCCAAAAACCGTGGAGTACCAGCCGATCCCACCGGTAGTTGTATTGAACGCACTATAGTCCCCTGCGCTATCCGGCCGCCATTTGCTCACACCATTCTCGCTTCGATAATAAGCTATTCCTCCCGCTCCTTCTGCGGGCCATTGCCACACAGCCCGTTCCCCTATCGTCAGGGTATTGTAGGCACGGTCAAATAGCGACCAATCATCAGCGGAGGGGATTCTCCAGCCGACTCCTAATTTATCGGCGCAGAATGTGACGGGTGCATTACTATAGAAGTATCCTCCATTTCCTTTTTCACCGGCAGTTAGCACATCAGAGCCGGGCTCTTTCAGGTTGGAGAGCATCCAGCACAAGCTTTTTAAGTCGTTTGGGGCATTGGGGTAGCTACCGATCGGATACACAGTGCCCGATACACCTGTTACCGAATCAGAACCGTTACAAGACGCAGGCCCAGTATACGCATTGTCACCTCCACTGCCGGCACTCCAAGCAGCGCCATTGTAGGTATACACTTTGCCGTCCGTTTTGTTGTAAACCAGCATGCCCGGCTTTTTTAACTCATCAGAGAGTGTATCGGCACTCTCAATTTGTGGCAGCAACAAGCCGCC
>JAISKM010000124.1 GCA_031261285.1 Candidatus Symbiothrix sp. | reverse complement strand
CCGCAGGTTCCGGTTTGGACGGTAAACAGCAGTGCCAATTCGGTTAGTATGACCGCCATAGTAATCCTTCCACCGAATTTGGCGCAAAATGCTCAGGATGACGACCAGTTAGCGGCATTTACCGGTGAAGAATGTCGTGGTATCGGCGGAAAAGTTGGTGACTTATATTTTGTTTCCATTCAGGCTACGCAGGAGGAAGATTTTACTGTTCGGTTTGGATATTACAGTGCAAGCAACAAATATCTGTACACCACCGGTAACCTTTTTCCGTTTGAAATGAATGGGAATGTAGGCTCGGATGATGAACCGGAGGTGCTTCAATTGTCGATAAATTAATGATAAAGTAGTTTATCACAATAAATTTAAATTATATGAAACAGTTTAGTATTAAATATCAGATTTTTATTTTGTTGCTCACGCTTCTTCCCCTGCAAAATGTTCGGGCGCAGGAAGCCGATTCAATCACTAACGTTTGGAGAAATAATTGGTACATCGAAGCCGGTGCAGGCACTCAACTCCTTTTTTCCAGTGATGTGAGCAATCTGCACGGACGACATCGTTTTACGCCCGACTTCTCCTTGTCGGGAGGTAAATGGTTCTCTCCGCTCTGGGGTATTCGCTTGCAAATGAACGGATACAGCCTGAACGGATTTACTATTCCGACGACAAACAGCAGCTGGTCTTCCGAAAACGGCGTTGACCCGGTGAGAGACAATGTCTTCATTCGTCCCGATGGCTCGTATCGGCATTACCTGCACTATCTGAATGCGCATGTGGATGTACGCGCAAGCATGTTTAACCTTTTCGGTGGGTTTAACAACTATCGGTGGGACATTATCCCTTCGGTTGGCGTGGGTTATTTGCGCACGTTTGCCTATCTGGGTACCCCGTCAACGAATAATGCCTCGGCGAATGTTTCGCTCACAGGAAAATATGCCGTCAACAAAACATGGGATGTCAATCTGGAAGTGTTTGGAGCAGCCTTCCCCAACTCTTTTGACGGGCGAACTACCAAAGCGGCTTACGAAGGGAATGCAGGCGTAACCATTGGAGTAACGTACAATTTCGACACCCCAAAAGCAAAAATTGCGCCTCCTTCTGTGCGAAACCATCCGTTCTTGAAACCAACCATGGCAAAAGAGGCGCATGATGATGAGCAAATACAGGCATTAGACCGGAGAGGTGTTGATGAAATCCTGGAACGATTAGATACCATAGACAAAAAGATAGAAGCCCAAAAGCTGAACTCAATAGAAGTCCCAAAGGCCACAAAAGAGGTTGAAAGACCTCAGAAGCCTTTTACCTTGACGGCGATACTTTTCAATTTTGACTCATCCAAAAAACCTGTCGAAGGGCAAGAGATAAAGTATGTAAACGTTGTCAATTATCTCAAAACCCATCCTGAAGCGAAAATTCGTTTGTTGGGTTATGGCGATAAAAAAACCGGAACGGCACAAAGCAATCTGAAAATTTCAAAAAAAAGGATTGAAACAGTACGTCAGGAATTGATAAACACATACAACATTGATTCACAAAGGATAGAAGCGCAAGCCCTCGGCATCGAAAGCCAACCTTACGAAATCAATGAGTGGACTCGCGTGGTGGGGAGTGAGGTGATTGGGAAATACAATGCCACAATTTGTGTGGAAACGCATAAATTAGTCCCGATAGGGACAGGGTCAACGCATTAAAAAATTAAGTAATGATAACAGATAGTTTTTATCCCACCCCGCTCTGAGGCGTTTTGAGACGAGACTTTCTTTACCGGGGCTTTTTTTCAAGATGTTGAGGGCTATTTTTTGGAGCAGGGCAAAGTTTGCAGCCGCAGATTTGTTGCGTTTGCGTTGCTCGTCTTCGCGAAAAACCATATCCAACGTCCAATGCAACCCATTTTCTATGCCCCAGTGGTTTCTAATGTGTTGATTAAAAGGCTGTTTTGTTTCTAAACTGCTGATATAAAAACGTACCTCAGAGGTCTCATTGCCGCGAATTTCTCTGGTAGATGTAATTTTTATGACCGATTGTAAGCCCTCCCAACGGTTGTCAAAATCAACGATTAAACCTTTCTCAAACACTTCACATCGGCGGGTTTCGATGCGTCCGTGACCTTTTTCTACTGTGGTATAATCCTGCACCGGACGATGTTCTTTGCATGTGGTTTCAACTTCTTCTCGCAGGGTCTTTTGATTGTCTTTCACTGACAAAATATAATCCCCACCATTTTCTATAATCTTCTTTGCGATAGCCGTTTGTGTCCCCATGGCGTCTATCGTGATAATCTTGCCTCTTATATCCAGCAAATCCAGTAACACAGGTATCGTTGTAATTTCATTGCTTTTTTCTTCTGTTTTTAGCTGTGCCAAACAAATATTATTTTCCACGCTCCAAGCATTTACACAATGTATCGGCAACGTTCCATGAAAAGTGTCTTTTGAACCGCGCATTGTTTTGCCATCTATGGCAATCACTTTCTCCAAAATACCTTCCTCTTTCAATAAGTTAGCCCATTGAATAAAAAGTTGTTCAAACTTTCGCATATCCAAAACAGCAAACACTCGATTGATAGTGTCGTGCGATGGAATGCCATTTTTCAACTCCAAAAATTGTTTGAGAAACTCAAAATTCGTTTTGCCGTAAAGCTCAATCGAATCATACGATGCAGCCCCACTGAGTACTGCGAGAATACTGAGAATGATGATGTCCAGTAGCAAATGCTTCTTTCCACGCTCTATTCGAGGGTCTTCCAATTGTTTGAATACATGATGTAATGTTGTCATAATGATATTGTGTTTATATTATATTTACAC
>JAISKM010000092.1 GCA_031261285.1 Candidatus Symbiothrix sp. | reverse complement strand
ATATCTAAGCACACAACTAAACGGACATCCGTTTATCTGCTGGGCTTTCAGCCCGCAAACGGGATGGATGTTCATCATCCCTATCACCCCAGGCGATGCCTGGGGCTAGGATCTATTACCCTTTCAGGGTAAAAAAAATACCAAGTAGGCTGAAAGCCTTACAGATCCTAGCCCAACGGCAACGCCTTGGGTAATGTGACGGTCAACGGCAACGCCTTGGGTAATGTAATGATCACCGGCAACGTCTTGGGCAATGTAATGATCAATGGCAACGTCTTGATAATGTGGTGGTCAACGGCAACGCCTTGGGTAAGTGACGGTCAACGGCAACGTCTTGGATCATTAATTTCAGTACAGGGCAACGTCATGTAATGATAATAATAGTTTTAGAAAGAGCACCCGCACGGGTTTTTGTACATAGTTTCGTTTCGTTTTTTTTCCGGTGCGGGTCTCTTTCTTTTATTAAAAAATCATAATCATGAAAAAAATCATATAAAATCTTAGTTCAAAACATATTTTTTTGTAACTTTGCACTTTAATTAATGAGTAAAAACTAAAAAAACGGAAAAATATGGGCATCTATTGGATAATTTTGATTGGAACGGCAGTAGCAAGTTGGCTGGTGTCATCAAACTTTAATAACAAGGCGAAAAAGTATTCTAAAATACCGTTGGACAATGGTATGACGGGTAAAGAAGTGGCAGAAAAAATGTTGTACGACAACGATATTCACAACGTGACGGTGCAAGTAACCACCGGAACGTTGAGCGATAATTTCAATCCGGCAAACAAAACAATCAATCTGAGCAAGGATGTTTACTACGGCAACAGCGTGTTGGCGGCCTCTGTGGCGGCTCACGAAACTGGCCATGCGTTGCAACATGCACACGCTTACGGACCGTTGAGCATGCGCTCGGCATTGGTGCCGGTCGTGACGTTTGCCTCCAAATGGGTGACGTGGATCATCCTGGGTGGGTTGGTGTTGATGGGTCAGGCAGGTAATGTGCTTGGACGCAATGTGCTGTTGGCAGGTGTTGCTTTGTTTGCGATGACCACCGTTTTCAGTTTTATCACGTTGCCGGTCGAAATCAATGCCTCTCAACGCGCGTTGAAATGGCTAAACAGTTCCGGCATCACTAATTCGAGCAATCACGCCGCCGCGGTCGATTCCTTGAAAGCCGCCGCCTACACCTACGTAGTCGCTGCCCTGAGTTCGTTAGCGTCATTGCTTTATTATGCGTCAATCGCGTTTGGACGCAGAAACTAAACATAATGGTTAATGGTTAATGATTAATGGTTAATTTTACGGTGCCATTAATCATTAACTATTGACCATTCACCATTAAAAAGATGATACAATTAGAAATAGCGGGAATTACCATGGGTGAAGTGCAAACCGGCGCTTATGCGCTGGTTGTGACTAAGGTGGGCGACCGCTCACATGCCATTCCAATTATTATAGGAACGCCCGAAGCACAGGCTATCGAGATGGTGTTGGAGGAATTGGTGTCACCGCGACCACAGACGCACGACCTGTTTGTGACCTTGATGAACGAGGTTGGTGCGGTTTTGAAACAGGTGGAAATTTACAAACACCTGGACGGCATTTTCTATTCGCATTTGGTCTTTATTCTGGGTGAGAAAACGATTCGTTTGGATGCGCGCACTTCTGACGCCATTGCGTTGGCAATACGCGTCAAAGCACCCGTTTTTATGGAAAAGAGCATTTTTGAGACGCTGAGTGTACAACCGATGACGCGCGAAAACGTTAGATTGTATCTGACAAAGGAGCATCGTTCGATGAAAGACAAATCTACTGTCAACAAAAATGCGACCTATCTGGAGTTTTTACCCGTGGAAGAACTCCAAGAGCAGCTTCAACAAGCGGTTTCAAAAGAAGATTACGAACGCGCCGCTTTACTCACAAAGTTAATTAAGAAAAAAAAATAATATGAACGCACCCGATTTGAGCGAACAGGAACTGTTTCGTCGCCAAAGTTTAGAAGAATTGCGCACGAAGGGAATTGACCCTTATCCTGCGGACGAATTTCCCGTAACGGCTTATTCCACAGATATTAAGGCGACGTTTCAAGACGATGCACCCCGACGCGAAGTGTCTATTGCCGGACGAATTATGAGCCGCCGCATCATGGGTAAAGCCTCTTTTGTGGAATTGCAAGACTCCAAAGGACGTATCCAACTCTATATCAGTCGCGACGACATTTGCCCCGGTGAGGATAAAGACTTATATAATGTGGTGTTCAAAAAATTGCTGGACATCGGTGATTTTGTCGGCATCGAAGGCTATGTGTTTCGCACGCAAATGGGCGAAATCTCCGTTCACGTGAGCAAGTTGACGGTGCTTGCTAAATCCTTGCGCCCCCTTCCAATCGTGAAATACAAAGACGGCGTGGCGTATGATGCGTTTGAAGACCCTGAAATGCGCTACCGTCAGCGGTATGTCGATTTGATTGTCAACGCCGGCATCAAAAGCACTTTTCTCAAACGGACAAAAATTTTCAATTCGATGCGTCAATTTTTCAACGAAAAAGGCTACATCGAAGTAGATACACCTGTGCTGCAAAGCATTCCGGGCGGTGCATCGGCTCGTCCGTTTATCACTCACCACAATGCATTGGATATTCCGCTCTATTTGCGTATCGCTAATGAACTGTATCTCAAGCGGTTAATAGTTGGTGGATTTGAAGGCGTGTATGAATTTTCACGCAATTTCCGTAACGAAGGCATGGACCGGGTGCACAATCCGGAATTTACTGTGATGGAGATTTATGTGGCTTACAAGGACTACAACTGGATGATGCGTTTTACCGAGCAGATGCTCGAAAAAATCGCTTTGGACGTGCTGGGAACAACCGAAGTGCAGGTAGGCGAAAACAAAATCAGCTTCAAGGCACCTTATCGCCGGGTGACAATGATCGATGCGATTAAAGAAAATACAGGCATCGACATTACCGGCATGAACGAAGAGCAATTGCGTGACGTGTGCAAAAAATTGCACGTCGAACAGGATAACACGATGGGCAAAGGCAAATTGATTGACGAAATCTTTGGCGAAACGAGTGAAGGCAAATACATTCAGCCGGTGTTTATCACGGATTATCCGAAAGAAATGTCGCCACTCACGAAAAAACACCGCACCAATCCCGAACTCACCGAACGGTTTGAACTGATGGTCAACGGCAAAGAATTGGCGAACGCCTATTCCGAACTCAACGACCCCATCGACCAGCGCGAACGCTTTGAGGAACAACTTAAACTCTCCGAAAAAGGCGACGACGAAGCGATGTTTATCGATCAGGATTTCCTCCGCGCCTTGGAATACGGCATGCCACCCACATCGGGCATGGGCATCGGTATGGACAGGTTGGCAATGCTGTTGACGGGACAAACTACCATTCAGGAAGTGTTACTTTTCCCACAAATGAAACCCGAACGTCACGCTCAAAATGAGGGGATTGCGGATCAAGTCCGCAATGACGAAGCGCACAAATGAAAACAATGAAATTATGAACAGTCTTGGAAAAATAGCAGTCATGGGAGGCGGAAGCTGGGCAACGGCGATTGCTAAAATCATCTCCATCACGCAACCCAAATTCAATTGGTACATGCGTCGCGCCGATCAAATCGAGGAATTTAAGGCTCTGGGACATAATCCGTCCTATCTGACCGGTATCAAATTCGATTTAAACGACATTTATTTCACGGACGACATCAATGAGGTAGTGGAAAAAAGCGATACGCTGATTTTTGCCACGCCGTCGCCATTCCTCAAACAGCATCTCCAAAAATTGAATATGCCGTTGAAAGACAAGATGATACTGTCGGCAATCAAAGGGATTGTGCCCGACGAAAACATGATTGTGTCGGACTATTTCTGTAAATTTTACGACGTTCCCAAAGAAAATATCGTTGCGATCGGAGGTCCGTGTCATGCGGAAGAAGTGGCTTTGGAACGCCTTTCTTACCTGACTTTTGCCGGCGCTAACGAAAAACATGCCCAATTGGCAGCCGATGCGTTCGGCACGCGATTTATCCAGACGACCACCACGTCTGACGTGAGCGGCTTGGAATATGCTTCGGTGTTGAAAAACGTTTACGCGATTGTGTCCGGAATTTGTCACGGATTAAAGTATGGCGATAATTTTCAAGCGATTTTCATCTGCAACGCCATCGAAGAAATGGAGCAATTTATCAACGCAGTAAGCCCTATCGAACGCAAAATCCACACGTCAGCCTATCTGGGCGACCTGCTGGTGACCGCCTATTCGCGTTTCAGTCGCAACCGCATTTTCGGTACCATGATCGGCAAAGGCTACTCCGTCAAAACCGCCCAATTGGAAATGGAAATGATTGCCGAAGGATACTACGGCACCAAATGTATCAAAGAAATCAACGCAGAATACCAGGTCGATATGCCTATCCTTGACTCCGTCTATTCTATTCTCTACGAACGGAAATCGGCTGTCCCCGCGATTCGCAAATTAACGGAAACATTCAACTAAACAGTTATGAAAAAATTAGTTTGTCTACTCATGTCTTTAGTGATGACGTTCAGCCTGTTTGGTCAGACCCCGAAGCCTGATACAAAATGGTTGGAAGAGGCCCGTTTGGGAATGTTCGTTCATTTTGGTCCGTATAGCGTGTTGGGTAGCGGCGAATGGGTGATGAATACGCGTGGTATCAGTGGAAGCGACTACAAACGATTGCAGAACTTGTTCAATCCGCAGGCATTCAATGCACAGGAATGGGTGAAAATTGCCAAAGAGGGTGGGGCAAACTACATCGCTTTCACCTCGCGTCACCACGATAGTTTCAGCAATTGGAACACGCAACAATCGGACTGGAACATTATGAATACGCCTTACGGCAAGGATTTGATTAAGCAACTGGCTGACGAATGTCACAAAGAAGGCATCAAATTGGTGCTGTATTATTCGTTGTTGGACTGGATGCGAACGGATTATCAATATGAAACCGGTCGCACGGGAAAAAAAGCCGGCAGAACGGAAAAAAGTGATTGGAATGCGTATATCAATTTTATGAAAGCCCAATTGACAGAGTTGCTCACCAACTACGGACCCATCGCGGGAATATGGTTTGACGGACATTGGGATCAAACGGCGGATGAAAACCGCACCTCGCACGAAACGGCTGTGGATTGGCATTATCCGGAAATCTACGAGTTGATTCACCGCCTGCAACCCGGCTGTTTGATTGCAAACAACCACCACTTGCCCCCTATGCCGGGCGAAAATTACCAAATTTTTGAGCGGGATGTACCCGGCGAAAACAAATCCGGATACAGCGGGCAAGAAGTGTCTCGCTTACCTTTGGAAACGTGCGAAACCATCAACACCAGTTGGGGATTCAATATTACCGACGATAAATTTAAGTCAACTACCGAGTTGTTGCATCTGTTGATTCGAACCGCCGGTAGAGGTGCCAACCTGCTGCTCAACGTGGGTCCAATGCCCAACGGACAAATCCAGCCCGAATGTGTGGAGCGCCTGCAAGGCATGGGCGACTGGTTGCAAAAGTATGGCTACACCATTTATGGCACACAACAAGGTGTGGTGTCGCCGCAAATTTGGGGTGTCAGTACGCAAACAGGAAATACGCAATACATTCACATTTTGGACAAAGACATTCAGTCGATCACGGTTCATATTCCCAATTTCAAATCAGCCAAATGGCTGAATGTAGATTCCAAATTAGTCTGGAAAAAAGACAAAAAAACGGGCGACATCACCTTTATATTAGATGGTGCACGCGATGATATAGATTCTATTATTGAGGTAAATTAGGTTTCTTTGCAATGGTCGCGAATGAATGCCGCTGATGTATGATGTTGCCCAATCGGTTGCATGTACAATTAAAATTAGTTATTAACCGAAATGTTAAATAATTAACAGTTTATGAAAAAACTTTCCTAAAATTTGGATAATTCAAATATAATACATACTTTTGCGGAGTTAAATCTAACAAAAAGTGACAGAGTACTCTTTATACTCTGTCACTTTTTTAGTTTAGAACCACCTCTCAAGGCTCACAGCAGTCATTGCAAATCAACTGTTCCCTTTTTAAGCCTCAAATGTTAAAATAAATTTTGCATCAAAAATTTATAATTCCCTGTCAATCAATCATTTATAAAATCACCAAAGTTGCAGTATAAAGAGT
>JAISKM010000064.1 GCA_031261285.1 Candidatus Symbiothrix sp. | reverse complement strand
GTGCCGAGCAGAGCTACCAATTTTTCTTTACCATAATCAGGAACTGTGATTTTTTGCTCGTTGATAATTTGAAGAATTAGCTGTTGGCGTGGCGTGAGTTCGTAAATTCGATAGCGCGTATTGGTCTCCTTTTCTACAATAATTTTTTCTGCAAACTCTTTAATATCAGACGTTAAACGATATTTATTCAATTCTTTTTTGATTGAAATAATGGGTTTTGCCTCCACAAATTCCACCGGAGTATCAATAGTCCCGTTTAAAAAAATGTACGGGTGCCCGATTAAAGCCGGGAAAACGTCTTTTTTAAATTCGTAGTAGGAATCGTAATAACTATTATGAAAAGACAATGTTTTGGCAATCCGGAAATCGGAGTCGGTCATCCCTTTCGCATCGCCGTTGAAAAATGTTTTGAGGGCAATATTTCTGCCACCAGACCAGCTCTTTGCCTGCCGGGTTTGCAGTACAGGCTGAATGTCATCGTTTTTTGGATTAAAATAATACACCACTCGAGACGTATTTTCAGCAGTTTTTCCGGCGCTTTTAGTTGAAGAACTTTTTAGCCCCAAAAGCAGATTCAACGATTTTTCCCAATCCTCTTGACGGACTATTTTGGATAAAACCGGGGGATAGTGTAATTTTTCGGAAAGCGTTTGATACAAACTGTCAATTTCGGCATCATCAAACCACGATTTCATCGCAAAAAGCGCTTCGTATGCCAAAATCCAAATTTCCGATTCGCAGGCTTTTTGGGCAATCGAAACCAGTTGACTTGAATAGTTTAATTTTTCGCCTGAGAGATAGAGAATTAGAATTTGCACTAATGTAAAAATCGTTGGTTCTTCATGCAAAAATCCTTTTTTAATAGTATCAATTTGCACTGAATAAGATGATTTTTTTTGATTGAGCGAAAAGTAAATAGCCGGAGCGAAAAAATAAGCATATCCAAATTCTTCATTGTGCTTCTGTATCCAGTTGAAAATTTTCTGAAAAACCGGCATAGACAATTGATTATCAGCACAAAATAAAGCAACCAGATAGTAAAAAGGCGCATAAACAGAGCTGAAAGCAAACGGCGATTTATAGCCTTCTTTCGCTCGCAATGTCAATACTTTTTTGAATATTTTTAAGGCTTCTTCGGCATTGCCGGTCATTAGTTCTATAATCGCTTGTTTTTCAAGAATGCTATAATTATCCGGCGCTTCATTATTTACTATTTCCGAAAAATTTCCCTGATAAAACGCCTGACTTTTACGTATGGAAAGAATGATGTTTTCCACATCAATGTTGCATGAGGCGCCCAAATGCTCTATTTGACTGATTGTTTGTGTGGCAGGCACTAAATTGCTCAAGTTCGTATCGCAGATATTGCCGAACACCGATTTCACAATATCCGTATTTATTAAATCTAAAAAAGGCGCGTAATCTTCGTTTTGCAACACATTGGCATAACAATCAGCCATTTCGTTTGGGAAATAATTAAAAAAAAGCGCTTCGTATTCGGGATATTGTTTAGGATTGTGGCAAAGCGTGTAAAGCAAATTTCTTAATGAAGGCAGATATTGTGCATTTCTATCAAAATAAAAATAGGGCTTAGAGTCATGGTTCGTAATTTGTTTCCACAGCAACTGCATATCGGTGAGTTGCGGGCAAATATAAATCAAAAAATCCGGATGAATGGAAAAAGACGCACGAGAATAAGAACTTCCTAATGTTACTAATCCAATTTTTGCTGATTTTTCAAGTATTTCCTTTATTCCTTTTTGTACTATTGAATATTTTACACGAACATATCCTTGCAAGTCGCTGACATCAATGCTTTTTGCATTTAGAGCAAGCGCTTTCAGCACAAATTGTTCCGGCTGGGTGAGTGAGGCGTAAAAAAATATTTGGGAGGGGGTCATTTATTTTCAATTTTTATTTTTGTTTATTCCTACTTTCAATTCTCGCCTTTGTCATTCGTTCCCTTATGCCGCCATTTTCCAAAAAATTCTTTTCGAGTTGCTGTATTTGTTTTGCCAACAGATAAATAACGATTTTTATCAAGCAAATCATCGCATTAGCACAAATTTCGGGGTTTTCGTTTTCGATTGCGTTAACGTATGTTTGATAGTTGGCGTGGGGCGTTCGATTCAGTTCACGGAAACGGGCTACCAAACGATGTGTTTTTTCCCATATTGGCAATTTATTAGTGCGCAAAAAGTCTTCATAATCAAGTTCCAATTCTTCTAAAGACGCTTTGGCAACGTTTGTCAAAAATATTTCGGTTTGTTTTGACATTGCCGAAGCCATACTTGCCTCCGCAATATTTTGTTTTCCGCTACGAGCTGCCTGCACCATTTGGTCGATAGTGCGGTCGGGCTTGCGATAAAAGCGCTTGGTGAAATATATTGTGCCGTCGTAGATTATCTCCGCTTTCTGAAAACTAATCAGGTTTTTGTAACCACCGTGCTTGGGGATAAAACCGCCATTTTGGGTGTTGTTGTTGGTGTTCATTTTTTCATTTTTCTTTTTTGGGGACTCTTGGGACTTTTTGGGACATTAGAGACACATCCCTGTCTCTAATGTCCCAAAAAGTCCCAAGAGTCCCTAAGATTTCAATCTCCACTA
>JAISKM010000042.1 GCA_031261285.1 Candidatus Symbiothrix sp. | reverse complement strand
ATTAACCATTAACCATTAATCATTAACCATTACTTTAAAGATCCCCGCCACAAAGCCCAGACCGAACAAAAACGAAACGAAACGAAAACATTCCGTCTAAACCTTGCGCGGGATCTTATTTTTAATCATCCAAATTGACACAGTACTCTTTATACTGCAACTTTGGTGATTTTATAAATGTTTGATTGACAGGGAATTATAAATTTTTGATGCAAAATTTATTTTAACATTTGAGGCTTAAAAAGGGAACAGTTGATTTGCAATGACTGCTGTGGGCCTTAAGAGGTAGTTCTAAACTAAAAAAGTGACAGAGTATAAAGAGTACTCTGTCACTTTTTGTTAGATTTAACTCCACAAAAGTATGTATTATATTTGAATTATCCAAATTTTAGGAAAGAAATTATATCTTTTGGTAAATATTTAACAGTTCCGCACCGGTTTTGGAAACAAAAATAATATCATTCTCCGCAAAATCACCCCCAACCTCCGAAAGGGCGCTTTAGTGCCGGCGATTGTGCAAGTTGTGTTGCGGCAAAGTCCCCTTTAGGGGATTTAGGGGTAGCTTAGCAGAGAATCATTAAAAATAATGCCTAAACATAGAAGGAAATTCAAAAAAGATTTAACCGGTACAATAACATTTTAGGATATTTTCGATTTTTTTTCACTAACTTTGTGCCCATTACATGGTTAGCATTTTAAACACCTAACGTTTAAATAGTATGAAAAAACTCGGAATTGTTTTATTGCTTTGTATCACAGCAACTTGCAAATCGTTTGCCTGCGGTGGCGAATTTTTGGAAGATCAGGCGTATTATAACTTGTTTATGCAGGAGATGATGACTGACGAACGTTATCGTCCTTTTTTGCTGACGTTGGACGCTCGTTTTTATGGTGGAGAAGAACCAACCGGGCTCAATGAAAATATTTTGGAGTGGGCAGATTATTTGCATTTGGAATATGGTGATGCCTACGATCTGGTGTTTGGTGCTCAGCGAGATGATATTACCAAGGTACTTAGTGGCATTCCTGCAAAAGACCCGAAGTTGAAATTTCTGACACCCGCTTTTGTCAAAAAATACAAGCAGGCATTGCTCTATATTGCTTATGCCAAACAATTGGAGCCGTATATGCGTATTTCTGATGAATCCGGAGATAACGGTTGGAGTTATTTCCCGAAAGTGACCAAAACGGCATCCGGTTTGGATTATGCCAAGACACTCAATGTGCTGCAAAAGAGCTGGCTGGCGGAAACGGAGGATGAATTGAAATTGCGCTACGGCTATCAAATGGTGCGTTTGGCGCATTACACAAGACACTACAAGGATGCGATTTCCTATTTCAACCAGTATGTGGATGCGCTGAATTACCGCCCCTGGATGTACTATTGGGCTTTGTCGCAAAAAGCAGGCGCAGAACGTGGTGCAGGACTACTCATACAGGCTAATGCCGATTTTTTTCAGGTGTTTGTAGAATCCAATAACCTGAAAGCACAATCGCTGAACTCTATTCGGATGACGCAAGAAAATTTCGATTTCAACTATTTTTTGCAAAACGCCTCTAAGATGGATGAAACGAAGGATGCTTACCTCTTGTTAGGCTATATGTCGTTTAACAATCCGCTGAACGCATTAGAGAAAATTGCAGAATTTGACCCCGATGCAAGTCAGTCAAAAGTGCTGATGGCGCGTGCGATTAACCAGATTGAGCGCGAACTAATGCCCAATTATGAGCCGTATGAAGCGATTGCGCCCAATTATAAAACCCTGAAAGATAAGCGCTATCCGATTATAGCGGGAACGAAAATAGAGACTTTTTTCAATCAGGCACTCGCTATTTCACAAAAAATGGCTAACACCCAAATGCAAACTAAGGCTTTTTGGCAAATGACTACGGCTTATCTGTATTTTCTGAAAAAAGATTTTGCAGGTGCGAAAAATATATTGAAACAGATTGATCCAAGCACTTTGGGCGTTCCGTATTATGAACAAAAGGAAAATCTCGAATATTATATCGCCATTTGTGAGCAACCAACGATTACGGATGCTTTTGAGCAACAGTTGGTTGAAATGAATAAAAATAGTCGATACATGAATCTGGAAGGCAATTTCCTCGCTGATGTGTTGGCAAACCGCTATTTCATACAAAAAGAGTATGCCAAATCGTTTTTGTTGTCGCACAAATTAGAAGATTTGATGCTTAATCCGCAATTGGAAATGGTGGATGCGTTGGAAAAATTCTATCAAAAACCCGATAAAAATTTATGGGAACAGCAGATAGCAAAGGCGACGGGCATAGCCACCGAGAGTTCGTCCGGCGCGGATAAAAATTTGATTTTCCTTCAACAAGTGCGCACCATGGTCTATTTAATGGCCGGCGATTTGCAAAAGGCGATGGCGGCAGATGATAAACTGCCGTCTAACATGGGGCTTCCAATACTCATGTTTGGCTACAATCGGATAGAAAGTTTTGACAGTCCGGCAGAGGATGTGATGGTTGTTGACTACCAGGAAGATTTTTATCTACCAAAATATGTGGGATTTTCGGCTATGAATCGCCTGCAAAAAGAGGGTGAGAAAACGGGTCGAGGAATGGATGACTTGGCAGCGAAAGCCAATTACTTGTTGGGTAATTTATACTACAATATGTCGTTCACCGGCTATTATGGCAACTATTCAAATTTCTCAAATCGTCAGCATCACTATTTCGGACAATGGTACGATGCGAAGCCGGACATTTTTGGCGGTATTTATTTCAAGTATTACAAGGATTATCACACCAATACGGTCGGTATTTCTCAACGCTATTTAGAAAAGGCGTATAAGCAGGCTTCGGATCCCGAACTCAAAGCACGCATTGTGTTTGCGCTTTCCAAATGCGAACAGGAAATCTATTATGAAAAAAGCAAGGCAGAGTTGTATGGGCTTATGTATGATACTCCCATTCTGATTGAACACCGGAAACAGTTCAAGGAACTGCTGAAATACCGTCAAACGGCTTTCTTTGATGAGGTCAAAACGAATTGCAACTATTTTGATTGGTATTGTACTAATTTTGCGAATTGATTTTTTATTTTCCAAGCCAGCCGGATACACTTGCATCGCTCGGCATGCGCCAATCACCTCGTGGAGAGAGGTTTACGGAGCCGACTTTCGGACCGTCAGGCAGACAGCTGCGTTTGAATTGCTGACTGAAAAATCGCTTGTAGAAGACTTGCATCCACTTTTGGAGAGTCACATCATCAAATTTAGCTTTGAAAGCGTGTTGTGCCAGGAACAAAATTTTCCCGGGCGTAAAACCATAACGCAGGGTATAGAACAGGAAGAAATCGTGCAATTCGTACGGTCCAACCACATCCTCTGTAAATTGTGTCATACTGCCGTCAGAGGCTGTCGGAAGCAACTCGGGACTGACAGGCGTATCCACAATGTCGAGCAAAGTTGCCCGGCTGGCATCGTCCATCTGCGTTTCTGCCACCCAGCGCACCAAATGGCGCACGAGCGTTTTTGGGATGCCGGAGTTCACGGCGTACATTGACATGTGATCGCCGTTGTAGGTTGCCCAACCGAGTGCCAACTCCGACAAATCGCCGGTACCGATCACCATGCCGTTCATTTGATTGGACAAATCCATCAGAATTTGTGTCCGTTCGCGGGCTTGGGTGTTTTCAAACGTGATGTCGTGAATGTTCGGGTCGTGACCAATGTCTTTGAAATGCTGCTCGCACGCGGGCACGATGCTGATTTCTTTGGTTTGAATGCCCAGCGACTTCATCAATTGGAGTGCGTTGGTGTAGGTGCGGCCGGTAGTGCCGAATCCCGGCATCGTTACGCCGACAATGGTCTGTCGCGGCAATCCGAGTTTATCGACCGTTTTCGCACACACCAACAATGCCAACGTGGAATCCAAGCCGCCCGAAACGCCGATGATGAGCGTTTTAGATTGCGTGTGAACCAATCGTTTGGCCAATCCGGCCACCTGAATCGAAAAAATTTCGTCGCAACTTTCATTATATTGCGCCATAGATGGGACAAAAGGCGCCGGATGAATGGTACGCGTTAATCCGTAGGGGCGACCCTTGCGGTCGCCCTTAATGGTCGCCCGTACGAGATGATAATTTTCGGGAACGGGACGGGCGATGAACGTGGTGTTTTTTTTGCGTTCGGCCGTTAATAATTCGGTATCTATTTCGCTAAAAATCAATTGTTCGTGGTATTGGAAGCGTTGGGCTTCTGCCAGGAGTTTGCCGTTTTCGTAGACGTAGGCGTTGCCTGCGTAGACTAAATCGGTAGTGGATTCGCCAAAACCGGCAGCGGCGTAGACGTAGGCGGCTTGACAGCGAGCGGATTGTTGCGACAAAAGCGATTTCACATACTGCTGTTTGCCAATCAATTCGTCGCTTGCCGAGAGGTTGAAAATCAGATTGGCACCCGCCATCGCATGGTAGGAGCTGGGCGGAACAACCGACCAAACGTCTTCGCAAACTTCGACGGCAACCGTTAGGTAGTCAGCTAATTCAAACAAGATATTCGTGCCAAAAGGCGTTTGCTGATTGGCGTAGTTAATTGCTGTGACAGGCGTTTGTAGCGAATAGGCTTCAAACCAGCGTTTTTCATAAAATTCCGCATAATTAGGCAAGAAAACTTTCGGCACAATGCCTAAAATCTGCCCCTGCAAGCACACAACGGCACAATTATACAATTTAGAATTATGTTCAACCGGTGCACCCACGATAAAACACACGGGAATATCTTTCGTATCTTGGAGCAGTTGCACCAACGCTTGTTCCGCGTTTTGCGTCAGCTGTTTCTGCAAAAACAAGTCCGCGCACGTATAGGCAGTCAACGATAATTCGGGAAAACACACGGCTTGAACGCCCTCTGAATAGGCTTTTTCAATCAACCGGTTGATTTGCGCGGCATTAAATGCGCAATCTGCCACCCTCACTTCGGGGATAGCAGCCGCTACTCTGATGAATCCGTGATTTTCCATAACTTAATTTATTGCGAACCTGGGACAAAGATACACATTTAATTCAATTAATAACCAATTTCACTACCACAATCTCAGATTGCGTGCCAATGCGGAAAGGCGGTCCCCACAGACCTATGCCGGACGTGACGTAAACGCCTGTTTTGCCTTTTTGTTTATAGCCGTAAGCCACTTCAAACAAGTGTTCAACCAATTTATTGAAAGGAAAAATTTGACCGTGATGCGTATGTCCCGAAAATTGCAAATCAATCCCGGCAGCCTCCGTTTCTTCCAAATTGTACGGCTCGTGGTCGAGCAAAATCGTCACAACGGGTGAAAGGTGAAAGGTACAAGGTGAAGGGTGAAAGGTAACAGGTGAAGGGTGAAGGGTAACAGGTGCAGGGTGCAAGGTACAGGGTACAGGGTGCAGGGTACAGGGTGCAGGGTTGTTTTCGTCTTTTACCTTACACCCTTCACCTTTCACCTTGCACCCTTTACCTTGTATCTGTTTGAGGGAAAGGCGATTGGGATTGCCTTGTTTGTCGTCGCGACCAATAATTTGCACACCGCCGGCAATGGTTGCGACGCTATCTTTCAGCACAATCAGATTTGTTTTTTTCAGAAACGCCTCGCTGGCATCAATACCACTCAGGTATTCGTGATTTCCGAGGCAAAAATAAACACCCAGAGGTGCTTGCAGTTGGTTGATTTCCTCCTCCATTTTTTCGAGATTCAATGGCAGGGCGTTGTTGTCAACGAGGTCGCCGGCAATCACAATCACATCCGGTTGTTGTGCATTAATAAGTTGTACATATTTTTGCAACTTCTTTTTGTCGATTTGAACACCCAAATGGAAGTCGCTCACTGCCACTATTTTCAAAGAGCGGGCACCCGCAAGGGATGCCCCTGCGTCCGCAATCTCAAGAAGACTGTCATTGCGGGCTTGACCCGCAATCCCCTTATTCAAAACAATCTCTTTTTCAACAATTTTTGGGTGATTAAATTGATAGTTTCCATACAAAAGCAGCAAAGAAACAAGCACGTAGCCCGAAATTACCTGCACGCGGCGATAGAGGGTGAAAGGTGTAGGGTAAAAGGTATAAGGTGTACCTTTTACCTTACACCTTATACCTTTTACCCTACACCTTATACCTTTTACCCTACACTTTACCCCATATCCTAAATCCGTAATCAAAAAATACGCCGTCAGATACAGCATATAACCCATCCAAACCGTCCCAATGGAATAGAGAATTTTCTGGACACCAAGAGGCAAGATGTTTCTGCCTGACATTGCCGTCAAAAACGCCAAATAAAGTACGGCAAACACGACACAATAACCTATCTTCGCAGGTTTGGGGAGCGTTTTCACAACTCCCCACCCGCGATAAAATAGATAGGCATTAATTGCCGTATGTACTAAAAATACAACAACGAAAAATCCCATACGTATGGTATTGGGCGACCACAAGGGTCGCCCCTACGATTAATAATTTGTTTTTCGTTCTTCAAAATAGGCTTGCGCGTGGAGACAGGCAGGGCATGTTCCGGGGGCTTCTTTGCCGGTGTGAACGTAGCCACAGTTGCGACATTGCCATTCGATTTCTTCGTCTTTTTTGAAGACTTTGCCATTCTCCAAATTTGCCAAGAATTTGCGGTAGCGAATTTCGTGCTGTTTTTCGACCGTTGCAATCATTTTGAAAGCGGTTGCAATCTGTGGAAAACCTTCCTCGCGTGCCACTTGTTCAAAATTTTTGTAGAGGATGTCCCATTCTTCCAATTCGCCGTTGGCTGCTTCTAACAGGTTTTCAGCGGTGGTACCGATGACACCAGCCGGATAAGAGGCTGTGATTTCGACTTCACCACCTTCCAAAAATTTGAAAAAACGTTCTGCATGTTCTTTTTCCTGGTCAGCCGTTTCTTGAAAAATAGCTGCAATTTGTTCGTAACCCTCTTTTTTTGCTTTACTTGCAAAAAAAGTATAGCGAGTGCGTGCCTGGCTTTCACCGGCAAATGATTTCAACAGATTCTGTTCTGTTTTCGTTCCTTTAATACTTTTTGTTTCCATAACTTAATTTATTTTATTTGTTTTTATTTATTTTAATAATGCAAAAGTACGAAAAAAGTTCAACATATCCAAACATTTTTGCTATTCTTTGAAATAAATCCGCTTTACACGCGGTGAAATAGCGGTCAGAATTTCGTAAGGGATCGTTTGAAGACTGTCGGCCAACTCGCTGATGGTGATTTGTTCACCGAAAATAAGCGCGGCATCCCCTTCTTGTGCGGGTACATCCGTCACATCGACCATGCAAATATCCATGCAGATATTGCCGATGAATGGACATAACTGTCCGTTGATGAGCACTTTGCCGTGACCATTGCCCAATCTGCGATCCAAACCGTCGGCATAACCGATTGGCAAACAGGCGATGCGCGAATCGCGTTTTAAGACGCCATTGCGATTGTAACCCACCGTTTCACCCTTCGCCACCTCTCGAATTTGCAAAATACATGTTTTCAGTGAAGCAACCGGCTTCAAAGCATGCGAATCCACAGCCGAAATACCATACAAGCCAATGCCCAAACGCACGGCATCGAATTGTGCTTCGGGGAATCGTTCAATTCCCGCAGAATTTAAAATATGGCGCATGAATTGCGCCTCGTTGGGGCGACCCTTGCGGTCGCCCCAACCCAACAATTTTTCCAATTGTTCGGATTCACCGGTGAATCGTTGAATTTGCGTGTGCGTGTAATCGTCTAACAATGGCGAATCGCTTCCTGCCAAATGTGAGAATACGGATTTCACGACCACGCCGTTTTGCGTCTTTAATTTAGACGCCACAAGCGCTAAATCGTTGGCATCAAAGCCCAATCGCGCCATGCCGGTGTCCAATTTGATGTGAATGGGGTAGCGCACAATACCTCGCCGTTCGGTTTCCCGAATAATGGCTTCCAACATGCTGAGATTGTATATTTCCGGTTCCAGATGGTGCTCAAATAACGTGTTGAACGCGTGTTTTTCAGGATTCATCACCATGATAGGCATGGAAATTCCTTCGCGCCGGAGTTCGGCTCCTTCGTCGGCTAAAGCCACCGCCAAGTAGTCTGCACCGCGTTCTTGAAGGGTTTTTGCTAATTCATACGACCCGATGCCATAACCAAAGGCCTTGACCATGCAAATGACTTTCGTGGCCGGTTTGAGTTTTGACCGAAAATACTTGAGATTGTGAATGACTGCATCCAAATCCACTTCCAACACGGTCTGGTGAGCTTTTTCTTCCAGTTGTTCGACAATCCGTTCAAAACGCGATTGCCGTGCGCCCTTAATCAAAATCAACGAATCTTTCAGATGCCGCCACGTGCCCGAATCCAAAAAACTCTCGGTGGTCGGATAAAAATCCTTCTCCATAGTAAAGAGATTGGAATGTGACATCAAATTCGGTCCAATCCCGATGATGTGTTGCACCTGTTTTTGCTGCACTAATTCCGCCACTTTGCGGTAAAAAGCTGCCGGCACCATCCCCGATTGCAAAATATCGGACAAAATCAGCGTGCGTTTTAATTGATTATCGCCCGAACGGCGTGCCATAAAATCCAGCGCAATCGACAGCGAGTTAATATCCGAATTGTAGGTATCGTTAATCAAAATAGTACCGTTCACCCCTTTGCTCACGTCCAAACGCATGGCTACGGGGTCTAATTTTTCAAAACGAGCAGACAAATCAGCCCCCCAAGCCCCCCTCAAGAGGGGTGTCAAATACAACACGGTCGCCAAACAATGAATCGCATCCTCAATGGACGCATCGTCTGTGAAAGGAATTTTTATGTAGGGGCGACCCTTGTGGTCGCCCTCCTTGTGGTCGCCCTCCTTGTGGTCGCCATTAATACGGTTGCCCTCAATACGGTCGCCATTAATACGATCATCCGCATTGTTTGATTGGGCGACCGCCGCATTAAGGGCGACCGCAAGGGTCGCCCCTACGGTATAATGTATGATGGTGTGGTCGATGTGTTTGTCAATTTTTGAAATGTATAAGGGGGCATTTTCATTTTTTGTTGACCAGGCGAATATTTGGGGGGATTCCTGCCTGCGCGGGAATGACAGCTCCATGCAGTACTTAACTAAGGGTTGGTCTTCATTATAAATAATCACCTTTGTTTGAGGGGATTGCGGGTCGCAGCCCGCAACGCAATGACGTTCGAGAGCGTTTTCAAACAATTTCAATTTTTCCAGACATTTTTCTTCTTGGGAGATGAAATTTTCCTGATGGGCTTCACCGATGCCTGTGAATATGCCAATCGTGGGTAGAATGATTTTTTTTAGACGTTCCATTTCGCCCGGCAAGGAGATGCCCGCCTCAAAAATGCCTAATTGTGTTTGTTCGTTCAATTGCCAGACCGAAAGCGGCACGCCCGTTTGCGAATTGTAGCTGCGGGGCGACCGTACGATGACAAAACGGTCGTGCAGCAGTTGATAGAGCCATTCCTTCACGATCGTCTTCCCGTTGCTACCGGTTATGCCAATGATTGGCATCGTATATTGTTGGCGGTGGTGCGCGGCTAATGTTTGCAACGCCTCCAGACTGTCGTTCACGAGCAGGATATTGGCGTCAGGCATTGCTTCTGCGCCGTCAAAAGTGTGTTGCACCACAAAATTGCGCACACCTTTATCATACAACTCTTGAATGTAGCGATGCCCATCGTTGTGCGTCGTTTGCAAGGCAAAAAACAGCGTGTTTTCCGCATCCGATACGGATCTACTGTCCGTCAACAAAATGGAAATAGTCGCTTCATGCAGTTTATCTGCCTGTGCGCCAATGATTTGAGCGATTTCGTAAATGGCTTGTTTCATTTTGTTTGTTTTTGTGACAAAGGTACATTATTTTTTGATACAACAGTGAATATTACCTCATTAATTAGATAATGAGGTTAAGAGGAGATAAAGACACTACTACATCTACTGAGGTTGTTTTGTTTGGAAAATGAGGTGAAAATAAGGTGCAAAAATCCCGGCTGGGAGCCTTGAACGAACGAAGAAATGAAACGACTAAAACTTTGCTAATCCAAGACTTCCGTACCGGAATAATTTTTCAAAAAGAAAGAGACCCGCCCAAGCAAAAAATGAAACGAATTAAAAACAACCCGTGCGGGTGCTCTTTCTTAAATCAAGGCGTTGCCGTTGATCATTACGTTACCCAAGGCGTTGCCATTGACCGTCACGTTACCCAAGGCGTTGCCATTGGGCTAGGATCTGTAAGGCTTTCAGCCTACTTGGTATGTTGTTACCCTGAAAGGGTAATAGATCCTAGCCCCAGGCATCGCCTGGGGTGATAGGGATGATGAACATCCATCCCGTTTGCGGGCTGAAAGCCC
>JAISKM010000012.1 GCA_031261285.1 Candidatus Symbiothrix sp. | reverse complement strand
TGCACATCCTGATAGTACAAATCGAAACCATAAATAGAGTGATTGGTGCCGTATTGCCGATTATAGTCGGTTATAATGGCTTCAAGCGCCTTTTTCTTGGCATCGGGTTCTTGCTCGTTGTCGGCTTTTTCCTGCGGCAAATCTTCCTGAATTTGCTTCACATCGGGGTTTCCATACGCCGGAGGGGAAAATACGCAGGCAATATTCAGGGGCGAGTAATTTTCATCTTCTGCCTTTCGTTGTTCCTGTGTTTTTTTGAATAAATGATAATATTCAATGGCGTTGTTAATGGACGAAGTCGCCAAAATTGCATTGAAACGGCGCAAATTTGTTGCGGCATCGTGTATGGATAATATCTTATCAACCACCGCTTGAGACGATTCGCCGACTTGATAATTGCCTTCCGCCTTAAAATAGTCGATATGAAAACGCAACACATTTTTGTCGTCAATGGCGTGCGTAATGGTGTAGGCGTGCAGTTGCTTTTGAAAAATGTCTTTGGTGGTTTGGTTTGAGGCTTGCTCTCCTTCTATGGTGATATGCGTGCTGTTTTCATCAAAAATAGGCGTTCCGGTAAATCCGAAAAGTTGCGCATTGGGGAAAAACGCTTTGATTGCTTGGTGATTTTCGCCAAACTGCGAGCGGTGACATTCGTCAAAAATAAATACAATGCGTTTATCGCTTAACGGTTGCAAACGCTGTTTGTAATTGTTCTTATTGTTGGGGTCAAGAGCAAGCACAAGTTTCTGAATGGTGGTAACTATCACTTTATCGGCATAATCGTCCGACAGCATACGCCTGACAAGGGTTTCGGTATTGGTATTTTCTTCCACACAACCCTCCTGAAACTTATTAAATTCTTGACGGGTTTGCCTGTCCAAATCTTTACGGTCAACGACAAACAAACATTTTTCAATGTCAGGATTATCTTTGAGCAAAGTGGAAGCCTTGAACGAAGTAAGTGTTTTGCCGCTGCCTGTGGTATGCCAAATATAGCCATTGCCGCGATTTTGGTGAATGCAATCGACAATCGCCTTTACGGCGTAAATCTGATACGGACGCATCACCAACAGTTTTTGTTCACATTCCACCAACACCATATAACGGTTAATCATTTCGCCAAGCGTGCATTTGGGAAGAAATTTCTCCGTAAAGTCATCTAAATGGGTGATTTTCTTATTGTCCTCACTCGCCAACTGATAAATGGGCAAAAACTGTTCATCGGCATTGAAACTAAAATGCTGATTTTGATTATTGGCAAAATAATCCGGATTGATAATTTCCTCCAGCAAGCGGTCAAATTCAGAATTTGTTAAATGTACTCGGTTAAGTGCCTCAAATTTTTTACGAAAGTTCTGCTCAAGAGCATCCCTATCGTTAATATCGTTGCGATAGGTAGATCCAAGATCTGCTAATTTATCAATCAATCTGCTTTCTATATGGAATTCTTTTGTCATTGAAAATTCTTACGCCGGATTTATATTTATTAAAAATCATTGGCGACAAAGTTACAAAAACATTTTAAGAAAAACAAATAGAAATACCGCTGGAAATGGATGACAGTTATCTATGAAAAAATCCAACTATTCCAGATTTTTCCATAGATAAAAGTATTAAGTTAGAGTGCATTTGTCCGTTGCACGGTCTTTTTATGCTTTCAACGCCTCCACAAGTTTGGGCATCAGCGTCCAAAGTGTATTTTCGGTCTGTGCGGTATAGAGATTGTCATCCACAACCGACAGTTCATCGGTTCCGATGGCACTGTTTACCGCCAATTTGATGAACGGATGAAGTGCTACTCGCTTGCCGGCGGCGATTCCTGCAATGTCGAACATCAAGGCGCCCACACAGTGACCGGCAATCAGCTTACCTTTGTCGCCAAATGCCTTGATGACAGACAACATAGCCTGATTTTCAGGACTTCCGGCATTTTCGCTAAACTTAGGCATCGCATCGCCGCAAGCGAACACTAAGGCGTCGTACTCGTGTTCGTGCCCTTTTAAGTGAGCGACCACATCATCGGTTTGCAAATTAATACCCGAATTTGTTTTAATATGCGTCGCCGGGGCAACTGCAAACGTTTTGAACGGAATACCATTCTCAAAAAAGGTTTCCAAATATTGGAATAACCCAAACCCATTGACGGGATTTACTACTAAAACTGCTACTTTTTTTGCCATAATTAAAAAATTTACTTACTTTTGTCGTGCAAAGATACAAAAGTAAGGACCCTGATGTCAAGTAGGTACGCCAACGTTAGTCACTTACTTTTAAGTTAGATTTATTGATAATCAAGGAGAAAAAAATGAAGACAACCGAAAATTTTTGTCCGATACGCCATGTCTTAGACCGTTTTGGCGACAAATGGTCGATTTTGGTTTTGATGGAGTTGAAAAAAAATAAAGTCATGCGTTTTAATGAATTAAATCGAACAATTCCGGATATTTCACAAAAGATGCTGACCGTAACGCTCCGCACGTTGGAAGCAGATGCACTTGTGATGCGCAAAATCTACCCCGAAGTGCCTCCGCGTGTGGAATATCAACTGACGGAAACGGGCTATTCGCTCATTCCGCATATCCTCAATTTGGTGGATTGGGCATTGGAACACAAAAAGGCTATCATTCAGTCGCGAGAAAATCATGAAAAAGGAAAGACCGCCTATTCGCCCACTTGCTAATTTTTTGAAGGGAGTTTTTCGTAGGCGTGCCAACGTTCGACCACCTCGCGCACATAATTTAGCGTTTCCGTGGGGCGAAAATAGCCTGATTTGACAACCGAATCGTTGTAAAATTCGGGGATATTTTTCCAGCTGAGCGCTTCCTCGACATTGCCGTCCCAGATTTTGGGGTCTTTGTTGTATTTTTTTGCCAACGCAATGGCGTCATTGATGTGACTTGGACCTGCGTTGTAGGCCGCCAAAATAAACTTAATGCGTTGTTCCTCGTTTTCTATCGACGAAAAAGACTTATTCAGTCGCTTGATGAAACGGGTAGCTGCCAAAATGCTCGGTTCCACTTTCTGCGTTTCTGCGGCCGAAATACCCATAGCCTCAGCGGTGCGCGGCATCAAACCCATCAATCCGGTGGCTCCTACCCATGATTCCGACTCTGTGTGAAAACGCGATTCTTGATAAGCAATCGCGACCAGCAGTCGCCAATCCCACTGAATGTCTTTCGCATAGTGTTGAAACGCCGAATCATAAGGCGAAATGTGCCCTTTCGGAATGTCCGGTACCGGTTTATATTCGGCAGCCTGCTTACTACGCTCAAAATAGCGCTTGACAATCGCTCGATGACGTGGCGTATTGGCATTCGCTGCAAACCAATCGTTGAGTGCTGCTGCCAAAAGAGGCTCCGTAGGGCGCACAGCCCAAGATGCACGTTGCGGATGACTCACTGCCAATTTAATATTGATGTTGTTGAAATACGTTTTATTGAGTTTCGCCAAATCGGCATCGCTCACGGTGTACGGAATTTGCCCTTTGGACACCATTTCTATCAAATCTTCAGTCGAAATCGAATCCGCATTAATGCCGTGAATCTGAATGCCACCGCCCAATTCATCATTCAAATTTTTCAATCGCCGCTCATATTTGCTGTCTTTCACCACCCAAATCGCCTTGCCAATCAGTTCGGTGACATCGCGCACCAACGTATCGCCTTTATTTGCCCGCTGCACGAGCACCTGATGATTAATGACCTCACGACCCGTATAAAGCAGTGTTTCCTTACCATCGTTCGTAATCGGAATATTGTAGGCAATCAAATCGCCGGCACCGTCGAGCAATCGTTCGGTCAATTTATTTTCGTTGGACACCGTTTGTATATTCAACGTAAGATTCTGATTTTCAGAAAAATCACTCAAAAGTTCATATTCATAGCCGCGCGGTTCGCCCCGATAAATGAAATAAGACATCGAGCCCGACAAGGTCAAAACATTCAGAGTGTCACGCTGCTTAATTTGCGGATAATCCCACTCCACCGCAGCCTCTTTTTTGCTGCAAGCGGTCACCCAAAGCAAGGACAACGGCAAGAAAATCAACCAATTAATGCGTTTTTTCATAACTTTGCACCTTAATACCGGCGACAAAAGTAGTTAAATAATTTGAAATTTGGGTTAATTATTAAAAAAAACTCATAACACATCACTCATAACTCATAACTATTTCTTACCTTTGCACCACTAAACAGTTACCAGTTAACAGTTAGCAGTTACCAGCGTCGTTGGTAGCTGGTAACTGCTAACTGGTAACTGGTAACTGAAAAAAATATGTTTAGATTTGAACATCCAATCTGTTTATATCTGTTGCTGCTACTGCCGGTGCTCGTAGTAGTGTTCTACTATGGCGTTTTTCTGCGCAGGAAAGCCCTGAAACGCTTTGGCACGAAACAGTTAGTACGCGAATTGATGCCCGACGCTGCGTCTAAAAAACAGCATCTGAAATTTTGGTTACTGTTGGCCAGCGTAGCATTATTTGTAGTCGTCATTGCCGGTCCGCAGTTTGGATCGAAATTGGAAACGGTCAAAAAACAGGGCATCGAGGTGATGATTTGTTTGGACGTATCCAACTCCATGATGGCAGAAGACGTCTCTCCCAACCGCTTGGCAAAAGCGAAACAACTTCTTTCACGCCTTGTAGACGATATGAACAACGATAAAGTGGGCTTAATTGTCTTTGCGGGCGATGCCTACATCCAGTTGCCCATCACGTCCGATTATGTGTCGGCGAAAATGTTTTTGTCGTCAATCAATCCGTCGATGGTGCCCACGCAAGGCACGGCGATAGGTTCGGCCATTCGATTGGCTCTCAGCTCGTTCACGCCCAATGAATCATCCACAAAAACGATTATTTTAATCACCGACGGCGAAAATCACGAGGACAATGCGGTAGAAGTGGCAAAAGCGGCAGCCGAAAAAGGCATCTCCGTGAATGTGCTCGGCATCGGTTCGCCAATGGGTTCGCCCATCCCGACCAACAACGGTTACATGAAAGACAGTCAGGGCAATATGGTGCTGACCGTGCTCAACGAAAAGATGTGTGAAGAAATCGCCGTTGCCGGACAAGGTCTATACGCCCGTGTAGACAATTCCAACGGTGCCGTCAAAGCCCTGCAAAAGGAATTGGACACAAAAGCAAAATCCGAAGTCGAGAGCAAAGTTTATTCGTCATACGATGAAAAATACCAGATTGCAGCAGCTATCTTGCTGATTCTATTGCTAATAGAATTTTTCATCCTCGAACGCAAAAACAGGGTGTTGAACAAAATCAAATTATTTAAGCAATGAAACAACTAATTCTTTCACTCATAATCAGTTTAGCCACACTCTCTGCTTGGGGACAAGACATTACGGGGCAGTGGAATGGCGTTTTGAAAGTGCAAGGTACCCAACTGAGACTCGTTTTGAACATCACTAACACCGGTGCCGGATATAATGCCACTTTAGATAGCCCCGACCAAGGTGCAAAAGACATTCCTGCCACCTCCACAAGTTTTGAAAACAAGGTATTAACAGTGGTCATTGCAACTATCGGAGCCGAATATGAAGGCACTCCGGACAATGACAGTATTGTGGGAACTTTCAAGCAGATGGGGCAATCTTTTCCGCTGAATTTGTCACGCAAAACGGTTGAAAAAGAGAAAATTGTGAGACCACAAGAGCCTGTGAAGCCCTACCCTTACAATGAAGAAGAGGTTTTTTTTGAAAACACAATGGATGGGGTGACCTTGGCGGGCACATTCACATACCCTAAAACAAAGGGTACATCTCCAGCAGTGATACTGATAAGTGGTAGCGGGGCGCAAAACAGGGACGAAGAACTGATGGGGCACAAGCCATTCCTCGTTTTGTCGGATTATTTGACACGCAACGGCATCGCCGTACTTCGGTTTGACGATAGAGGAACGGCAAAATCTACCGGCGATTTTAAGACGGCTACAAGTTTTGATTTTTCAAAAGATGTGGAGGCGGGCATCAACTATCTGCAAACACGAAAAGAAGTCAACAAGAAAAAAATCGGTTTGGCCGGGCACAGCGAGGGCGGAATGATTGCCCCGATGGTTGCCGCGCGTTCCAACGATGTCGCATTTATCGTCCTGCTGGCAGGCGTAGGCATCCCCATCGACCAACTTTTGCTGCTACAAGAGGAATTGATAGCCAAAGCCTCCGGGCTTGACGAAGCGGATTGGCAAAAAGGCAAAAAAGTCAATCAAGGTGCCTTTGAACTTATCAAACAGTCTACTCAACAAGTGGATTTGCTGAAAGAGTTGCTCGCCTATTTTAAGCAAGTGGCTCAAGATATTCCGCGAGCCGGAGTGCCGGAAGGTGTGTCTGAAAATGATTTGGTAAATATAGCTGTAAGCCAGCTTTACAACCCATGGATGCAATATTTCATCAAATACGATCCGGCACCGGTATTGGAGAAAGTGAAATGCCCTGTTTTAGCAATCAATGGCTCAAAGGACTTGCAAGTGCCCGCACAAGTGAACTTAGACGCTATTAAAGCAGCGCTGCAAAAAGGTGGCAATAAACAGGTGACAACAGAAGAATTGCCGGGTCTCAACCATTTGTTTCAGGCGTGTGAAACAGGTTTACCGGCTGAATATGCCACGATAGAACAAACATTTTCGCCCGTCGCGTTAGAGGAAATCGGTCGATGGATAACGGCTCAAGCAAAATAAAATCATTGGTAAAATGAAAACAAACAAATTAATCATCATCATCACCTGTTTACTGGTAACCGGTAACTGTTCCCTGGTAACTGCTCAAAAGCAAGTGCGAAAAGATTTACGTACCGGAAATAAAGCTTACAAACAAGAAAAATATACCGACGCAGAAATCGATTACCGTCGCGCCATCGAAAAAAATGCGCGTTCGTCGGAAGCAGCCTACAACTTGGGCAATGCGTTGTTGCGTCAAAACAAAGCCCAAGAAGCCGTAGAACAATATCAAATCGCGATTAAAAACGAAACAGGGGGTACCAACCCATCAAAAAACAACATCGCGATGGCATGGCACAACACAGGCAACGTCTTTTTATCAACCGCAGTATCGAAAAAAGATACCCCTCCCGACACGGAGGCTTTGAAAAAAAGCATCGAAGCCTACAAAAATGCCCTGCGCAACAATCCACATGACGACGAAACGCGTTACAACTTAGCTCTGGCGCAACAACTGCTGAAAAACCAGGAAGGCAACGGTGGTGGTGGCAATGATGATCAAAATAAAGACGATCAGAAAAAAGATGACCAAAAGCAAGACGATCAAAAACAGGATCAAAAAGACAACAAAGATCAGGAGAAAAAACCTGACGAAAAGCCGCAGGAGCAACAACAAAACAAAAACGAGATGAGCAAGCAAAATGCAGATCAAATTCTCGACGTCATGATGCAAAACGAAAAAGAGACGCAAGAAAAAGTAAAAGAACAACAAATGAAACAACAAAAACAACGCAAAACGGAAAAGAATTGGTAATAACAAAAGTATAAATAAAGAATTGAGATTTTTTAAGAAAATTTTTTACTATCTTTGTGCATGGTTATGAATAGAAAAGAAATCATACAATCGTTAAAAAGCACATTGCATCGGATTGCACCCCATGCAACGGTTTTGTTGTATGGGAGTGAAGCAAGGGGTGATGCTCGTCCAGACAGCGATATTGATTTGTTGATTTTGTTGGACAAAGACAAAATTACATCTCAGGAACGTCGAGATATTACCTATCCGTTATACGATGTAGAATTGGAAACAGGTGTAATCATCAGTCCTAAAGTCTTTTCCAAACGCTTTTGGGAAGAAAAATTAGCAATTACCCCTTTTTATCACAATGTAATGAAGGAAGGCATTTTATTATGATTGACAAAGAAACAAGGAGTGCAATTGTGTCCTATCGGTTGGAAAATGCACATAAAACATTAAATGAAATCCCTATTCACATTGAAAATGGATTGTGGAACACGGCCATTAATCGGTTGTATTATGCCTGCTTTTATGCAGTGACAGCTTTGTTGGTTAGTGTGGAAATAGAAGCTCAAAGTCATGCCGGAGTGAGGCGAATGCTTGCTCTCCATTTCACAAAAGAGGGCAAATTGTCTATCAAATGGGGAAAATTTTATACTGATTTATTTGAGAGCCGGCAAATAGGAGATTATGAAGATTTTATCTATTTTGATCGCGAAACAACTGAGGATTTTTATACGCAGGCAATTGATTTCATTGAAATTATTGAAAATCTAATAGATAAATCCAATTTAATTCCAACTCCATGATGCCATAAAAATAATGCTGAAAAAATTAATACACTATGAAACGATTAAAATTTCTATTAACGCTGTGTTTACTGCTCACTGCTCACTGTTCACTGCTCACTGCCCAAGTTTCGTTGCGCGGCAATGCGCCGCAGGCAGTCGTAGTGGGCGAACAATTTCGCGTGAGCTACACACTGACTACCTCCGGCGAAAAAGGCAGCGGCTTTCAAATCGCTGACGTGAAAGGTTTGCAACTGCTTTTTGGACCCGCTCTGACCAGTCAAGGATCGTCCATCTCGATTATCAACGGCAATCAAACAACCCAAATTACTAACATCTATTCGTGTACCTTTTTAGCAGACCAAGCCGGCGATTACACGATTCCGGCAGCGAGTATCAAAGTGGGTAACAACGACTATAAATCTAACTCGCTGAAAATAAAGGTTTTGCCGGCCGATCAAGCGGCCGCTGCCGCTGCAAGCAATCAACGGGCGGCACAAGCGCAAACGCAAAACGGCGCGTCGGGAGAGGCTACACCAAGCGTGCCCACCGGCGATATTTTTGTGCGCACCATCGTCGGCAATCCCTCTCCGTATGAAAACGAAGGTATTCCCGTGACATTTAAGATTTACAGTGCCAGCGAATTTGGTGTCGAAAATATCAAATTTCCCGATTTTGAGGGCTTTATTGTGCAAGAAGTGGAATTGCCTACCGACCGTCAAATCCTGTTGGAAAACTACAATGGACGCAATTACCGCACCGTCGTGTTGCGCCAAGTTGTTCTGTATCCGCAACATACCGGCAAGCTAACAATTAATGCCGGCAAAGCCGACGCCGTGGTGCGCGTGCGCACTCAGCCACAGGGACGGCGCAGCATTTTTGACGATTTTATCGGCACCTATTCCGACGTCAAAAAAACGATTGGTGTTCCCGCTGCCACAGTAACGGCAAAACCGCTGCCGGAAGGCAAGCCGGCAGGTTTTTCGGGTGCAGTCGGCAGCTACAAACTGACGTCGTCCATCAGTACTAACTCGCTGAAAGCCAACGAATCAGTCACGATAAAAATCACGATTTCGGGCACCGGCAATATCAAAATGGTGAAAAATCCGGAAATTGTATTTCCAAACGATTTTGAAACTTACGATCCAAAAATTGACATACAAACGAAAGTGTCGTCCGGTGGCGTAAGCGGGACGAAAACCATCGAATACTACGCTGTGCCACGCTATGCAGGCGATTTTACGATTCCGGCAACCACGCTCTCCTACTTCGATTTGGCTTCGGGAACTTACAAAACGTTAGCAACGGAAGAATACCAATTGCATGTAGAACCGGGTGCGCCGGGCAGTTCTGCGCCCATTATTTCGGGTGCGAACAAGGAAGATGTGCGCTTTGTGGGACAAGACATTCGCCACATCAAAACAACCGATTTCAAATTTCACAAAGGTGACTACTTTTTCGGCAGTTTGGGCTACTGGCTGTGCTATCTGGTGCCATTCATCGTGTTTGCTATCCTATTTATTGTATACCGCAAACAAGTGAAAGCCAACCGCAACATCGCGTTGCAGCGCACAAAAAAGGCAAACAAAGTGGCGACTAAACGGCTTAAAACGGCCAAACAGCACTTGAAAGCCTACAAAAAAGAGGCGTTCTACGACGAAATCCTGAAAGCCGTTTGGGGCTATCTAAGCGACAAACTCAACATTCCCGTCGCCAATCTAACGAAAGAAAATGTCGAGGCAGATCTAAGCAATTACGGTGCAAGCCCCGAATTAATTCAACAATTCACAAACATTCTAAACACGGCAGAGTTTGCTCGTTTTGCCCCCGGCAAAGCCGGTGAAGCGATGGACGAACTCTACAATACGACCGTTAATGCAATCAATCAAATGGAAACAATTAATTTGTCATTGCGGGCGCGACCAGCAATCTCCTCAACTATAGGGGGACCCCGTGTCAAGCACGGGATGACAACAATATTATTGTTAGTCTTATCTTTAACGGCGTTCGCACAAATCGAGCAAGGCAACGAGGCGTACACAGCGGGCGATTACGAGCAAGCGGTGCAACGCTATGAGACAGCTTTGGCGACTAACGGCGAGTCGGCGGCGGTGTATTACAATTTAGGAAATGCGTACTACCGCCTCAACAAAGTGGCGCCGGCCATTCTCAACTATGAGCGTGCGCTGTTATTGAACCCTTCCGACAAAGACACACGCTTCAATTTGGAGATGGCGAAGCTGAAAACGGTCGATAAAATTGACAATTTTGGAAACTTTTTCTTGTTTGAGTGGTGGAATAGTGTTCAAAACCTGCGCACTTCCGACCAATGGGGCGTTCCCGGCATTGTCTTTTTTGTCCTGTTTTTGGTTTGCCTCGCTGTCTATTTCTTTTCAAGAAAAATTAGTTACAAAAAAATAGCTTTCTTCACAGGGCTTGCAGCTTTGATTTTATGCTTGTTTGCAAACATTTTTGCGTACAACCAACAACAAAAGTTGACAAACAAGGACACCGCGATCATCTTCGCAGCAACCACAACAATCAAAAGCGCACCGGACACCAGTGGCACCGATTTGTTTATCTTGCACGAAGGCACAAAAGTAAAAATTACCAATCAGCTCGGCAATTGGCGCGAAATAGAAACCGCCGACGGCAACAAGGGCTGGATTCAAACGAACGAAATCAAAGTCATTTGATGGAAATTAAATTAGGAGTTAGGGAAACCCTGAATAAATTAAGAAAAAGAGCATGATTTTATTACAAATAAATGTAGTTAACAATATTTATTCAACGGGGCGGTTCGTCGAAGAAATCGGACAACTCGCTCTGTCAAATGGTTGGACAAGCTACATCGCTTACGGACAAGCAGCTAACCCCAGCCAATCACAACTAATTAAGATTGGCTCCAAATGGGACATTTACAAACATGGATTCTTGACCCGTTTGACCGACCGGCATGGTTTCGGATCCAAACGCGCCACTAAAAAATTCATTCAACAAATCGAAACTATCAAACCCGATATTATTCATTTGCATAATATTCATGGCTATTATCTAAATATTGAAATTCTCTTCGACTATTTGGCACATAGCGATATTCCTGTCGTATGGTCACTTTACGATTGTTGGCCCATCACCGGACATTGTGCCTATTTCGACTTGGTTGGTTGCAATCAATGGCAGACTACGTGTATACATTGTCCACAAAAAAAGGCCTATCCTGCCGGTTTTATTAGTCAGGCAAAAAAGAATTTCGAGCAAAAAAAAGAGTTGTTCAATCAAGTTAAAAATTTGACGTTAGTGCCCGGTTCTCATTGGTTAGAAACTATTTTTGGTCAATCTTACTTAAACAAATATCCCAGTCACATCATTTATTCCGGCATTAATATTCATGATTTTTCGCCGCAAACAAATGTGTCGGAAATTAGGAAAAATATGGGATTGACCGGCAAATTTGTGCTATTAGGAGCCGCAAGCACGTGGGACATACGCAAAGGGCTGAACGATTTCATTGCATTGAGTCAATTACTGAGTAGCGAGTACCAAATCGTATTAGTTGGATTAAGCTCTTCGCAAATAAATGATCTTCCATCCACGATTATTGGGGTAGAACGCACCCAAAGCATCCAAAAATTAGCCGAACTTTATTCCCTGTCCGATGTATTTGTCAATCCAACGCATGAAGACACTTACCCCACTACCAATTTGGAAGCAATGGCGTGCGGCACACCGGTCATCACCTATCAAACAGGAGGCAGCGGCGAATCCGTATCGGAAAAAACCGGTATAATCGTTGAAAAAGGCAACCTCCCAGCCCTGCATCAAGCCATTCAAACCGTCAAATCCAATGGCAAAGCTTTGTATACCAAAGCCTGTCGAGAACGTGCACTGACGCATTTTGACAAAGAAAAATGCTATCAAAAATACATTGACTTGTATAATACATTAATCTGATTATGCAAAAATGAAAACAGTCGATTTATCTCTATTCGATAATTCTTGGTGGAAGCCGGGAAATAAACTCAAACTGGTCGTGTGGTACTTTATCAACGTACTGTTTTTTATTAATCCGCTCAATCCGATTAGCGGACTGAAAGTTTGGCTATTAAGACTTTTTGGCGCTAAAATTGGCAAACATGTACTCATCAAACCGGCGGTCAACATTAAATATCCGTGGCTATTGGAAGTGGGCGATTATGTTTGGATTGGCGATTATGTTTGGCTGCAAAATAGTTTCAAACTCACTATCGGCAACAATGTCTGCATCTCACAAGGCGTGATGGTTAGTTGCGGAAATCACGATTACAGAACTCCGGGGATGGATTTGGTTGCCGGCGAAATCACTATTGAAGATGGCGTGTGGCTCGGTGCAAAATCATTGGTTTCTTCGGGATTAACGGATATTGTGATTCAAAGTGGAACTGTTCTCAGTGCAGGTTCCGTTGCGACTAAAAACTTAGACGCTTGGACAGTGTACGTTGGTAATCCTGCCCAAGCCATCAAAACACGCGTCATTCAATGAATCAAGTCATGACACCAAACACACGAATTGCCTTTATAGATGGTCTACGAGCAATTGCAGTAGTGGCAGTCATATTATTTCATTTTGGGTATTTACCCAATGGTTATTTGGGCGTTGATGTGTTTTTCGTCATCAGCGGGTTTCTCATCACAGGATTAATATATTCCGAAAGCAAAGAAGGCAAATTCTCAATAAAAACCTTTTACCTTCGTCGTATCCGAAGAATTATACCTTTAGTATCTTTTGTAACCTTAGCCGCGGTCATTTGGGGGCTATTCGTCATGTTGCCTGATGATTTGGAAAATTTGGCAGAAAGCGCGGTGGCGACCACTTTGTTTAGCAACAATATATTGCAAGCAATAACAACTAAGGACTATTGGGATATCGTCAATGAATTTAAGCCATTGATGCATACCTGGAGCCTTGGAGTTGAAGAACAATACTATTTTCTTTATCCGGTTTTATTTTTAGTGCTTTACGGCAAAAAATTAAAATTCGTGTTGCCTACGCTCATCGCTTTAACGGCACTCTCCCTGGTGCTATTTTTCCTTCCGGTTTTTAGTGCCCCTGCAAAATTTTATTATTTACCATTTCGTTTTTTTGAATTATCCTTTGGAGGCATTACTGCCATAGTGATGAAAGAAAAAATGCTGACGATCAGCAAAAGTCAAACGGTTCTGTCATCACTTTTTTTAGTGATTCTCGTCGCTATATTGGCTTGTTACAAGCCAATGATCCCTCATTCGGCTCAATTATTATTGGCGGTATTGAGCACCTGTATGATTCTGTTTTTTACAAAAAACACTAACAATTTGTCTAATTGGATACTGGAAAATAAGCCGGTGGTGTTTATCGGTAAAATTAGTTTCAGCTTGTATATGTGGCATCAAATTTTTGCAGCATTTACACGTTATTTTATAAAATCAGAATTGACGGAAGCGGATTATTTCATTCTATTGGCCATTACAGTTATGACATCAATCGGCAGCTATTATCTTATTGAACAGCCGTTTAGAAACAAAAAGAAGGTAACTAATACAAGACTATTTGCAATTTTAATACCAACCACTCTTATCACGTTAGTTCTCTCCATGTTCCTGTATTTAAACGCCGGGGTCATAAAAGATGTGCCCGAATTGAATATCACCAAATCCAATGTAACACGGAATTTGCATGCACAATACAATGATCGAATCTATGGCTACGACCATGAATTTGTAACCCAAAACAAATTAAAACTATTGATTATTGGAGATAGTTTTGCCCGGGATTTTGCGAATATATTACTGGAATCCAACTATAGCGATACGCTTGAAATTTCATATATATCTGATGTAAATGATCCCCGGATTAAGAAAAGGATGAAAGACGCTGATTTAGCATTTTATTCATTCGGTGGCAAAATGGATGACAACCTCGTAAAAATTCCCGAAGAACAGGTTGAGAAAGTTTATTATGCAGGCATAAAAAATTTCGGCAGCAATAACGGCATTTTTTACAATTACAGAGGAGAAGATTATTATGGACAACGCACGCCAATGGTACACGGGACGCTGGAATTGAATAATACTCTTAAAGCACAATGGGGCAATGCTTATGTTGATTTGATTGGATACATCGTGGATGCCAACAACGAAATGCCGGTATTTACACCGGAACATAAATTTATCAGTCAAGATAACAAGCATTTGACAAAAGCCGGTGCACAATACTATGCAAGGCTTCTTGAAAAGGATAAAAAATTTATTTTAAATAAAAAAGGAATCATTACCCAATGAAAATATCCCTCATAACCGTCTGCTACAACAGCGCACAGCACATCCAAGCAGCCATCGAATCGGTGCTGTCACAAACATATTCAGACATCGAATACATTGTGGTCGACGGCGGTTCAACCGACACCACCGTAGATAGTATCAAATCCTGTGAACCACAGTTTAAGGGGCGTATGCACTGGATCAGCGAACCGGACACCGGCATCTATGATGCGATGAATAAAGGCATTGCGCGGGCAACCGGCGAAATCATTGGCTTCTTAAATTCGGATGATATTTTTTTTAATGAAAAAATTGTTGAAGAAGTAGCTGCTCTTTTTGAGAAGAATGACTGCGACATGGTGTATGGGGACTTAATTTATCAAAAAGACGGAAAAACCATCCGCCGGTGGAAAAGCAATCCCTTCCTGCCACACAGTTTGAATTTTGGTTGGATGCCACCCCACCCTACGCTCTATTGCAAGCGAACGGTCTATACTGAACTTGGTGTGTTTGACTCCACATTTCGCCTGGCTGCCGATTACGATTTTATGCTACGCATCTTTAAAACTAAACATCTGAAAGCGAGCTATCTTCCTAAAGTGATGATCCGTATGAATTTAGGCGGTGTCAGCAATGCTAATCTGCCGTTAAAATATCAGGAAGACTATGCCGCTCTAAAAAAGAATGGCTTTCGGTTTCCGTTCGGCATTATTTTTTTGAAAAATATCCGGAAGATTTATCAATTCTTTCGATCGACATGATGACCGGCATGGTAGTCCACCGCCCGCCACAAACTAAAAAACAGCACACATACGATGATCAAAAAAATCAAAAAGGCAACCTCAATTTTTAAATTCCGAATCAACCATCCTAAGACAATAAACCCAACATTAACACCCATCAACAGGAAAGTAACTTGTTTGTGAGAAAATTTGCAACTCAACAAAAGGTGGTGCACATGGTTTTTGTCGGCTTTAAATGGCGATTTTCCTTGTTTCAATCGCGTTATAACTACCCGAATCACATCACTTAACGGTACTGCCAACACGCAGAGAGCAAACACCGGAGCAGCCTTCATCAAGAGAAAAGTGCTGGAGCCCAATTCGTCGTAGGCATTCATTTCGCAAAATTTGACCACAAAAATATAGATAATATATCCGATCAACAAAGAGCCCGAATCGCCCATAAATATTTTTTTCTTGCCACCAAACACATTGTAAATGAAGAAGATAACCAGCGAACCAACCAGCGCGTATGCCATCATAGACAACGGAATCGCACCCGCCCACTGAAAATAAACGCTAAAGGTCATGCAAATAACGATTCCTAATCCGGCAGCCAATCCGTCGACCCCATCAATAAGATTAATCGCATTGATGATAAACAAGTAAACGAAAAATGACAACAAATAACTCCCCCAGTCAGCCATTTCACCGACGCCCAAAAAGCCGTGCAAATGCGTGAATCGCACACCGGCGCCAACAATCAACAATAACCCCACAAACAATTCGCCTACAAATTTGGTATTGCTCGAAAACTCAGCCATATCATCGTAAAAACCAACCAGCCAAATCACACACATACCCACAACGATAAACTTTTCCTTAAAATCCAAATTGTACATCGAAAACAGGAAATAGGTGATAATAAACGCGAAAAATATAGCCAGTCCGCCAATATTCGGAACATTGCCTTTATGAGAGGTGCGCGTATTGGGGCGTGCAATGAGCTTGTTTTTTTTAGCCGTCGACACAATATAAGGCATCAAAACGGCTCCAACTATAAACGATAATAGTCCGAGCAAAAACGGATACTGTGCCAATGTTGAATGAATGCCCATATTACAATTTTCGTTTCAATATACAAAAGTAAGCTTTTTTTCCATACAAACAAAATATTCTAAACAAAAAACAAATAGTTGCACTTCGTCCACAATAAAAGTAAAAAAATACGTATCTTTGCGAAAAAATTTCATGCAAATAAGTATCATTGTTGCCGTTTATAATGAAGAGAAGCTGCTTTCCAGATGTTTGGATAGCATTTTAGCACAAACATTTACTGATTTTGAAGTCCTGCTTGTAAATGACGGCAGTACGGATAATTCAGGAAATATCTGTGATAAATATGCGCAAAAAGATGCGCGAATACGTGTTTTTCATAAAGAAAACGGTGGGGTAAGTTCTGCTCGAAATATAGGTATTACCCATGCAAAAGGCACTTATTCCATACATGTGGATAGCGACGATTGGATTGAACCGAATATGTTGGCTGAGATGTATGACAAAATCACATCAAGCAAGAGTGATATTTTGATTGCAGATTATTATAGCACAAATGCTTTGGGGAAAAACATCTATGAAAGTCAGAATATGATTTTGCAGGATGTTGATAACCTGATCATCGCCCTATTTAAAAATCAACTAAAAGGTTACCTGTGGATCAAATTAATCAGGCATGAATTATATTCAAAACACAACATTAGTTTTCCGACTCACATTAAACGTGGCGAAGATTGTATTGTTTTTGTAGAATTACTTCTGAATCAGCCTAAATTAGTTTTTTTAGCTCGAGCGTATTATCACTATATCTACAACGCTCATTCTATTACAAAAGCACAAAGTAAATCAAGGTATTATGAACAAGTGGATTTTTTTGAAGAGCTCAAATCTGTTTTAGAAAAATACAATGTTGGTGCTAAATTCGACGATATGTTCATCTATTATAAGACTGCTGCAAAATTAGAAATGCTTTATAGTGGATTATTGTCCCAAGATGAATACGATGCTATATTACCGATAACACTCAATCGGTCTCTTATACCATTTGTCGGATTAATGAGGTATTTGTTATTGCATTTAGCGCAAATGGGATTTTATAAATCGGCACACAAACTTATTTGTTTCTTTCCAAAGCTAAAAACGTTCATTTATCATTTAAAACAAGCATTTGTTTTATTTTTTAACAAGTTTTTTATTTCATCCAGTAAATAATTTTTCGCCACAAACAGTTGTAGCACCAAGTATAGCAGAGCAGAAACGCCTATAAAGACACTCAAAAATAATATATCATTTTCAATGAGTTCATTGAATAGAACATAGAGCGCAAAGAAAGGCAAGACAAATAGTAAAGCTACGCCCATCAATTTCCAATTCATCCGTATCGTCGTCAATTTATAGGTGAACAACAAACTGAGTAAAAGTTCAAAACTTTCTACTACAACCGTCGTAACCGCAGCACCCGTAGCACCATAGCAGGGAATTAAAAACCAGTTCAAAATGACTGATAATACCGCCGTCACAATCAGTACTATCAAAAATTTATTTTCATGACCAAGTGCCACTAATACATTGGATGCAAAAAACACATTGAGCATGACGACTATCACTTTAAACGAAAGGATTTGCATCGGCACGATACTGCCCGCAAACTCTTGTCCGAAAAAAAGAGGTACAAAACGGGCAGAAATCAAACAAAGCCCAACCGAAGCGGGGATAATCAATAAAGCATGTATGTCAAACACTTTTTGTAAAAGATTTTTATTGGCAATCGCATCATTTTGCTGTTGATTAGAGGAAATGCGCGGCAATATAACCGTATTTATGGAGCCAAATGCTACCATTATTAATATCAAAATTTTATTGGGTGAAGCAAAAAAGCCAACCTGCTCATAAGAAGATAAAAAACCCAGCATTAGAATATCAAGCACTGTAAAAATACTGATAGCCACATTGGAAGCAAAAAACACAACCATCGGTTTTACATGAGTTTTTACGTTAAGATGACGCCATTTTAGTTTTAATCCTCTCTTTTTGGCGTATAGGACATTCCAAACAGATGTTCCTACAATAGAAAATACGGAAAGTAATAAATAGGGAATAATGTCGTCCCGTTGTCTCACAAAAATGAAAAGCCCACAAAACGCACAACATTTTACAACAAAAGACCGGTAAGTAATTATTTTAAAGTCTTCCAACCCTTGAAAATACCAGTCTATAGATATGGGGGCTAAATAAAGGCTTATGCCGGCGAGAACAAAGATCAGCCAATCTTGTCGCAAGTCAGAGATATAGAAAATGCTTGCGAAATAGCAGACGGATACGATAAGCGTAGTGATCAGATTGATGCGGAAAATTTCGGAAAATATTTGAGAGGTTTTTCCCGGATTGCCTTTATATTTTGCTATTTCTCGCACACCGTAAAAGCTGACCCCTAAAGCCGCAAAAAGCACAAAATAGCTAACATACGCTATCACAAAATTAACCAATCCGACATTTTCAACCCCCAATACACGAGAAATGTAAGGAGCTGTCACAATCGGAAACAACATGTTGACGACATTTAAAGCAACATTATAAACTATATTTTTTTTGATAGACATACTTTGGTTTAATTTATTTAGCGATACGAACAAAACGTTTTTAATAACTCTAAAATAGTCGACACTTTTATTGTAGTAGCAATGGGGATGCGTTCTGTTGTGACCACTCCATCCGGTTTCGCAGCAATCGCCCGTTGAAAGTAAGGCAATAAATCGCCGATAAAAATCAACGGCACTTCCCGGTCTTCCACAATGCGTGGCTCTTCGCCATGCAAAAGTTGATACGAAAAAGTTGCAATAAACGACGTGTGAAACGGCTTTGCACCGGGACCAAACACATTAGGCAGAATAAAAGTCGTTGCTGAGGCTCCTGTCGCTTGCGCCCACTGTTCGATCATTTCACGACAGGCTTTCTTTGCTCGACCGTAGGCACTTCCATTATCTTCCTGCACCGACGAAGTATAAATAATTTTTCGACACTGTCTTGTACGATCACAGGATGCCAACAACTGCTCCGTCAAACGCACATTTTCAGTATAAAGTTTTTCAGGATCAGGATCGCGATGCAAAGCCGCCAAATGCACAATCACGTCGCATTGTGCCGTAAACTTATCTAATGCAGCGTCCGTCTCAAATATTTCTTTGGAAAACGGCACCACACGCCTCCCGTCAGCCTCCAACGCTGCAAAAAGGTGCTTCCCAATAAAGCCCGATTGTCCGGTAATTCCTATTTGCATCATAAATTCTCCATCCGACAAGCAATTTCCTTTCCCGCGAAAGCAATCGCCAACAAGGTTACTTTTTGTCCATTATCAAATCGCTCGGCGTAATGTTTTTCTCTTATTTGCTTGATGGCTGCATCCAATAATTTGGAGGTATCTTCTTCTTCCACCTGATATTTCACTTCGGCAATAATTGTATGTTCCGGCAATTTCCACACGGCATCAATCCGCCCATTATTCGTATTCACCTCGCCAACAACATCAAAACCAAGCAATTTAAGCCACAAAAGGAGCAAAGAATGATAGTATGCTTCCTTCCCAATATGCAATTGATAAGGGATATGTGCCAATAGTTCGCGAAGGCTCTTTTCCAAACCACTCGCATCGTGGGCAAACAGCTGTGTTTGCATACGCAGCCTCAAACCATACTCTTGGGCTACCGGATAGTAGCTGTAGGCACTTAACAGGTATCGAAGCAACGAGTCTTTGACTTCCAGATTAGGCATGTCAATCGTGTATTGAGCAATGCCCTGAATCAATTTTATATGTTTAATAGTCAAATAACCCGTCTGAAACAGCAAAGGAATTTCACTTATATTTTGCGGATCAAAACTATCAAAAGCAGAATCATCCAAAATCAAAGGTTCTAAAACAGGTGTGAGTTGATTGCGCCGCTTAAGCAATTCAACCAAAAAAGTAGGGGTTCCCGTGCGAAACCAATAATTCGTGATTCGCTTATTTTCAAACAGGCACAAAATAGAAAATGGATTATAGATAGCCGTTTTTCCATCCCATGAATAGCCATCATACCAATTACGAATAGTGTCTAACAAGTCTTGATGCTCCATACCAAGGCTATCTCCTAAATCAATCAAATAATCTGCAAAATTAGTTTCCAATTCTTCTTGCGTATAGCCGCAAATGTTAGCATATTTGGCAGACAAAGTGATGTCATTCAAATTATTTAGTCCTGAGAAAATAGTCACACCTGAAAATTTAGAAACGCCTGTCAAGAAAATAAAGCGTAAATGCTCGTCAGCAGCTTTCATCACTTGATAAAAATCATGAAGCACTTTTTTATTGCCCTCCATAATCTCCGGCTCTGACAGATTGTCAAGAATTGCTTTGTCATATTCGTCAATCAAAATAACTGTTTGATAACCTGTGGAAATATGCAACTTCGCTATCAGCTCTGCAAATCGGTCGGAAAGTTCTTCCTTTTCAAGATTTACATCATAATCCAAAGCTGTTGCTGTTACAAGATCATTTAATGAATTTGCCAATCCTTCCGGACTACGATTAGACGTACCCCCAAAATCAATCCTTATAACCGGGTGATTTAGTTCTGTCCAATCCACTTTATCCTCAATCCAAAGTCCTTTAAACAACTCTTTCTGTCCTTTAAAAACAGCCTCTAAGGTGCTGACAAGCAATGACTTTCCAAACCGTCGCGGACGAGAAAGAAAATAGGTTGTACCGGATGTAATCAGACTGTGTATCTGCTCCGTCTTGTCAATGTATAAATTATCACTATTGCGTAATTTCGCAAACGATTGAATTCCAATGGGTAAATTTTTCATGACTGTTTATTTTTTGACAAAGTTACGAAAAAAATCGGAAACGCCAACTATTTTAATTCCTGCCGCACATAATCAATCGTGAGCAAAAGCTGTTTCATCTCTTCCACACCATAACGCACGGTATTGTCCGAATTGTATTCGGACACCTGTTTCATGCCTTCGTAACCGGTTTCCAAATACTTGGTGTAATTCAAATCGCGATTGTCGGAGGGGATGCGGTAATAATCGCCTAAATCTTCCGCCTTAAACATTTCCTCGCGATTGCAAAGCGTTTCGTACGTTTTTTCGCCATGACGCGGACCAATCACCTTGATTTCGCTGTCGGAATGAAACAATTCTTTCACGGCTTGGGCCAAATCCAAAATCGTGCAAGCAGGTGCTTTCTGCACAAAAATATCCCCCGGACGAGCGTGCGCAAACGCATATTCCACCAAATGCACCGCATCGGGTAAACTCATCATGAAACGCGTCATATTTCCGTCGGTAATCGTAATCGGCTTATGTTCTTTGATTTGCTTGATAAACAACGGGATCACCGAGCCACGCGAACACATCACATTGCCATAACGCGTGCCGCAGAATACCTGCAAATCAGGGTTCAAGCCGCGCGATTTCGCTACCATCACTTTTTCCATCATCGCCTTGGAAATACCCATTGCATTGATAGGATACACCGCTTTATCCGTACTCAAAACAACCACTCGGTTCACATGGGCATGCAAAGCCGCCGTCAGCATATTTTCAGTACCCAACACATTGGTACGAACGGCTTCGACAGGGAAAAATTCGCAACTCGGCACCTGTTTCAGAGCGGCTGCATGAAAGACATAATCCACACCCTGCATCGCACTTTCTAACGCACTCAGATTGCGCACATCGCCAATATAGAACTTGATTTTGTCGTTCTGATACTCCTGGCGCATATCGTCCTGTTTCTTTTCGTCTCGACTAAAAATCCGAATTTCCTTGATATCCGTATTCAGATAATGGCGCAACACTTCATTCCCGAAAGAACCGGTGCCGCCGGTTATCATTAATGTCTTATTGTTCAATGACTTTTCCATTATTTTTCCACTAATATAATTTTTTCTTCTAAAAGGGCTACGGCATGATCCACATCATGTTTTTGTGCTTCTTGCAGCATCAAATCTTCCGGATAAGGTGTCTGAATAGCTTCTTCGATGAGCCGGGCAAAAGCGTCCGCATCTTCAAAATCCTGACTGATATACTTGTCAAATTTAGCTCCTAAAACTTCCTTAGCTCCTTTTGTAGGCGTAGAAACCGTTGTTTTACCTACCGCCATCGCTTCCATTATCACCGTAGGAAAACCTTCGGAGTAAGATGTCAAAACCATCGCTTTAGCATTTTTAAGCACCGGATAGGGATTAGCTAATGCACCAATAAAATGGATTAAATTAACTTTTTGGCACGTGGAGGCAATCTGTTTCAAGGATGCTGTTTCCGGACCATCTCCCACAAGCACTAATTCCAAATCAGGAATAGCGACCTGATCAAAAGCGCGTAAGACTAAGGAAATATTTTTGACAGGACTGAATCGCCCTACAAAAGCAATATAATTGGCAGGAAGTGTCCCGTTCAAACGTTCTTCCGCCTTAGTCTGAATAGTTGACAAATCAATTGGATTGTTAATGATCAGCAATTTATCTCCGGGCACTTTAATTTCATTCAACACAAAATCATAAGTCCCCTGTGAAACCGTGAAAATCTGATCGGCATGAGGAAACAATAACTTCATCAACGATTTTGTCCGGCGTCCCAAAAATCCGAGCATATCAATTTCCGCATCCAAATAGGCTTGCTGAGAAATAGCTACTTTGGGCTTTTTTATTAAAGAAGACGCTGCTAAGATAGCCATAAAACTGGCAAACGTAGAACAAGATATAATGATGTTGGGTCTCTGTTTTTTCAGATAGTGTCGTAATGGTAAATAAGCTTTTCTCACCCGGACACACCCTAAATCCACTTTTGTAACATTTGGAGAAAGGAAATGCTCCAACGCTCCACCTGTCTTGCAAAGAACCAAATCGACCCGATAACCTTTCTGTTCCAATTTATTGGCATAAGCAATGAACAGATTTTCAAGTCCGCCAACATTTAAAGCAGGAATAAATAAAGCAATGTGTCTCATAATTTAATCCGCTTTAGACAACTCATTTGTATTGATATAAGCATAACCCAACAAAAGCAGGATACATTCATAAGTAAGAAAATAGCCAATAGTTTCACCTTTGTAGTTAAGTACAAACATATAAATCAATGCAGTCAGCCAAAACAACACATCATTTCGCCCTATTTCATCGCGTGCCCGCCATGCTTTTTTCAACGGCTCTCTAAAATAGAACAGCTGATAATACACCAGCAATAAAAAATAAAAAATACCACCATACAAGATGGGACGCATATAGCCCGAATCGGTGTTGCCATAATACCCGCCATCAGAAGAGCGATAGTGCCCCGTTCCACCTAAGAAAACTTCGACCGGAAGTTCATAATACATCCCTTTAAGTGCATCGGAAGAGGTTGTAGCAAGCTTATCATCTTCCATGTAGTTAATGAAAAACTCAAAAGCAAAAGGGATCACATCTTTTTGTATCATGGCAATTTGCTTCCCCGGCAACATCCGGGAAAACATAACAATGAGCAAGAGTAGCAATCCCATAGTTTTCAAAAGGAAAGATAACTTTGACCTAAATGACGTTTTGAGAAAAAGCAACAAAATTAAAGCGGCAATTAAGCCTACAAATCCCGTTCGTCCGGTAAGAATGATTCCAATCAATAAAAGTACAAAGATAACATACATACTAATCCCGGAAAACAATTTCGTCCGATAATTAGAAAACACCAGCCTTACATACAAAATTAAACACATACCATAAGTGGCCGGCAATAGAAATAACACACCCCCTAAATTGTAAAATCTAAATACCGGAATATTAGGGCTGTTTAATAGATCGCGCATATTAGACACCGAAAGCAACCAGGAAGCAATAGTATCATTCAAAAAAGCTGAAATAGAAATACATACTTGTATGCATAAAGTTACAATCACTAACTCGGAAATTCGGTTAAAAGCATTGTTTGAATCCCCTTCGCAAAGAAAAGGGAGCACGTAGACCAAACAGACCAACAAACCAAACTGGAGTAAATATCCCCTCGTATAGGATATATCAAACGTAATATAAAACTCCGACAAGGCATAAGTCACAAAAATAACCAACAATAAAGTTATAAGAATTTTGATTATATACTTCTCAAACCATTGCCCAAAAGGTATTGTGCGCCACTGAAACAGATAATAAAACGTAGTAATCACTACTGCATAACAAGCAGAATACTTCAATAAAGGCATTTGTATATTGAAGACAATCAGAAACAAGACTAATACTCTTAATAAAAATGTCATCGTTATAATTATGAATTATGAGTTATGAACTGTTTCAAATATGTGCAAATCCCCCTCCTATAGAGTTGACACAATATTCTGTCGGAAGGCAGTTTGCGCTTCTTAAAAAAATAGGCAAAACAAAGTTTAGACCATTCTGTTTGTAATTGATATGACAACGATTTGTCTTTTTCAGACACTTTTTTCAATAAATCTGTAATCATTTTGCCCAAACTAATTTGCTCATCTTTGGTCAAAGAATAATGAACAACCGGTGAATGGCTGAAACGTGCATAAGTAAGCCCAACTTCCGCATCTACCACGAAGTCATATTGAGTAAACAGATTGCGCTGAATTATAACTGTATCTTGATAAAAAATCGACTGATTACAAAACAAATTGGTAGTTAAACTCTTATTAACAACCCGATAATGCAGCAAAACCTTAGGAATATTATGGCCTTTAGTATACTTTAAAATTTCCACCCAAAAGGCATAATCTTCTACTTTAAAATCAATCGGATAACGTAAATGAACTTTATCCAAAACTGCTTTCCGCAATATGACTGTTGGATGAGCGAAAGGAGAACGCAAAAAAGACATCGCACGAACCCCTAAATCAGAAACAGGATATTTCAAACAAGTTCGAGTGGCTGCTACGTCAGAAAATGTCTGTATAGCACTCCCGCAAATCCCAACATCAGGATTTGCCTCCATAAAATCATATTGCACCTGAAAACGTTGAGGCAACGCAATATCATCAGCATCCATGCGGGCAATATATTTACCTTGACATAAATCTAATCCTTTATTGAGGCTGTAAACAATTCCTTTATTGCCATCGTTGTGCACAACTTTCAGACGAGGGTCTTTGTAATTTTCCAATATAGCCACAGTAGCATCCGTCGAGCCGTCATTGATGACAATCAACTCAAAGTCCGTAAACGACTGCCCCAAGATGGAATCAATCGCCTCAGCGAGGTAATTCTCGCCATTATAGACCGGTATTACTACGGATATTGCACACATAATTAATAATTAAAAATTAAAAATTAAAAATTACGATACAAAGGTATGAAAAAAAAACAATAATAAAAAATCCTTCCGAAACTAATCGAAAGGATTCTTGGTAAACTAAAAACTCCGAATAATTCGTAATTTTTAATTTTTAATTTTTAATTCGTAAGTGAGTGTTATTTCTCAAAAATAACCACCACACGATTCCAATCATTTTGATTGAACGGCTGTTCTTTATCACCCTTCCATTCTACAATCACGCGACCGGGAGCAATCCCTTGATGACGCAATTCAGTCGCTACCACTTCCGCACGACTGTGACTCAAACGCAAGTTAATCGTGGCATTACCTGTTTTCTTATCAGCAAAGCCCACCAACAATACTTTCGAGTCCGGATTCGTTTTCAAGTATTCTGCAATCTTAGCCAACTTCCCACGTTCTGAGAACGGTATCGTAGACGAATTCAACGCAAAAT
>JAISKM010000167.1 GCA_031261285.1 Candidatus Symbiothrix sp. | reverse complement strand
ACAGCCACAGAATCCGGTTCGGAACTTTTTGAAGTGCCTTATTTTGGAAGGATGGCCTATTTAGCACAGTCGCCGCAATTCTACAAACAAATGGCAATGGCAGCAGGTTTTGGCAGAGTGTTTGAAATTGCGCCGGTTTATCGTGCAAACTCCTCGCACACCAAAAGACACGATACGGAATTTACTTCTGTTGATATGGAACTGTCGTGGATTGACAGTCACGAAGATGTAATGAAGTGCGAAGAAGAATGGATTGCGCATATTGTTAAAAAGGTAGCAGAAAAACACGGCGAAAAAATTAAAGAAGTATTTGGGTTTGAAATAGAAGTGCCTACTTTGCCATTTCCAAGAATGACATTGACAGAAGCGAGAAAAATTTTAGCAACATTAGGACACGTTATTAGTCATAAAGACGATTTAGACCCTCAAGGTGAACGACTTATCAGTGAATATGTAAAGAAAACTTTTAATCACGATTACATTTTCCTTACGGAATATCCTACTTCTGTAAGAGCGTTTTATCACATGCGCCCCGAAAACAATCCGGATGTTACTAAAAGTTTTGACTTAATCTGCAAAGGCATAGAAATTACTACTGGTGCGCAAAGAGAACACCGTGCAGATATTTTGGCAAAACAAGCTGTGGAAAAAGGATTTTCTCTTGAACCATTACAAGATTACATCAATTTCTTTAAATACGGTGTGCCTCCTCATGGTGGTTTTGGCTTAGGTTTAACCCGATTATTGATGGTATTGCTGAATTTAGATAACGTTCGAGAAGCAACATTTCTTTATAGAGGTCCTTCAAGGTTGACTCCATAATATGCAGTTGGGCGAAACACGAATGAACCGGGCTTGTCATTCCCGCGTAGGCGGGAATCCCCCCCAAATTATTCCTGTTCTCCAGACTTCTTCATGTCCGGAGCTAACCACCGTATTAGGACCTACAGCGTCCGGAAAGACGGCTTTTGCAGTGAAATTAGCGCACAAACTGGATGCGGAAATCATCTCTGCCGATTCGCGACAAGTGTATCGAGGCATGACGATTGGTACAGGCAAAGACTTGGGTGATTACCGGGTAGGCGATCGCGAAATCCCATATCACTTGATTGATATTTGTGACGCAGGCGAAAAATACAATGTTTACCACTTCCAAAACGACTTTCATGCGGTGTTCGCAGACATTAAAGCGCGAGGCAAAAAGGCGATTTTGTGTGGAGGGTCGGGACTTTACATCGAATCCGTGCTCCGTGGCTATGATTTCCCTGACGTGCCCAAAACGCCCGAACAAACGGCTTATCCATCTGTGGACAGTTTGATTCTCGGCATTGACATTGACCGTGATTTACGTCGCCAAAAAATCAGTAAACGCCTTGACGACCGCCTGCAAGAGGGATTGATTGAAGAAGTACAAACGCTGTTAGCATCCGGACTTTCGCCCGAAGATTTGATGTATTACGGCTTGGAATACCGGTTTGTCACCCTTCACGTCATCGGAAAACTGACGTTTCAAGAGATGCACGACCATCTTGAAATCGCGATTCATCAATTCGCCAAACGCCAAATGACATGGTTTCGCGGCATGGAGCGGCGAGGGTTCACGATTCAGTGGGTAGACCCAACTAAATTGATTGGTGTTTAAACAGTCGTTTTTTTGCCAATTCTTCATATTCTGTGCCCGGCAGCCCATAATTGCAATAAGGATAGATGCTGATGCCGCCGCGAGGGGTGAAAATTCCCGTTACTTCGATGTATTTGGGTTGCATCAATTGGACTAAATCGTTCAGGATGATGTTGACACAATCCTCATGAAACGCGCCGTGGTTGCGAAAACTGAATAAATAGAGTTTCAAACTCTTGCTTTCTACCATTTTTATAGCAGGAATGTAGTCGATGCGAATGGTCGCAAAATCCGGTTGCCCCGTGATGGGACACAGGCTTGTAAACTCCGGGCAGTTAAACTGTACCCAATAATCGCGATTGGGATGCTTGTTGTCAAACGTTTCCAGCACTTCCGGTGCGTAGTGTTGTTTGTATTCTGTTTTATGTCCTAACAAAGTCAATTCTTTTTCCATTTTTTTATCTTTTGATGCAAAGGTACTAAATAATTGTTAATGGTCAATGGTTAATGGTTAATTATTTAGTTATGAGTTATGAGTGATGAGTTATGAATTTTTTTGTATCTTTGTGCGATGATTTACAACATACAAGCACCACAATCCATCCATACAAGCATCCGTTTGCCGGCTTCCAAGAGCATCAGTAACCGGGTGTTGCTTCTGAATGCGTTATCAGGGAGCAGTTATCAGTTACCAGTGAGCAGTTACCGGTTACCAGTGCCTGGTTACCGGTTACCGGTTATCACCGGTGCTATTCACAATTTGTCGGATAGCGACGATACACAGGTGTTGCAAAAGGCTTTGCTGTCTTCCGGTGCCGATTTTGACATTGGTGCGGCGGGTACGTCTATGCGCTTTTTGACGGCTTATTTGGCGCAACGTCCGGGTAATTGGACGATTACCGGCACGGAACGCATGAAAAATCGTCCGATTAAACTATTGGTGGAGGCTTTGCGTTCATTGGGGGCTGAAATCGACTACCTCGAAAAAGACGGATTTCCTCCTTTGCGCATCACCGGCAAAACGCTGAAAGGCGGGCAAATCACGATGAACGGCGGCGTGAGCTCGCAATATATTTCTGCCTTGATGATGATTGCGCCACATCTGGAGCAAGGTTTGGAACTTCGTTTGACCGGCGACCTCATTTCGATGCCATATTTGCAACTGACGACGCGCCTGATGCAACAATTCGGCGTAGCTGTCGATTGGAACGGTCAAACCGTAAAAATACAGCCTCAACCATACAAACCGGTGCCGTTCACGGTCGAAAGCGACTGGTCGGCAGCCTCCTATTGGTACGAAATTGCGGCTTTAGCACAAGGCAATGCGCAAATTGCATTGTTAGGGCTGGAAGAAAAAAGCATGCAAGGGGATGCACAAGGGCGGTATTTGTTTGAAAAAGTAGGCGTTTCCACCCGTCATTGCGTTGCGGGCTCCGACCCGCAATCCCCCGACAATCAGACTACAATTATCAGGGGATTGCGGGTTCCTGAATCAAGTTCAGGACAGGCACGGCTTCGCCGTCCCGCAATGACAAACCCTACGGATGCGCCCACGCCCCTACAACACGATTTCGTGAATGAACCCGATTTGGCACAAACATTTGTTGTAACATGCTGCCTGCTGGGCATTTCGTTTAATTTTACGGGCTTACAAAGTCTGCGAATCAAAGAAACAGACCGCATTGCTGCTCTACAGACAGAGTTACGCAAACTCGGTTATGACGTGAGTGCCAAAGACAATGCGATGCATTGGTCGGGCGAACGCTGTGAACCCGAAACACATCCTGTCATTGCCACGTATGAAGACCACCGCATGGCGATGGCATTTGCACCGGCGTGCCTGGTCAATCAAAATATTCGCATTGCCGACCCCCATGTGGTCACAAAATCATACCCCAATTATTGGCAAGATTTGGCACAAGCCGGCTTCACGATCACCGAAGAATAACTAAATAATTAACCATTAACCATTGACCATTAACAATTATTTTGTACCTTTGCGGAAAATTATGCAGGAACAACTACTTTCGGAATGGCCGGTGGCTCAAAACTGGGGATTCGTCCTTTTTCTACTCTGCTTTTTTATCAGTATGCAGGTGTTGGGAAGCGGGCGCAGGCTGTTTGCTGCCATGATGGAGGGGCTTTTTCGTGAACGTAACCGGCAAAGTATTTTCTTTGAAAACATTCAACACGAATTTATTAGCAAACTTTTATTGACGTCTCAGACGATTGTCTTGCTGTCCATTTTTATTTTCTGCATCGTGTCTTACCATGCCAATGTGCCTTTGGAGTCGGTGTCGGAACTGTTTTGGCTGATTGGAGTCAGTTCGGCGGTGATTATTGTGTTTTTGTTGGTCAAATTTGCCTTCAATTACATGATCGGCACGGTTTTTTTTGAAAAAGACCAAGTGGATTTATTCAGCCAAAACATGCTTTCTATTGTAGCTTTGAGCGGACTGGTATTATTTATTCCGACAGTGCTGATGTTTTACGTTAAAGCATCGTACTATTTTGGGTTTTATTTCAATTTTATATTCCTCTCATTGGTCGAAATATTGATCTGTTACAAAGTTTATACAATATTTTTTCAGAAAAATAACCTTTTGCTTTATTTTATTTTGTACCTTTGCACCCTCGAAGCAGTGCCTCTGTATTTAGGATATAGAGCATTAATTTATTTGTTACAAAATAGTACTTTATGGGTTTAAATGTAAAGAAAATTCTTATTTCACAGCCTAAGCCGGCCGGTGATAAGTCGCCGTATTACGATATCGCGGAAAAATATGCTGTAGAAGTTGTGTTTCGTCCGTTTATCAAAATAGATCCGGTGGAGTTGAAAGATTTTCGCACTCAAAGAATTAATATATTAGATTTTTCGGCGGTGGTTTTTACTGCTAAAACAGGTGTCGACCACTTTTTTCGTTTGGTTGGTGAAACACGTGTTTACATTCCGGACACGATGAAATATTTCTGTGTGACAGAGGCGATTGCGGTGTATCTGCAAAAATACATTGTGTATCGCAAGCGAAAAATATTTTTCGCTGCTACCGGTAAAATGGAAGATTTAGCGACACTCATTAGCAAGCACAACAAGGAAAATTACCTCGTGGTAGTGTCTGACGTGCATAAAAACGACCTGCTGCTGGTGATGGATGCAAAAAAAATCAAGCACAAAGAAGCCGTGATGTATCGCACGGTGAGCAATGATTTTGCGCCCGGCGAATCGTTTGATTACGATGCGTTGATCTTTTTTTCGCCTTCGGGAATTAATTCTTTGATGAAAAATTTTCCGAAATTTCAGCAAGGTGACGTTGCGATTGGGACGTTTGGACCGACCACAGCCAAAGCAGCGAAAGATGCCGGTTTACGCTTAGACATCGAAGCTCCTACGCCCGACGCACCATCCATGACGGCAGCGTTGGAAAACTATCTCAAGAAAGCGTTGCCTAAGAAAAAGAAATAATTTAGCCCCGCAGGGGCATAATATGAACATCAACACTCTAAGTAAGGGGGAACGGCTTTCCAATCAGCGAGAGCTTGATCTTTTATTCGATCGTACGACGCCGGTTGAATCATTTATCGCGTATCCTTTACGCGTGGTGTTTGTGGAACAACGTAGGGTAGGGGTGAACGCTCTTACAATCGCACCCGTCGCCATTTTAGCAAGTGCGCCCAAGAAAAAATTCAAGCACGCGGTCGATCGCAATCGACTGAAACGCCTCATCCGGGAAACCTATCGCCTGAACAAAACAGCCCTTTCCGAAGCTGTACAAAAAAAAGACAGCCGGTTGCTGGTCGGATTTTTGTATGTGAGCGATTCGTTGTGCACCTACAGCGAAATGGAAATCGCGATGCAAAAAGCCCTGAACACGTTAATAAAAAAAATCACATGCGGCGATTAAAAAAAGCCTGTCATCCCGCACTTGATGCGGGATCTCCTGATAATTGTAAGTCAACCAGGGGATTACGGGGCATACCTGCACTGACGATAACGTTTTTCATTCGATTCTATCGCGCGTGCATTTCGCCCCACACGCCGGCAAGTTGCCGATTCACACCTACCTGCTCCGAATATGCACTCGAAGCGATCAAAAAATATGGTGCGTTGAAAGGCGGCTGGCTTGCCCTCAAACGTATCCTTCGCTGCCATCCTTGGGGCGGACACGGCTACGATCCTGTGCCATAGGAGCGGACAACCCCCGAACCTGCGTAAATTGTCATTTGTAATGTTATAATTTCTCTCTTCGTTCGTCATCTCTATAGATATGCAAATAGAACGGTTCAAATCAGATATTATTCCACTTCGGGACACGCTTTTTCGAACGGCTGTGAAGTATTTGCAGCACTCGGAAGACGCCGAAGATGTGGTGCAGGAAACGTTGCTCCGAATGTGGCATATTCGCGAACAGTTGGACACAGTGGTTAACCCGGCCGCTTTTGCGATGCAAACGACCAAGAATATCTGTTTCGACCGTTTGAAACTGCTGAAAGAAAAAACGGAAGCCGATGAGTTTCATTTGGGTGCGACCACGGAAACGCCTCATTCAACACTCGAAAAGCAGGATGCGGTGGCATTAGTAAAGAAAATTATCGAGCATCTGCCGGAATTGCAAAAACTGATTATTCAAATGCGCGACGTCGAAGGCTACGAACTGCAAGAAATCGCCGACATCACAGGCACTCAGGTAAGTGCCGTGACAGTCAATCTTTCGAGAGCACGCAAAAAAGTGAGAGAACACTATATTTTAATGATGAATTATAAAACAGGGGATTGCGGGTCACACCCGCAATGACAACATTATGAAAGCAGATAGTACACATATAACCGCATTGATTGACAAGTACTTCGAAGGCTTGACAACCTTGCAGGAAGAGCAAACGCTTCGGGATTATTTCCAAACGGAACCGGTTGCTGAGGCGTTGAAAATGTATCAACCAATGTTTCAATATTTTGCCGCAGAACGGCCCCAGCCTAAGCCCCACCCCTCAAAGGAGAGGAGTCGGATTTTGCGCACTATTCTCCCCTCCCTTGAGGGGAGGGGCTGGGGGTGGGGCTTAGGTTTGGCAGCCGCTTCACTGCTCTTGTTATTCAGTTTGCCGTTTGCTTTGAATGTGTATAAAAATGCGTCAGAGATTTCTCTGGCATACATTGATGGTCAAAAACAGACGGACATTGTCGTTATTCAGCAAGAGGCTCTTACTGCCTTAGAGAGTTTGTCTGCGGGCAACGACGCCGTCTATTCCTCTCAGATTGATGCGTTAGACGATGTCATTGCGGGTTTGACCCGCAATCACCGGAATTGAGTGTAAAAATAAAAAAATAAAAATATGAACACATTAAAACGATTTCTCCTGCTGCTGGCGTTTGCTTTGCCGAGTTTCGCTGCCGGCGCACAGGAAGGACTGAATATCGAAAAAATATTCGATGATTACGGCAAACAAAAAGGTTCGACGCTGATTGAATTGGCGAAAGACGTGCTGGGCAACCACACCAAAATTAGCCGGTATAAAAGCCTGATTATTCCTGTCGATTCCATGATTCTCAACACCACTCGTGTGGCTATTTTGAACGATTTTGTCAAACACAGTGGCAACGGGGTCGTGCTGATGGAATCCAAAAAAGATGGAAAAATCGAATCGGCAACGTATTCTTTGGGTAAAATCGGTAATTCGTCGACTTACGAATACATCCTGTTCACCTGCAAAGCACAGAAAATGACGTTGATTTACATCAAAGGCAATTTTCCACCGGAAAAATTAGATTCCGAATTGCAAAAATTGAAAGATTTATTTATTAAGGTCAATAACAAACGTATAAAATTATAACAGTCATGAAAAAATATCTTATTCTATTAGCTTGTGTATTAGCATTTTCCGCCGTTTCGGCACAAGAAGAAATGGTTGTCATTGAAAAAGACACTATCAAGGTAACTGAGACAGATGCGTCCCGTAGGGAAGATAGCCTGGCAGTAACAAAAAGTTCCGTATTTTTGGACGGCACACTCAATAGTCCCGTATTTTTTTGGCAAGAAAGATCAATGAATCCTCATTGGGGAGGTTTGTCGTTCGCTTTTGCCAATTTAGACGGACTGGAGGGCAGTGATTTCGGGCTTGAACAGGTCGATTTAAAACTCAGTCAATCGTATTCATTCAAACTCAATTTTGCTCAAGTCAATAAGAAACTTACTGATCATTGGGTGCTTGGTACCGGTATGGGATTGGATTTCACGCGTTACCATTTTGCCGGCAACACCGGTCTGAACGGGTTAAGAGAAGATAATATCACCCAATTTGAACCTGCTCCGGACGATTTGACGTACAAATCCAGCAAATTATTAGCTTATTATATAACTATTCCGTTGATTTTGGAATACCAAACCAAAGTGTTTAAAAATAAATGTTTCTATATCAATGGCGGCGTGGAAAGCTTGATTAAGTACTATTCCAAATCGCAAGTCGACATCCGGACTTTGGAAGGCACCAAAAAAACAAGTCTTGGTCGCGACCTGAACATGCATCCCATCAACATCCGTTTTATCGCCCAAATCGGATTAGGTGATGTAGGCATTTTCGGCTACTATCAACCGTTCTCCATGTTTGAAAAAGGCAAAGGACCAAATGTACAGCCGTTTGGCATCGGCATCACGATCAATTGACGGCATTTGCCATAGCTATTGTCTTCTTTGTTTATTTTTTTATTCGTTTTAGACGCTGTTGTACATTCGTTTGCACCACACAATAGTCGATGAGCGGAGTGAACAAATTCATTAGTAAAATCGCGAACATCATGCTTTCCGGATAGCCGGTGAGGACGCGTATCACAATTGCCGACAAGCCGGTTAAAAAGCCGAAGACATATTTGCCGTTGCGTGTGCGGGGCGAGGTCACGGGGTCGGTTGCCATAAACACCGCACCAAACGCAAATCCGCCCAACAGAATGTGCTGTAAGGGAGAAATCTGCATCGCCGGACTTGCATTGATCCAATTGAAAATCCATGCGGTAAGCAAACCGCCGGCGAAAACGGACACCATCGTCCGCCAGCTGGCAATGCCGGTCGCTAATAAGATGATCGCACCAATTAAAATGCAGAGTTTGGATGTTTCGCCGACAGAGCCGGGAATAAGTCCCCAAAACATATCCCAATAGCTCAGGGGACCGCCGGCGTTGGACGGATAGACGAAAAACAAAAACGCGCAGGTAATCAAAGCGGGGGTCCAGATGTTAAAACCGGTGCGAAAAAACACTGCTTTGCAAATAAGGACCGAAAAAGCAGTTGCCACTCCAATCATCCATAGTGGCGTTTCAACCGGCAGAATCATCGGAATCAGCATCCCGGAAACCCAAAATCCTTCCTGTATTTTGTACCCTTTCCATTGTGCCAGAGCAAATTCGATGCCCAATCCCACGCCATAAGAAACCACCAACATCGGCAACACAGCCAGTAATCCGTAAAAAAATGACGATATAAAACCTGCCGATTCGCCAATAGCAATAAAGTGGTGATAACCAACGTTATACATCCCAAATAACACACAGGGGATCAAGGCGATTATCACTAATGTGATGGCACGTTTCAAGTCGTTTGAAGCGTGGATATGCGTGCCGGTTTCACTCCCCGTTTCATTGGAAACGAACAAAAACGAGTCCATTCCTTCAAACACGGAGTAGAACATTGCTAATTTTCCACCCGGCTCGAAGGTGGGTTTTAAGTTGTCTAATTGATTTCGTATAAATTTTTTCATATCAAATCATTTCTTTATATAATGTATCCAAACCTTGCCGCACAATCTGCTGCAACTCCATTTTGGAGGTGTCCACAAATTCGCACAGCGCAAAATCTTCGGGTGCCACTTCGTAAATGCCTAATTCTTCCATTTTTTTAACATCGTTGGCAACAATCGCACGAATCAAAAAATCGGGCAAAATATCCATTGGAAATACCTTGTCCCACTCTTCCGACAGAATCATTGCACGTCGACTGCCTTTGACGCGTGCGTCTACCACTTTTGCCGGAACCAACCGTGCCCAACCCAAGAAGTCGAAACATTCATCGCCTTCGGGAATCACTGTGATTTGAGGATCGCCCACTCGCAACGAACCGGAGGCACTTATTCGCTTGCCTGTCAATGGATTGCCACTGATGAAACGCAACGGAATATTTTGTGTCACACTGTTTTCCACAATGGGTTCAACAGTTTGCCCCAGTCGTAGAGTATAGTAGCCTAACGCACTTTGATTCACTTCCGAACCACACAGAGCCACCAACCGGGTCATGTCGACACTGCCTTTGTTGAAAAAACGGCCGATGACCAACACGTCTTCCGGACGAACGGTCCACACCACTTCACCTTTATTAACAGGACAAATATGATTGATTTGTACGCCGACATTGCCTGCCGGATGCGGTCCTTCAAACTCCATTACCTCGGCGTTTTGGATGTTGTCTGTCTGTTGTTGGGAGCGAACACCCAAATACACTTTCCCGTCCGTCAACTTTGCCAACGCATCCAATCCGGTCTGAAAATCGGTTTCCTGTCCTTTTAAGACGTAGTCAAAATCAGGATGCAGCGGCGCCGAATAAAAGCCCGACACAAAAATGTCGCGTGGTGTTTCCTCAGGGTTCACAATGCGGTCGTAAGGACGCTGCCGAAATAATGCCAAGATACCGGCAGCCGCCAGAGTCGTCTTAATCGTTTTACCGGACAACTCATTGACGTCTTTTTTGCCAAAATCAATAAACGACTCTTTGCCGTCTGCCTCGATGAGAATATCCTTCAAAACACGTTGTTCACACCTGTCGACCAACAAAACCGTTCCGCTGACGGGCGAAACGACCTTAAGTGAAGGGGCATTTTTATCGTACAAGAGAGTTGTTCCCGCCTGTATTTTATCGCCGTCTTTGACCACCACTTCGGGAATTAAACCCGGATAATCTGTCGGATAGACCGTGTAATTGAGTGAAGGAGCGACTTTGTGGTGCAGATTAAAAGCAGATCCTTTCAAATGGATGTCTAATCCTTTGTTTATTTTGATGTTTCGTTTCATTTTTCATTAAAATACGCCACAAAGATATAAAAAATTCTTAAAAAGAAAGAGACCCGCTCAGGGCAAAAAATGAAACGAAACTAAACAAAACCCCGCGGGTCCTCTTTCTTGGTAGTTTAAGCCCAATAAGGGCTTCATATCCCAGCCCCAGGCAACGCCTGGGGAATACTGCCGATACACTATAACATGCTGAAAGTCCAGTATATCTTGCCCTTTCAGGGCGCAATAACATGATCCCTATCATTTCCCAGGGCGATGCCCTGGGCTAGGTTATATCAGGCTTTCAGCCTGATCCGCAATCCCATCCGTACTCTCCTAAAATTATTATTTTTCATTTGTTTGTAATTTTATTTTTAGTTGTTTTCGACCCAACGGGTCGTATGTTTATAGAAAAATCGCATAATCCATGATTTTCGACCCCGTAGGGGTCGTATGGGGATGGGATGTAAATCATTGCTATAAACTTATGACCCCTTCGGGGTCGCTTTATTACCGACCATCCGCTATAATCATCCCCTTCTGTGTCCTCCTATTGTCATGAATGTTTCATTATGTTTATAAATTTAATTTGTTTGTTCCCTACATTCCTTTAGATAAAGTCATTTGACTTTATCTATCGGGATGGAACTAATCATCCCCCGTGTTAAGCATCTTTTTGAATCTACCAAATCTTTTCTAAAAAAATACAAGAGAATTGCATTATATTTTTCTGTACTAAACTCATAAACTACGCACACAACGAACCGTAAACCGATAATTATCACTATCATTTGATGATTGTTGTTGGATAAATGTCCATTGATATGCCTCACTCGAATTTTTCCAATAAATAAACAGTCGCCGATCCGCTGACGAACTAAACCAGTACGCACTTGTGTCCCACTGTGGCCATCCACTGGAACGGTTGGGAACCATCCCAGCCATGGAAGCTGGAGCCGCGTTCCAATAGGCAACATCTTCAGGCGTTAGATTATCTATTTCATCCCTCAAGAGAGTCCAATCATCATCAGTGGGCATTCGCCAATCAAGTCCCAATCCACGTTTACAAATATCGTTGTTACTCGGAGTTGCGGCAACAGACCATTGGTAATAATAACCTCTATTTTCATCCTGCCCAGGGAATGATGTGTTGGCAGCACCAGCCTCTTTAAGATTGGTAAGCGTCCAACATAAGTTTCGCAAGTCGTTTTCTACATAGGCGTAACTGCCAATCGGATACTCAAAACCTGAAACGCCTGTTATTGTACCCGTACAATGTCCAACATTAACTATAAAAGGATCAGAGGTGATATTGCCTACCTTGGCAGTGATTTCGACCGAACCGATGGTAGTTGCCGAAGAAGTAACTTGACCGGTGTTATCCACTGTAGCGATGGTTTCATCGGAAGACCACCATGAAACGGGGTAAGTTTGATTGCCCGGTGTGATGGAACAACCCAACTGCAACGTTTTACCACCCACTCCTATTGACGTCGGAGAAGTAGCTCCGGTAATGGAAATGCCGGTTGGGGGAATACCTATCTGGATAGTAAACGGATCACTTGAAACACCGGCAACAGAAGCGGTGACTGTAGTGTTACCATTGTGTATGCCGGTGACTGTGGCTGTATTAGGACTACCATCGACAGCATCAACAAGAGCGATAGTTGGCACATTGCCACCCCAGTTGACAGTTGTCCAACCTGCATTAACGGGCAGGACAGTTGCTGTTAGCGTTGTTGTAGCGTCTACAAGTACTGGACCACTGGGACTTGCAGAAATAATGATGCTTTCAGGAGCCGGACCGGGATTATCTCCACCTCCGGAACCGCCGGCAGTCCAGAAGGAACCATTGTAGGTATAAACTTTGCCGTCCGTTTTGTTGTAAACCAGCATGCCGGGCTTTTTCAACTCCTCATTGAGTGTGTCGGCACTTTCAATTTGGGGTAGCAACAAGCCGCCGGCATCAGTAGCTTGCGATAAATCCAACAACGCGCCGGGTGTTACGGTGCCGTCGCCACCAATTGCCACTTGGGCAGTTACCGGTGAACAGTTACCGGTTGCCAGAACACAGGCAACCAGCAACGCAACTGTCATTGCGGACTGGATCCGCAATCTCCTAAAATTAAATGTTTTCATTTGTACATAATTTTTTTTTGCTTCCCCGTCCCCAAGTTCGGCAATTTTTATAATGAAAAGAGCGTGAGGAACTATTATACGCTCTCCAACTTTGAGGCTCGCGAAAGCCCATGATACGGAGAGCAACAGTCACCCACGCATCAATCCCATATAAAGTAGAATTCATAGAATTCAAAATTATATACAGAAAAGAAACATGAATACTTTTTACCCAGATCCCGTATCATATTGAATTTTCGCGATTTCAAAGTTGGGATATGATAAAAGCCTCTCCAAACCTATTGACAACGCTTTGTCAATATTTATGTGGCTTAGAGAGGTTGCAAAGTAACGTATTTTTTTTGAAACTACCAAATATTTTTGCAAATTATTTATTAAGGTGTTATTTTAGCGACACTTATTTTATTTGTTTCAACAAATGAAGGTACTAACAGGTAACTTACCCTTTGGTAAGTTGAGAAAAATAGTTACCTTTGCAAAAAAGTATTTTTATGAATGGAGAACCGTTTTTTGTGTGCTTGAAACAAGATTAGTTGAAATGGAAAAGTATAAAAAAGTTGTAAGGGATAACTTCGCAGTCACCCCTTACCCATTTAACCAAAACCTTAACTATGAAAAAATTTTACGTTTTTCATACACAAAGGTAGTACTTATTTTTGAATCTGCAAGCGTTTTTGCAGAAAAATGGATAAAATCGTAGTTAAAGTTTGTTAAAATCATGAATAAGGTCAAAAAAATATTTATTGAAACGTACGGATGTCAGATGAATGTCGCTGATAGTGAAGTTGTTAGCGCTATCATGCAAATGGATGGCTTTGAACCGGCCGAAAGCATCGAACATGCGGATGTGATTTTTATCAACACGTGTTCGGTACGCGACAATGCCGAACAGCGCGTCATTTCCCGGTTGCAGTATTTTCAATCGCTGAAAAAGAAAAATAAATCGCTGATTATTGGGGTGCTAGGGTGTATGGCCGAGCGTGCCAAAGAGGCGCTAATCATCGAACATCATGCCGATTTAGTGGTTGGTCCCGACGCTTACCTCGATCTTCCCAACCTGATTGGTGCTGTGGAGCAAGGCGAAAAGGCCATTAACGTCGCACTCTCGACCACGGAAACTTACAAAGACGTGATTCCGCTCAAACTGTCGGGCGTGAAACTGTCGGGTTTTATTTCCATCATGCGAGGCTGTAACAATTTTTGTACTTATTGCATCGTGCCATACACGCGCGGACGCGAACGGAGCCGCGAGCCGGAAAGCATCCTCAACGAATTGCGCGCCCTCAAAGAACAAGGCTATCACGAAGTCACGTTGCTTGGACAAAATGTGAACTCTTATTCGTACAACCTGAGGGGATTGCGGGTCAAGCCCGCAATGACAGAAGAGGAGCGTCATTGCGGGCTTGATCCGCAATCCCCTGAAGTAATAGACTTTCCTGCCTTATTAGATATGGTAGCAAAAGAGGCGCCGGCTATGCGGATTCGCTTCACCACTTCGCACCCCAAAGATATGAGCGACGAAACGCTGAAGGTGATTGCGGCGCACGACAATCTGTGCAAAAGCATCCACTTGCCGGCACAATCGGGTAGCAGTAAAATATTGAAAGCGATGAACCGCAAATACACGCGAGAATGGTATCTCGACCGCATTGCAGCCATTCGACGCATCCTGCCGGATGCTGCGATTTCGACCGATTTGTTTTGCGGGTTTCATTCCGAAACGGAAGAAGATCATCAAGAGACCCTCTCTCTGATGCGTGAAGTGAATTTTGATGCGGCGTTTATGTTCAAATATTCGGAACGCCCCGGCACGTATGCCTCGCAACACCTGCCGGACGATGTACCCGAAGACGTGAAAATTCGCCGCCTGAACGAAATTATTGCCCAACAACTCGAATCGTCGCTGTTACGTAACACAGAAGACATCGGAAAAACGTGCGAAGTACTCGTAGAAGGCTTTTCCAAACGTTCACGCGAACAACTGTTCGGTCGCACGTCGCAAAATAAAGTCGTCATTTTCGACAAAGCCAACTACCGCGTCGGCGATTTGGTAAAAGTCACAATCACGGATGCCTCGTCCGCCACACTGTTTGGAACGGCTCTCGGAAAGAGTCGAGCTAACTAACCGGTAGTCTCAGGCTGCTGGAGCCACCATCCCACCTCTAAACCCCTGCCTGCGTAGCCGGCAAACTTAAGTGCTTCAAGAAGGCGCGACGCGTCTTAACGTGCTCAAAGTCAAAGTATTCCCACTGGGCTTGCATTTTGTTGTTGAGTTCCAGTTCGGGATTGCTTTCGGCATAGACAAAGCCCTTTTGATTGAAAATCGGAATCAGGTCATAAAACAGCAGCGCATTCACGCCTCTGCTCTGATACTCCGGGATGACGCCCATGATGTACAAATCGACAATCTTGTTGTTGCCATACATCCCATTCAACAGGTGAACCCAACCAAACGGAAAAATTTTACCCTCAGCTTTTTGCAACGCTTTCGACAGATTGGGTAGCGTGATTGCCAAGCCCACCACAGCATCATCGGCTTCGCGCACGACCAACGTGATCAAATCCAGTCGCAGCATCGGGATATACATCTTTATGTAGTAGTCAATTTGCTTGGGAGACAATTCAGAATAGCCATACAACGGTTTGTAAGCCTCATTCCACAGTTCAAAGATGCGTTTGGCGTATTTCCAAATATCCTTGGTGCGCTTGAATTTCTTGATAGTCAAACCATATTTTTTCATCACCAATTCCGAAATGCGCCGGTGTTTGTCGGGAATTTCCTTCGGAATTTGTATGTAAAATTCTTTCCAATCCTGATCTTTCACGTAGCCGAGTTTCGCCAGATGCTCCATATAATAAGGGAAACTGTACGCCGTCGCCATCGTACCCATGCGGTCAAATCCCCACACCAACAGTCCTTCATGGTCGAGATCGGTAAATCCCAGCGGTCCTTGCATGCCGGTCATGCCTTTGGCAATCGCCCACTTTTCAACCGCTTCAAATAAAGCCGTTGACACGTCTACATCGTCAATAAAATCGACAAAACTGAAGCGGGCATATTTTTGATTCCACGTCTCATTAGCACGGTGATTGATGATTCCGGCAATGCGACCAACGATTTTATCGTCTTGGTAAGCCAGAAAATAAATAGCTTCACAAAACTCAAACGCAGGATTTCTTTGTTTGTCCAGCGTCATCATTTCATCTTCAATCAAGCCCGGCACGTGGTAGGGATTGCCTTTGTACAAGTCAATGTTGAACTCGGCGAATTTTTCAAGTTCCGCCTTCGTGCTTATTTCTTTCAGTTTGACCGCCATTGTCTATTATTTTTGCGCACAGTTGATTTTTGCGCACAAATGTACAGTTTTTTTTTGATGATACAAATTTTTTACCTATTTTTGTGGCATGAAAAACAAGTTGTTGCTTCTTGGGATGTTTTGTTTGTTAGCCGGAAGTGGTTTGCAGGCACAAATCTCTTACGGCGGAAGTCCCCGTTTCCTCGACACTAATCCATTAAGAAATAGTGGGACGAATCATGTTTCTCCTGCTCCCAATGCATCCAATCCCGATTTTATCACGATGCCGGCTTTCGATTTGGATTCGGTGTTGCAATCGGATAAGCTCAACGAACGAAATATGCGTGGAGCGTATTCTTTTGCGTATAAGTTCTTTACAAACATTGCACGAGGGAAAGACGGCATGGAAACGGTTTTACCCGACGGCACGCGTGTGTGGCAAGTGGGGATTGCGTCGCGCGGGGCTTATTCGATCAATTTGTTGTTTACGGAATTTGAAATTCCGGAAGGAGCACAACTATTTATTTATAATGCGAACCATTCGCACGTGATTGGAGCGTTTGATGCGCGCAACAATTCGCCGGAGCGACTGCTCCCGACGCGTCCGGTGGCGGGCGATTCCATTATTGTGGAATATTCGGAGCCGGCTAATGCGGAGTTTCGCGGGCAATTAGTCATTGGTGAAGTCAACCACGATTATCGCGACGTGCTGCGTGCAGAGCCTAAAACGGATGCCGGCGGCAACACATACGCTTGTATGCCGGATGCGCTGTTTTCTAATGCCAACAAAGAGTTGATTCGTTCGTCGCTTCTGTTGATGATTAATGGGAATACGCTCTGTTCCGGAAATTTGATTAACAACACAAAAAACGATGGCACGCCTTATGTTTTGACGGCAGTGCACTGTTTGAATAATCCCGCCACAACACCATTTCCACGTCCGGAAGAGTATTATGTGACGCAAGCTGGCACCATCGTGGCGTTTTTCAATTACAATCGTCCGGTGGATGATCATCAGATGAAAGGTTCAGAAGAAATGTCGCTGGCAGGAGCCTATCCGGCGGCTATTTTGGAACGAAAAGACATTGCCTTGCTGGAATTTAAGGAAACACCTCCCGACTATTACAATGCCTATTTTGCAGGCTGGAACGCTGATACACTGCTTTCGCTGCCATCACCTCCCTTTTCAAATTTACATCACCCCGATGGAGCAGTCACAAAATACGGCAAAAGTTCACAAAATATAGTGTCTTACAGTTATACAGAGTATGGTTTTGATCCCAAATCGCATTGGTTAGTGCCGGCGTGGGACACCGGTTCAACGCATGCCGGATCTTCCGGATCAGCCCTTTTTGACAACAGCAATCGCATTGTTGGAGGGCTAACCGGAGGAATATCCACTTGTCAAAGTGGAGGATATGATTGGTTTTCTTCATTAAATTCGGGTTGGGCAGTCAATGGCGGTAATAATCCGTTGGTGAACGCCTTAGATCCTTATCTTTCTGGCATAAAACAGTTAGGCGGCTTTGATCCGCATGCCGAAAATCCGTTCCGGCGGGCACAGACGGACGCTTGGTTTTCAGTTGCGCCGGTTATTGGGCAAAAAGCGAAAGAATTTAATGAAACTGAAAACAGTGATTTGTTTGGAGTTTTTGTTCAGATGCCTGCCACAGCGGTCACAAATGTATCCAACGCCTTGATTAAAGTGTATTTGGGTAAGCAAGAGCCGACTAATTTGGTGAAACAACAATCCGTTGCCACGCAGTATGTGGATTATAATTCAACCCAGCATGATTTTGAACAGAAAGATAAAACGATGACAGTGCCGACCGAAACGTTTGTCGCCTTTGATTCCTGCGTGTCTGTCGGCAAACATTTTTACGTCACCTATCAAACACCAACCGGTCAATCTTCGCAGGCATTACCGGCTGATATTCAGCCTCTTTTGCGCGACGGCAGCCTTTCGCCGGAACCTGTCGACCCCATGCATAAAATGTGGTATGTGCGCGCGGATCACCAAGTAGTGCTTTCGGAAACAGAACCTGCCGCCGGCGAACTCCGGGTCTATTCTGTAACCGGACAATTCGTCGAAACAATCGCCCTCGCTCCTGACCAGCAAGAAGCGGTTTTGCAACCGCAAGCCAAAGGTACCATAGGAATTGTACGTGTCGTGCGTGGACAACGCAGCTATGTGATAAAGATTGTTTATTAACTTTTTGCCCGGCAAAAAACGCTCAACGGCAATTTTCGACCGGCTTGGTCGGGAAGAAACAGTTCGCCGGATTCGCGTTGGGTGAGGAAGGGGAAGTAGTCGCACACTAAATTGTCGGCTACGAGAGCAGAAAACCCCATCGAATAGAGATTGAGGATGACGAAAGCATTGTCTTTTTCGAGAATTTGGCTGCACGCGTTCATCAGAGCGGCGATGTCGTCTTCTAAAATCCAACGTTCGCCGGCGGGACCACGTCCGTAAGCGGGAGGATCCAAAAGAATGCCGTGGTATTTTTTACCGCGTTTGGCTTCGCGGAGCACAAATTTCAAGGCATCTTCACACACCCAACGGATATTGTCCAATCCCGACGCTTCCATGTTTTCGTGCGACCAACTAATCACCTGTTTGACCGAATCCACATGCGTCACATCGGCTCCTGCCGCTTTCGCCGCCAGCGATGCGCCGCCGGTGTAAGCAAATAAATTCAGTACACGCGGGGATTCAAGGGGAGTGCGGATCGAGCTCGCAATGACGGGGCGGTTGGCGTCATTGCGGACTTGATCCGCAATCCCCCGAACCGTGTCATAAATGTAGTTCCAATTCGCGGCTTGCTCCGGAAAAATCCCCACATGTTTGAAAGATGTCAACCCAAGTCGAAAACGTAACTGTAATGGCACAACATTTTGTGCCCCGGAATTATATGTATAATCCACAAACCACTGTTGAGGCATTCCGTAGTTCAAAATCCACTCGCCTTTTTCATTGCCTTCGCCGGAAATAGACGCCTGTGCGGAGGGCGAATGCGATTCGCCCCTACGGGTGTTTTTGCGAAACCAAGCATTCGTTTTTGTTTCCCATTCCCGGTCAGAAAGTGCTTTGCGCCAAACAGCCTGTGGCTCCGGACGACGCAAGACGTATTGTCCAAAGCGTTCAAGCTTTTCATAATCGCCCGAATCAATCAATTCGTACATAATAGAGTGTAGTTATTAGAGTTTAGAGTGTAGTTATTAGAGTGTAGAGTGTAGTTATTAGAGTTTAGAATCTTTGTTGACTACACTCTAAACTCTAATAACTACACTCTACTATAAGTATTTCTTTTTCTTGAACCAGAGGAGGATGCCGACGGCAGACATGACCATTGCCAGGATAGAGAGCGGATAGCCCCACTTCGACTCGATTTCGGGCATTCCGGCAAAGTTCATCCCATAAATGCTTGCGATGAGCGTTGGCGGCATGAAAAGCACCGACACAATGGTAAATATTTTGATGATTTTGTTCTGTTCGATGTTTACGAAACCGAGGAATGTATCTTGCAGATAGTCCAGACGGTCGAAACTAAATCGAATGTGCTCCAACAGGGAGTTGATGTCCTTGATCAGAATCGTCAAATTGGGGTGCAAATCTTTCGGAAACAGGTTGCTACGCAGCATGTTAGACGCGGCGCGCTGTTTGTCAATGATATTTTCGCGAAACATCATCGTCTTTTCCTGCAAGTTCTTGATGTCCATCAAAGCATCTTCGTCGGCTTCCTGAACGGTATTACTCAACATTGTGATTTCTTGCGTGTTGGCTTCAATCATGTCGGCGTCAAACTCGATTCGCGTGTCCATAAGCGTCAGAAACACGTTCCAGCCTGTCGGATAATTTTCAGGATTGGCAAACATCCGCTTTACCGTTTCCGTAAACGATGCCAATTCTCCGTTGCGCACCGAAATCAGAATATTATTTTTGATGATAAACGACACCGGATTTTTTTCGTAGTCGTCGCTCAAAAAGTTCATGTTAATCACCAGCGTATCGCGGGTTTCCATGTAGCGCGAAGACGTCTCAATTTCGATCATTTCCTCTTCCTCTTGAATATAAATCTTGAGAAAATCTTCCAATTGTGCTTCCACTTCCTCGTCCACGTCGTTCAGATCAATCCACAGAAATTGATCTGTAGGCGTTTTTTTGAGAAACTCCAAACTGCGGCTCACCTTGATAGCACCGTCTTTCTGATAAAAAAGTTTGAATTCCGACATATTAAACGAGTTTTAAAATCTACACACCCTACTAAAACCGGCGCAAAGGTACGAAAAAAATTGTTAATGGTCAATGGTTAATGGTTAATTATTTTAGAAATAGTTGCTTTGTTTCAAATAAAACCTTATCTTTGCGATATGGCTAAGAAGAAAGAGAGCAAAAGCAAACTGGGTTTAATCAAGGACGACCCCTGGTTAGACCCCTACAAGGCGGCTATTGAAGGGCGTTATGCCTACTTTTTGCAGCGCGAAAAGGAGTTGACGCAAGATGGAAAAGTGTCGTTGAGCGATTTTGCCGACGGCTATCTCTATTTTGGTTTGCACAAGACCGGTTCAGGCTGGGTGTTTCGCGAATGGGCGCCACGAGCGGCTGCGATTTACCTGATTGGCGATTTCAACCATTGGACGGAACTGCCTGAGTATCAGCTTCAACCGGTTGGTAATGGCGTGTGGGAAATTTCGTTGCCGGACGACAAATTGCATCACGGCGACCTGTATAAATTGAACATGCACTGGGGCGATTGCTCCGGCGAACGTATTCCGGCATGGGCACAACGCGTGGTGCAGGACGATAATACGCACATTTTCAGCGCACAAGTCTGGAATCCCGAAAACACCTATATATATAAGGTAAAGAATTTCAAACCAAATACGCAACCGCTGTTGATTTACGAATGTCACATCGGTATGGCGACGAATGAGGAGCGGGTGGGCACGTACAAAGAATTTACGAAACATATTCTGCCGCGCATCCAAAAAGACGGTTACAACGCCATTCAAATCATGGCGATTCAGGAACATCCCTATTACGGCTCGTTTGGTTATCACGTGTCGAGTTTTTTTGCAGCATCGTCGCGTTTTGGGACGCCTGAGGAGCTGAAAGAACTCATCGACACGGCTCATGCAATGGGTATGGCGGTGATTATGGATTTGGTGCATTCACATGCGGTGAAAAATGAAATCGAAGGTTTGGGGCGGTTTGACGGTTCCTACGACCAATATTTTCATTGCGGTGCGCGTCGCGAACATCCCGCTTGGGATTCGCTGTGTTTCAATTATCGACGCAACGAGGTGATTCATTTCTTGCTGTCCAATTGCAAATTTTGGTTGGAAGAATACCGTTTCGACGGCTTTCGTTTCGACGGCGTGACAAGTATGCTCTACAAAAGTCACGGTTTGGGCGAGGCTTTCTCGGGTTACGGTGATTATTACAACGCCAATCAGGACGGCGAGGCGATTTGCTACCTCACGTTGGCGAATAAATTGATTCACGAAGTCAATCCGCGCGCGTTGACCATTGCCGAAGAAGTGAGCGGGATGCCCGGACTGGCTGTGGCGGTCGACAAGGGCGGTTACGGCTTTGACTACCGCATGGCGATGAATATTCCCGATTATTGGATAAAAATCATCAAGGAGAAACAGGATCAGGATTGGCATCCGTCGGGCATCTGGTGGGAAACGACCAATCGCCGGGCAGACGAAAAAACGATCAGTTATGCCGAAAGTCACGACCAGGCATTGGTAGGCGACAAAACCATCATTTTCCGCCTGATTGATTCCGAAATGTATTGGCACATGCACGTAAACGACCAAAGTCTGACGGTTGACCGCGGCATAGCGCTCCATAAAATGATTCGTTTGGTGACGATTTCGACCATCAACGGCGGTTATTTGAACTTTATGGGCAATGAGTTTGGACATCCGGAATGGATTGATTTTCCGCGCGAAAACAATGCCTGGTCCTACAAATACGCCCGTCGCCAATGGCATTTGGTGGACAATCCTGACCTGAAATACCGTCAGTTGGGCGATTTTGACAAGGCGATGGTGCATCTGATTGACAACATCAAGGGTTTTCAGACATTGGAAATTCAAAAAGTGTGGGACAACGACGGCGACCAGATTTTGGCATTTCGTCGCGGCGATTACATCTTTATTTTCAATTTCAATCCTGTCACATCTTTCACGGATTACGGCTTTTTAGTGCCCAAGGGAGAGTACAAAATGGTCTTAAACACCGACGATCTTCAATTTGGCGGCTTCAATCGCATCAACACCACGTTGAACTATCAAACCGGTTTTGATCCGCTGTATGCGACGCAAAAGAAGGAGTGGCTGAAATTGTATTTGCCCACCCGCACCGCAGTCGTTTTGAAACGCTTTATACCCACTAAAAAGCATGATAACATAAAAATATCATGATTTAGTCTACCGGCATTTTTTGAATTACGCAAACTTTTTTTTGAAATTTGGATATTCAAGAAAGATTTTGTACCTTTGTGCGTATTATAAATCTAAAAAATTGATAAATGAACACAAAAGTAACCGCAGAAATAGATGTTGCTACTCCAACAGGGCGGCGCATTTTTAAAGAATTGTCACAACATAAAAGAGTTGTGACATTCATCTACCCTGAACCGGAGATCAAGACAGAGAAAACCTATACGCTTGATGAAGCGTTTGATATAGTAGGTAAGCGTTTGAGCAAGAACTATGGTGTTGAGGTAAAAATAGATTGAGATGTATCATATCGAATTATCGCAACAATCAATTGATGATTTGGAGGAATTAGCAGATACCATTTCTTTCACTTATAGCTCTCCTCAAACATCAAGACGCTACATGAAAGCATTAAAAGAAAAGATACGAAGTTTGGCAAACAATCCCGAAGCCTACCCAATTCGTTTCAACCTTTCTTTATGGCAGTATGGAGTGAATATACGTCGTGTTAACTATAAGAAAATGGCAATTATTTATACCATTAATGATAATACGATACTTATACATCGCGTTATTGCATCATCACTAATTACTGAATTATAAGGAATTATCCAGCGCATTTGCAATAGCTATCATGCTTTGATAATAAGACGAACGCGAAACACGAAAAATAATTTTTAAAATAATTTGGTAATTCAAAAAATAGTTCGTATCTTTGCGACTAATATTAATAATAAAAAAGTAAAAATATAAGCTTATGGCATAAAATAATGTGTTGATACGCACATTTTAAGACATTTTGGAAAAAGCGTTTTAGCTTTTATTCTGGTTACATGAAACTTCAACAATTTCAAAAAACAACCGAGAATAAAGAGTGAAGACGTTCACGCCGATTGGGCGTGGACTTTACTCATTAATTTGGTTGTTTAGGTAGTTGAAGACCTCATGTAACAGATAAGTTGAGTTTTGTCCGCGCTTTTTTTATGTGTGTATTGAAAAAAGATGTTAAAACAGGACAAAATCGTAGAGTACTTAATTAAATAAATTTGAAAATAATGAAAAAGATATTAGTATTATTCGTTACCTGTTTTCTGGTAATTGGTAACTGTTCACTGGTAACTGCTCAGGTGGCTATCGGTGGCGACGGCACAGTTGCCACAGGTGCTGTCTTGGATTTAAGTCAGCAAGGTGCTGCAAGCGGTGGCTTGCTCTTGCCGCAAGTAGTGCTCACGGCTGAAAATGCCAATCCGTTCGGTGAAGGAGAATCTACCACGTTGTCATCCGGTTTGCTGGTTTATAACCTCGGTTCTGAAACCGAAGGTGCAGCACTCGATGAAGGGCTTTATGTCTTGCAAGCCGGTCTTTGGAAACCGGCAGGTTCAGGTTCCAGCGGTGGTGGTATCCCTGTTGTAAATATATCAATCACGCCGAATACACCGTTTTCTTTAGGAGTTGGTAACACGGCGCCGATGGATTTCTCTACCTATCCGCCTAATGCCACTTATCCGTCTATGAGTTGGAACAGTAGTGATACGGATATTGCTACGATCAGTAATTTGGGTGTGGTAACAGGTGTAGCTCCCGGAAATACCAATATTTCTCTTACGCTTGGTAGTGTCACGTCCGACCCTGTAGCAGTCACTGTGGTGACTTGTGGTTCGCCATTTACAGCTCCTTCAGGTAAAGTTTATAATACCGCCGCTTACAACAATACTAATTTGACGAATCTATGCTGGACCACCTCCAACTTACAAGAAGCCGGTTACAGTGCTACCTGCTATAGTAATAACTGTGGTACTTATCCGACGAGTGGCTATTACTACACATTTGGAAGTGCTGGGTCTGCTTGCAGCGCACTAAACAACGGTGAACACGTATGGCGGTTACCTACTACTGCTGAGTGGAGCGCACTATCAACTGCTTTGCCGAATCTGGTTTCAAAATATCCTGGTAGTATCCCTGAACATTGGAACCTGACCGCTTGGGTTGGTGATTTAGGAATTGCAGGAATATACTTGAATAATGGAAGTTGGCTTAATCCAACTGTTACATACTGGTTTAGGTCTACAAATGACGGCGATATAGAGTCCGCTGCAACTTTAGTCGATCGTTTCTATTTTAGAGCGCTGGAAAATTGGTTGTTTATGCAGGTAAGGTGTGTGCGTAGTCTATGAATTTTGACTTGGCCGCTTGACTCTTTGAGCAGGTAAATCGCATCCGAATTGATGCCAATAGCAATTCAAGGCTGAAAGCCTCAATACACACTATTAAGAAAGAGAGCCCGCAGGGTTTTTGTACATAGTTTCGTTTCGTTTTTCCTAAGCGGGTTCTTCTTTCTTTTTGGTCTGTACTATGATTTTAGTGATGATTGTTTTGATTGGCATGATCAAAAAATCATAGAAACTCTTTTTAATCATCCTAAAATCACAGTTTTTTTGAAAATTTTCAAAAAAGTTTGTGTAATTCAATAATTTGTTGTACTTTTGCGCCATAAAGATATTAATAATCCAGGTAAAAACGTTATTATACCAATACAAATGAGAATTGTTACATTTAAAAAGATTAAAGCTTATACGGATATGGATCCGCAGGCCGAAGTGCCCTTGAAAAATTGGTATAATAGCGTAAGAAAAAGTGAGTGGAACTGTTTTGCCGATTATTGGTACACATAGTGATTATGATAAAATTAAGGATTGTTCAACACTATAAAATATGAAAACGATTCAAACAGAACAACAATACAACGCAGCTTGCGAAAAAATTGAAGCGTTGCTTCAAGTGGTTGGAAATGAAACGCCTGTCAATGACCCCAATTTTATAGAATTAAACATTCTTTCTGATTTAGTGGCCGACTATGAGGAGCTAAATTACCCTATATCAGCATCTCCTGTTGTGAAATCACAAAATACCTTTGCCAAATTAGGGAGAGTTGCGGCTGTATTTTAATTTTTTGAAAATTTTCAATAAAGTTTGTGTAATTCAATAATTTGTTGTACCTTTGCGCCCTGAATTAGTTGCGGAGAGGTGTAACATGTGCTTCTACGCTTTTATAAACAATTTTATTAGAGAAATTTATGAACAATTATGAAACCGTTTTCATTTTGACTCCCGTTTTGTCTGAAGCTCAGACAAAGGAAGCGGTCGACAAATTCAAGGACATTCTCAAAGCCAATGGTGCTGAGATTGTGAATGAAGAACTGTGGGGCTTGCGCAAATTGGCGTATCCCATCCAAAAAAAGTCTACCGGATTTTATGTTTTGCTTGAATTCAAAGCTAAACCGGAAACTGTTGCAACACTGGAACTCCAGTACCGTCGCGACGAACGTGTGATCCGCTTCTTGACGTTCCGTCAGGACAAAGATTTCGCAGAGTATGCAGACAAGAGACGTAGTAAAAAAGGAATTAAACAACAGGAGGCTTAAATCATGGCAGCAAATAACAACTCAGAAATTCGTTACTTAACTCCTCTAACGGTTGACGTTAAGAAGAAAAAATATTGTCGTTTCAAAAAGAACGGAATCAAGTTTATCGACTACAAAGATCCCGAATTTTTGAAAAAATTCTTGAATGAACAGGGAAAAATCCTGCCGCGCCGGATCACGGGTACTTCGTTGAAGTTTCAACACCGTATCGCTCAGGCAGTTAAGCGTGCCCGTCACTTGGCATTGCTTCCTTACGTAACCGATTTAATGAAATAAAAAAGGAGGAATTAATTATGCAAGTTATATTGTTAGAAGATATTCACGGACTTGGTTACAAGGACGATATCGTGACCGTGAAAGACGGTTACGGACGGAATTTTTTGATTCCGCAAAAGAAAGCGGTCATCGCTTCCGAATCGGCAAAGAAAGTGCTGGCTGAAAATCAAAAACAACGTGCTCACAAGTTGGAAAAAATCAAAGCAGATGCGCAGGCATTGGCAGCGAAATTGGAAGGCGTGACGTTGACCATCGGTGCAAAAACCAGCTCGACCGGCACGATTTTCGGCTCCATCACCACGATTCAAATTGCAGAAGAATTGGCTAAAAAAGGCTTCGAAGTCGATCGCAAAACGATTTACATCAAAGACGCCGTCAAAGAAGTTGGCTCTTACAAAGCAATCGTCAAACTACACAAAGAAGTTTCAGTAGAAATTCCGTTTGAAGTAGTTTCGGAATAAAACTTGTTGGCAGAGGATGTCTCCACTCCGCATCTCATTAGGCTTTTCCAGATGTTTAGTTTTTTGTCGAAATAATTGTTTTTTGCAATTCTTCGGCGGAAATGTTTTCGGCAATCTGACCATTGTGCGCCACTGAAATGCGTCCGGTTTCTTCGGATACAATAATGACTATGGCATCGGTTTCTTCGGACAGTCCGAGTGCCGAACGGTGGCGCAGACCCAGGTGTGGCGGAATATTTTGCCGTTGCGAAACAGGGAGGATGCAGGAGGCTGCCTTGATTTTTTTGCCCACAATAATCATCGCACCGTCGTGCAGCGGACTATTTTTGAAAAAGATATTTTCAATCAGGCGCGCACTCAAATTGGCATTGATTTCTTCGCCCGTTTCGATAAATGTGTCCAATGAAACGGTATGCTGAATGGCGATGAGCGCCCCTTCCTTCCGTTTTGCCATATCCATGGACGCCATCACAATCGGCATTGCGTACGACAAATTGCTTTCGACCGTGCTGTCCGTTTTCGGTTTAAATAGCTTCATAAACGCTTTGATGCCCTTGTTCGATCCTACGGCTTGCAGCAATTCACGAATTTCTTTTTGAAACACGATGACCAGCAAAATAAAACCGCCACTAATCAATTTATCCAAAATTGCGCCCATTAAGCGCATATCAAGCACTTGCGAAATGACAATCCACAGCGCCACAAACGCCAACACCCCCAGAAAAATGGTGGTCGTGCCCGTTTTTTTCATCAGCCGGTAAATCTGATAGAGAAAAAACGCAACCAAAAGAATGTCGATAGCATCTTTGATGCCGAAATGAGCCATTATATTATTCATTGAAATAAGTATGAATTATGAATTATTTTGCTGTATTGCGTTAAACAGTTTTACTGTTTGTATTGCCTCTTTCACGTCGTGCACCCGAATAATATGCGCCCCTTTTGTTAAAGAGAACATGTTGAGTGCTGTTGTCCCGTTTAGAGCGTCTTCTGTCGACACTCCCAACACTTCTCGAATCATGGTCTTTCGCGAAAAACCGGCCAAAACAGGTATCTCAAATACTGAAAATTGCTCTAAATGGTTCAACACCTCGTAATTTTGTGCCGTCGTTTTGCTAAAACCGAAACCGGGGTCAATCCAAATGTCGTTCACGCCTTTTTGATTGAGAATCGCGACTTTCTCAGCAAAATAGTTTAAAATATCGGGCATCAACCGGTCGTACCGGATGTGTTCCATCATCGTTTGAGGCGTTCCCTGCATGTGCATGATGCAATAGGGTACCTGCAAATCCGCCACCGTATCAAACATGTTGGCGTCTAATTCGCCCGCTGCAATATCATTGATAATCGCCGCGCCGAATTTTTCTACACATGCGCGAGCCACTTCCGCACGAAACGTATCAATCGAAACAATCGCCTCCGGAGCCTCTCTGAAAAGGATTCTCAAACCCAAACGCAAGCGGTTGATTTCTTCTTCTTCGCTGACAAACACGGCATTGGGGCGCGACGAATAGCCGCCCACATCAATCATATCTGCGCCTTCTTCCATGATTTGCACCACCCGTTGCGCAATTTCCGTCTCCGTTTGCTTGCGCGAACCCGAAAAAAAAGAATCGGGCGTGATGTTCAGTATTCCCATGACTTTCGGGGTACTAAAATCCATCAATTCGCCTTTAATAGTGCTCGTCATTTTGTGTTGTCGAAAAAAAACATTAATTTTGCCCCAAAGGTACAAAATAATTTTAAATTACGAAAATTACGGACAAGGAAACATACATCCGGTTATGTCAAGATGAGCCGTCGATTCCGCTTTATTTGCAGGATTGGTGGTTAGATTGTGTGTGCGGTGCCGAATTATGGGAGGTGCTGCTTTACGAAAACGACAAAGGCAAAATAAAAGCGGCAATGCCTATCCACATACCTTGTAAGGGCGTTATTGCGATGCCTCCTTTTACACAAAGCATGGGAATTTGGTTTAAACCGGCAAAAAAATCAGGTGCTGAAAGCCGGAAACGAACGATTACGGAGTATTTTATCAATCAATTGCCGCCGGCAAAAAGTTTCTTAGTCAATTTTCTTCCTCATTTTACCGATTGTCCGCCTTTTTATTTGGCAGGATACACCCAAGCCACACGCTACAATTATATTTTACCCTTGACATCTTCCGAACAATTGTGGAAAAATTTGAGCGAAAACATTCGCCGTAACATTCAAAAAGCACATAAAAAATTCCATATCACCATTAAAAAAGACGTGCCCGTAGACGTTTTTTTGCGACTGAATGCGATGATATATGCGCGACAAAAAAAGAAAACTCCCTCTCCGTGGGTATTAAAAAATGTCATCGAACAAGCCTTAAAACGCCAACAAGGGGCTATCTGGGGTGCTTATGATGCAGAAAACAACTTGCACGCGGCGGTTTTTGTTGTGTGGCAATCCGACCGTGCCTATTACATTGCAGCAGGAGTAGACACACGTTTTCGACATTCCGGTGCACAGACCGCAGCTCTCTGGCAAGCGATTCAGGAGGTTTCCGTTCAGGCAAAAACGTTCGATTTTTGTGGCTCGATGATTCCCGGAATCGCGCATTTTTTTCAACAATTTGGTGCTACACAAACGCCGTATTTCGCGATTAGTAAAGGAAAAATGAGTTTGTGGTTGCAACTAAGGGCGAAATTCAATAAAATGCGAAAAAAACGTAATTTTTAATTCGTAATTCGTAATTTATTCGTACCTTTGTGGCTTAAATTAATCTTATAATAAAATACTTTATGGATATTTCGCACATTGAACACATCGGAATTGCCGTTAAAAGCATTGCCGACAGTCTTCCCTACTACGAAAACGTGTTGGGACTGAAATGCTACAACATTGAGGAAGTTGCAGATCAAAAAGTGAAAACAGCCTTTTTTAAGGTCGGACAGACCAAAATCGAGTTGCTGGAACCCACCTCCGAAGAATCTACTATCGCCAAATTTATCGAAAACAGAGGCGAAGGCGTGCATCACATCGCTTTTGCAACCTCTGACGTGGCAAGTGCTCTCGCCGACGTAGAATCGAAAGGCGTTCGCCTCATCGACAAGGCCCCGCGTGGTGGCGCCGAAGGCTTGGAAATCGCGTTTCTCCACCCAAAATCAACAGGCGGCGTTTTAACAGAATTATGTAATTGAATTAAAAATTAAAAATTAAAAATTACGATGGTCGCAATACTTTTTTAATTTTTAATTTTAAATTTTTAATTCGTAATTTTTAATAAATTATGAGTACACAATCAGATAAAGTTCAAGAACTTATCGACCTGCGGACGCAAGCCCGCCTCGGTGGTGGCGAAAAAGCCATCGAAAAACAACATGCCCAAGGCAAATACACGGCTCGCGAACGTATCGCGATGCTTTTGGACGAGGGCAGTTTTGAAGAGTTAGACATGTTTGTACAACACCGCAGTCACAATTTCGGCATCGAAAAGAAACAATTCCTTGGCGATGGCGTGGTCACGGGTTACGGCACCATCAACGGTCGTTTGACGTACGTTTTCGCACAGGATTTCACAGTGATTGGCGGATCGTTGTCCGAAACGATGGCGCTTAAAATCTGCAAAGTCATGGACTTGGCAATGAAAATGGGTGCACCGGTCATCGGATTGAACGACTCCGGCGGCGCACGCATCCAAGAAGGTATTAACGCACTGGCGGGTTATGCGGAAATTTTCCAACGTAACATCCTCGCGTCGGGTGTGGTGCCACAGATTTCGACGATTTTAGGACCTTGTGCCGGTGGTGCGGTCTATTCGCCTGCATTGACCGATTTCACAGTCATGGTGCAAGGCGCAAGTTATATGTTCCTCACGGGACCGAAAGTGGTGGAAACCGTGACGCATGAGGTGGTGACGCAAGAACAATTGGGTGGTGCCGATGTGCACGCCAAACGTTCGGGCGTTTCTCATTTTGCGGTGCATACCGAAGAAGAGGCCATCGCTATCGTTCAAAAATTGCTGAGTTTCTTGCCGCAAAATAATATGGAAGAGGCTCCTTTTATACAGACGAATGACCCAATCGACCGTTTGGAAGATTCGTTGAACGAAATTATTCCGGAGAGCGCAAACAAAGCGTATGATATGTACGAAGTGATTGGCGCTATCGTTGATAACGGCGAATTTTTGGAAATTCATGCCGATTATGCGAAAAATATCATTGTGGGTTTTGCGCGTTTCAATGGTCGCTCGGTGGGTTTGGTGGCTAATCAGCCCAAAGCGCTTGCCGGCGTGTTGGACATCAACGCTTCCCGGAAAGCAGCGCGTTTTGTGCGTTTCTGCGATGCTTTCAACATTCCAATCGTGACGTTGGTTGACGTACCGGGATTCCTTCCGGGCACAGGTCAAGAATACGGTGGTGTGATTACGCACGGCGCGAAATTGCTCTACGCTTACGGTGAAGCAACGGTGCCCAAAGTGACGATTACGTTGCGCAAATCGTATGGTGGCGCACATATCGTGATGAGTTGCAAGCAGCTGCGTGGCGATATGAACTACGCTTGGCCAAGTGCTGAAATCGCTGTAATGGGCGGTGCCGGTGCTGTGGAAGTGCTTTACGCAAAAGAAGCCAAAGAATCGGACAATCCTGCAAAAGTGTTGGCAGAACGCGAAGCCGAATACAACAAGGCATTCGCAAATCCTTACAATGCAGCGAAATACGGTTACATCGACGATGTGATTGAACCGCGTAACACCCGTTTCCGCATCATTCGCGCGTTGCAACAGTTGGCAACGAAAAAACAGGTAAATCCTGCGAAAAAGCACGATAATATTCCTTTGTAACACCGTGTCATGGCGGACTTGATCCGCCATCCCATGAAAATTAAAAAATAAATAAAAATGACAGGAATAAAAAACATATTTGGGGGATTGCGGGGCAAGCCCGCAATGACAGGACAGGAACAAGCTTCTGAGGAAGCTGTTTCGGGCGAAATTTTTGCTGCTATTGCGTTAGCACTGCATGAAGGAACCGGTCAATCGGACGAAGTCTTTGCCGCTATTGCATTGGCACTGTCCGGAGCGACTGAATGGCACGATTTGGAAAGCAACGTGTTGACGATTCATAATGTTGAGAATAACTATTCGCCATGGAGTTCTAAAATTTACTCATTAAGAGAGTTGCCTTTAAGGAGGTAGTTGGTCGTCATTGCGGGCTTGACCCGCAATCCTCTGAAATATTGGGGGGGATGGCGGATCAAGTCCGTCCTGACAATTAGAATAAAAAAATAAAAAATTATTAAATACATTTTATTAAAATGAAAAGTTTCAAATACACAATTAACGGAAGTGTTTACAGAGTTGTGATCGGTAATACAGAAGGCGATACGACTGAAGTGGAAGTGAACGGCAAGTCTTTCCAAGTGCAAACCGACACGCCTGCGCCTGCAGCTCCTGCACCTGCGCCCGAGAAAAAACCGGCACCAGTGGTGCAACGTCCTGCTCAAGAGCCGGTAAAACCGATAGTTAAACCGGCTCCGGTTACTTCGGCTGCTGCGTTAAAATCGCCGCTTCCCGGTATCATTCTTGACATCAACGTCAAAGTGGGCGACGCCGTGAAAAAAGGACAAAAAGTGCTGGTGTTGGAAGCCATGAAAATGGAAAACGCCATCAATGCCGACCGCGACGGAGAGATTAAAGAGATAATTGTTAACAAAGGAGATTCTGTGATGGAAGGTGCAGATCTTATCGTAATCGGATAAAATCATGGAATTTTTAAGTACAATAAGTCCAATAACTTTTTGGTGGATTGCTTTTATAGTAATTTTTGTTGCGGTTTATTTCGTTGATATGTTCGTTACTGACCATCGCAAAGGCGAAATTACTGTAAAAACATCGCTCGGCTGGACAGGCGTGTGGATTTCTATCGCACTGCTCTTTGGTCTGGCTATTTATTTTTTCTTCCCTCAAAATGCAGAAAGCCCGGCGGGGATTGTTACTTCGCACGAGATGGGAATGAAATTTATTGCCGGTTATTTGACCGAATATTCGCTTTCGGTTGATAATCTGTTTGTGTTTATAATGATTTTCTCAATGATGGCAATCGCCTCTCACAATCAGCCTAAACTGCTGAAAATGGGGATTTTGATTTCTATTGTGTTGCGGATTTTGTTTATTCTTGTGGGAATGGCGCTTGTTCAGAAATTTGAGTGGGTGATTTACATTTTCGGTGTAATTTTGGTTTATACCGCTGTTAAAATGGCTTTTTCTAACGAAGAAGACCAGGTAGACCCTAAATCGAATATCCTTTACAGAGGCGCCTCAAAAATTTTTCCAATTTATGCGGACGAACACTCGCCTAAATATTTTGTGAAAGAAGGCGGAAAAACGTTTGTTACCGTCATTTTCCTTTGTCTTTTGGTCATTGGCTCAACAGACGTGCTGTTTGCCGTTGATTCCATTCCCGCCATTATCGGCGTGATTGCCGAAGGTGAACAGGGAATTCTCTCGCACGGTGAAGAAAACTTTTTGGCTGTTTCGTCAAATGTATTCGCTGTCATGGGCTTGGTGTCGCTGTTCTTTGCGCTTAAAGGCATTATGAAAATGTTTCGTTTCCTCAAACACGGCGTATGCTTCATTCTGTTTTTTATCGGCGTAAAAATGCTTTTAGGCTTTTTTGAACCGGTTGCAGAATTTTTCCATGCACATTCTTGGGTTTCGCTTGCGGTAATCATATTTACGCTTGCTTTCTCAATAGTACTTTCGATGTTGATTTCGGACGAGAAAAAAATCGTTGAACTTCGCGAACGGATTGCCAACGAGAAGAAAGAAATTGAGGAATTAAAAAATAAAAAATAAACATATAAAAAATAATACAGTATGGATTTTTCAATTTTAATGCCCGCCATAGCATTTATGACGTGGAAACATTTAGTAATGATAGCCGTAGGGCTGATCTTGATATGGTTGGCAATTAAGAAAGGCTACGAACCGACGTTGCTGTTGCCAATCGGGTTTGGTGCAATTATTGTGAACATTCCTTTTAGCGCCGTGCTCACGCAGGGCGAAGGGGCGACACAAGTGATTGGTGCGCTGGATGTATTGCGGGATGCCGGTATTCACACCGAGTTGTTTCCGTTGCTGATTTTTGTTGCCATCGGGGCGATGATTGATTTCTCGCCCATGTTCCAAAAACCGACGTTGCTGCTGTTTGGTGCAGCGGCGCAGTTGGGTATTTTTATCACGATGTTGTTGGCTGTGGCTGTTGGATTTAGTTTGCCGGAAGCGGCGAGTATCGGAATTATTGGTGCTGCCGACGGCCCTACGTCCATTATTGTGTCGCAACAGTTGGCTCCGCAGTTGCTTGGACCAATCACGGTGGCGGCATATTCGTATATGTCGCTCGTGCCGCTGATTCAACCACCGGTAATTCGTGCTTTGACCACTAAGAAAGAACGGTTGATTCGTATGAAAACCGATGCTAACAAAAAAGTGTCGCGTACCACGCTGATTTTCTTTCCTATTATTATTACGATTTTGGCAGGCTTAATTGCGCCTTCATCGTTGGCGTTGATAGGATTTTTGATGTTCGGCAATCTGATTCGCGAGTGCGGTGTGCTAAACTCTTTGTCGCAAACGGCACAAAAAGAATTGGCTAATCTTGTGACTATTTTGCTTGGTATTACCATCGCGAGTACGATGACAGCCAACGAATTTGTTGACCCCAGCACGCTATTGATTCTTGGCTTGGGTGTTTTTGCCTTTGTGTTCGATACAGCGGGCGGTGTACTGTTTGCTAAATTTTTGAACTTGTTTTACAAGGAAGGCAATAAAATCAACCCGATGGTGGGAGCTTGCGGTATTTCGGCATTCCCAATGTCTGCACGCGTGATTCACGGCATGGGCTTGAAAGAAGACCCTAACAATTACTTGTTGATGCCTGCCATCAGTTCCAATGTAGGCGGACAAATCGGCTCGGTAATCGTTGGCGGCTTGATTTTGATGTTAGTTCCATTATTCATGTAATCATTAAAAACAAAATAAAATGAATATATTAGAAAACATACAAAGTATAGATTTTCAACACGCATTAGAAATAACAGGGCTTGGACTTGCCGGCGTATTTCTCTTCATGGCGTTGTTTTTAGCGATCATCGTAGGTGTAGATAAACTCTTCCCTTACAAACCGGAAGAAGAGTAAGAATTAACTCTAATTAAAAAATGGGTTATTGACATTGTGTCAGTAACCCATTTTTATTGGTGTTTGTTTTTTATATTAGCGAATGTTCCAAAATATACACCCCACAACCGGCAAGATAACCCAGTAATGCCAGCCAGGATATTTTTTTGAAATACCAAATAAAGTCGATTTTTTCCATGCCCATCACAGCTACTCCGGCTGCCGAACCGATAATCAGGATGCTGCCGCCTGTACCGGCAGAGTAGGCCAAAAATTCCCAGAAATAGTGATCCATGGGGAAATCATACATCCCTATCGCACCGGCCACTAACGGCACATTGTCGATAACGGCCGAAAACAATCCGATAATCATTGTGATGATATAATATTTGTTGGGTTCTTCCAAGGGAATGGTATCCAAAGAATTGGACAAGGCCATCAGTTGTCCGCCCACTTTCAAAGCATTGACTGCCATCAAAATACCCAGGAAAAACAGGATGCTCGACATATCAATGCGGCTGATAATCTTAGTAATGGAATATTTATGATTATCTCCATCCACGCGGCGTTTGTGCAAAAAGCCCACGTAAATCCACAAAATACCCAGACCGCCCAACATACCCAGATAGGGAGGCAAGTGTGTGATGGTTTTGAAAACCGGCACAAAAAGCAGCGCACCAATCCCCAGCATGGTAATCGCTAATTTTTGACTCTGCGAAATATCGTCCGATTGATTGCCGGCTTTGATTTGCGGACGCTCTACCGTGCCTTTCAGCGTGAATGAAAGGACTGCCAACGGCACTAAAATAGATACGGCACTCGGCAGAAATGTGTTTTTAATAATTTTCCAGGCACTGATTTTGCCGCCAATCCACAGCATAATGGTCGTAACATCGCCAATGGGCGAAAATGCACCACCGGCATTGGCCGCTAAAATCACCATGCCTGCAAAAAACCAGCGATCGTGCCGGTCGTCAATCAATTTGCGCAACAAAGCAATCATCACAATCGACGTAGTCAGATTGTCCAGTATGGCCGACATGAAAAAAGTCAGGAAGCTAATGATCCACAGTAATTTAACCTTGTTCGTTTCCTTTATTTTGTTGGTAATCAACCCAAATCCTCCGTGTATATCGACGATTTCGACTATCGTCATGGCGCCCATCAGGAAGAAAAGAATTTCGGCTACTTCGCCCAGATTTTCAACCAAATCCTTCGACAGAAGGTCGTGGTCGGGAATGATCTGACTCATACAAACCCACAAAACCGTACTTAGCAATAATGCCGTCGCTGTCTTGTTGATGTGTATGGGGTGCTCCAGCGCAATACACACATAGCCTGTTACAAAGACTATGATCATAACTGTTGAAATTGCCATAATCGTATTAGATTTTTTTAAAAATTACGCTGCAAAGGTACAAATAAGTTATATACAATCAAAAAAACATAATTCATGCCGTAAAAAAAATAAGCAAAATAGTTGTAAGTGATAAAAAATGACCTTATCTTTGTCAGTTCAAATACTTATTGAGATGATTAATTTTTTAATTGATTTTGCACTACATATTGACGATCACCTCGCAGGCATGGTGAATGACTATGGGCTGTGGGTGTATGGCATATTGTTTTTGATTATTTTTTGTGAAACGGGATTGGTGGTGACGCCGTTTTTGCCGGGCGATTCGCTGCTGTTTGTGGCAGGAGCGTTATGTGCCGCACCGGAAAAATATCATCTGAACGTGTTTTTGATGATTTTGTTGCTGATTGGAGCGGCTGTCGTTGGCGATGCCTGCAACTATTTTATCGGGAAATTTTTTGGCGAAAAATTGTTTAGCAATCCTCACTCCAAGGTCTTTAAGCAGAGCTATCTGAAAAAGACGCACGAATTTTACGAAAAACACGGCGGCAAAACAATTATTTTAGCGCGATTTGTGCCCATCGTTCGCACCTTTGCGCCCTTTGTAGGCGGCATGGGCAGGATGTCATACAAATACTTCTTTAGCTTCAATGTCATTGGAGGCATCGCTTGGGTCGCATTGTTCATGTTTGCCGGCTATTTCTTTGGCACGCAGGAGTTTGTGCAAAAAAACCTCAGCATCGTCATCTTCAGCATCATCTTCGTATCGTGTTTGCCCGCCGTAGTTGAAATTTGGCGGCAAAAAAGAAAACAAAATATCACGTAGGCTGAAAGCCTTACATCACCCAACCCAATGCAACGCGTTGGATACAAGTAGGGGCATTGCATGCAACGCCCCTACATTTATCTTCCACTGTCCGATGACTATTAACGAATAATCCGGAAATGAAAGATTTTTACTTTAATGTGCCTGCTTGTGCTTCTTGAAGCATCTTTTCGTTAGCAGAAATGTACACTTCCACGCGACGGTTTTGCTGTTGTCCGGCTTTTGTGCTGTTGTCTGCCACAGGATTGGCAGATCCCAAACCTTCTGCTGTCAAACGCATCGTGCCAACACCTTGTGTGGTCAAGAACGCTTTAACGGACGTTGCGCGTTGTTCAGAAAGCGGCTGATTGATTTTGTCGTTACCCGTGTTATCGGTGTAGCCAATGATGTCCACATTTGTGTCGGGATTGCTGATCAAAGAAGCAGCAAACTGTGTCAAAGCGGTTTTAGAGGCAGAACTCAAGGTACTTGAATTGGTTGCAAACAAGATGCCTGAATCGAACGTGACTTTGATGGCTTGACCATCGTTCACTGTTTCTACTTGTGCACCGTTGATTTGATCCAATTCTGCTTTTTGTTTGTCCATCTTTTTGCCAATCAAGTTACCTGCAGTACCACCCACTACAGCACCGATTCCTGCACCCCAAGCAGCACCTTTGCCGCCATTAAGCAATGCACCGATTCCTGCACCAAGGGCAGCACCTGCACCACCACCGATACCTGTTCCTTTTACTTGATTGCTGGCACCACAACCGGACAAAAGAAGAGCGACGCACAAAACGCCAACTGTAACTAAATTTTTCATTTTAATTAATTTTTAAATGATATTATTTTTAATAAAATTAGTTCTTATTAGTATAACAATTAAACAACAAAAATGTTCAACTATCCAATGTTTCGGCATACGCATCTTCCGCAGCCAACACTAAACGGATTTCATCGTCTGAGAACACGCCAATACCGTCTTTCGCGGCTTGTTTGATAACAAACTTGACCAATTCGGCGGCTTCTTTTTCGTCGTCATCATCGCTCAGCCAATCGCGTTTTTCGTAAAATTCACAGACAACATCCAATATATAGTAGATGTCGTCGTCGTTGAATTTTTCTTTCAATTCGGCAGGCAGCTGATTTTGAATGAATTTAACGGCTATTTCGTCATCGTATTCTGCCATGATTATCCTTTTTTAGCCCCTTTCACCCCTCTTACAGAGGCTTTTGCGGCACTTTTAGTGGTTGCTTTCGGCGCACTTTTCGGCGCGGCGGTTTTAGCAGTCGCTTTCACCCCGGCTTTTGCAGTAGTGCCTTTTTTAGCACTTGCAGTCGCTTTGGGTTTTGTCGCTGCTTTGTCGGTGATAGCATCTGCCGTTTCAGCCAATTCTTCGGCAGAGTCTTCATCCGGTTCATCCGAAAAATCGGTAAATCCGGCATTGATCAGCAAATTGTACCACGCCAACAGTTTTTTGATGTCGGACGGATACACGCGATCTTTGTCAAAATCGGGCAGTACCGTTGCGAGGTAGGCTTTCAGCTCTTCCGGTTTGATGTCTGACTTGTAATCAATCGTTTTCCCGGCTTCTTTCTCTTTGATTTTTGTCAACACTTGCGACAAAGGTACATCTTCGTCGGCTGTGTAGATGGCAATGTCGTGGAGTGATACCACTTTGTCGCGCAAATAAACGGGTACGCGTTTTCCATCGAGCAACGACTCCACCACAAATAAGCTTTTCCCTCGGGAAATCAGTTTAAATAATCCCGGTTTACCGGAAACGGATAAGATCTTCTTTAACATAAGTATTTCACATAAAAATCTGCTGCAAAAGTAATCATTTTATTTTAATTATTTGAGGAGTGAGAGCAAAAAAATTAAATTTATTTATTTTTTTTGCCGAATCGTGAAACTAATCTGTTCGGAATGAACAAATTTCCAACCATTTAGGGTGCACGACAAAAAGACTCAGAACGATGCCCGGGTAATATTTCGGTCGACATGACGGGATGTGATCACATTAATTTGTAATTGGTGCTCAGCACTTTGAAGGCTGTGCGCCGGTTGATTTGGTCGGCGATGGCTTGCTGAACCGGCTCTAAAGTGTCGATAAACGGTTCGTCCAGCAACTGTCCTTCAGGCAAAAAATCGTATGTTTCGGCGATTTTTTTTGTGACCGTAAACGGATCGGATTTTCCATAACCTTTGGCTTCCAATCGCTCTTTGTCGATGCCGCCGCGAATGAGGTAGTCGACCACCGATTGTGCCCGTCGTTGCGACAAATTATCGTTGTACGCCTCTGTGCCGATGCGATCGGTGTGCGCTGCCATCTCAATGGTGACGTTTGGATTATCGTTGAGCATCACGATGAGCGAATCCAATGCCCCTTTCGATTCTTCGCGCAAAGTCGCCTTGTTGAAATCGTAAAAAATATTATCCACAACCACCGGCTTTGTCATCGGCGAAAGGTAGAAATCGACATAAAAATTTTCCGTTTGATTGATTTGAGGTACTGTGAGCGTCTGTTTTTGATTCAGGAAATCGGGCGCACTTGCCATCATCACGTATTCCATACCCGGTTCGACGGTCATCAGATAGGTGCCGTCGCGGTAGGTGAAAATGCGCTGGTTGGTGCCGTCTTTGCCGACTACACGCACGCTGGCGCCGGGAATTTCTATCTCTTCCTTGTCTAACACCCAACCTTCGAGGTAGGCGAACGTGCCGGGCAAATCGAATGAATAAATATGGTCGGCACCACGACCGTCGTTGCGGTTGCTGCTGAAAAATCCGGATTCTATTTTAGGGTAAAAAGTGATGCCGAAATCGTCCGCCATACTGTTGACGGGCGCTTTCATATTTTCCACGCGCCAACGTTCCTTGCTGAATTTGGCTCTGAAAATATCCAATCCACCCATGCCGGGATGTCCGTCGGACGAAAAATACAGCGTCGAATCGTCGCGCATAGCCGGAAAGAGTTCGTCGCCGGGCGTGTTGATGTCAGGACCCAAATTTTCGGGATAATACACGCCAGCACTACTGATTGGGACGCGCCAGAGGTCTTTTCCGCCGTAACCACCCGGGGCATCGGCAGCAAAATAGAGGTAGCCGTCTACGCCCACAGCCGGATGTGCCGTCAAAATAGTGGTGTCGCGAAATAGTTCGACTTTCGTGCCGGCGCCCCATTGAGCACCCGAACGGTTGGATACGCGCACTTCTGCCGTATGCGAACCTTCACCTTCCGGACAAAACGTATAATAGAGTTGGCTGCCGTCGGCGGTGAATGAGGCGGTGCCCTCGTCAAACTCGGTATTCAAGTTGCCGTCGATGCTGTCGGGTTTAAGCCAGTTGCCCCGTTCGTCCTGTTTAAGCATGAAAAAATCGTTGTTTTTCACGCCTGTGATGGCACTTTTTTCGTCGCCCGTCGCCTCTTTGCGCGCGGAGTTGAAATACAATTGGTCGGTGCCAAGCAGCACCGGCGAAAATTCGCCATCGCGCGACATGAGTTTGTCCATCTTGCGAACGCTGTATTTTGTAGGCGTTTTTTTCCATTCTTGTGCCAATTCACAGCCTGAGATGCCGTTTTTTGCCAAAATTGAAAGACTGTCTGCCGGATGTGTGTCTAAAAAAGCTGTGTAGCGTTTGATAGCATCGGGGTATTTTCCTTGCTTTTGAAACGTTTGCGCCTGATGAAAAATGGCTGTGCTATCGGCATATTTAGTGCGAATCGCATTGGTATAAGCACTCGATGCGCGACTGGGATTGTTGATTTTTTGAAACATTTCGCCCTGATGAAACGCGATGCTTCCGCGCAAGTAAGTATCTTTGGCAGAGGTTTTTGCATACACTTTTTTGTAAATTTGTGCCGCCTCATAATATTCTCCCAGTGCCTCACGTTCGAGCGCATCACTCAACTTCGCTGTCTTGCAAGAAACCAGCGATAAAACGACAGCGACGCATACTCCGATAGAAAAATAGCGAACCATATTAATTGGTAAACGGAATTTTTTGCAAATTGTTGTGTAGGGTGAACCGTTTTTTACTCCATGATCATCATTTGTGAGATTATTGTTAATTATGTTAAATATTTAACAAAATATGAAAAATCTTTACTAAAAATTGGATAATTATAATAATTGTAGTACTTTTGTAGCGTTAAAATTTAAAAAAGGTGATACAGTACTCTTTATACTGTAACTTCAGTGATTTTATAAATGATTGATTGATAGATAATTATAAATTTTTGATAAAAAATTTATTTTAACATTTGAGGCTTTGAAAGGATCCGGTTGATTTGCAATGACCACTGTGAGCCTTGAAAGGTGGTTCTAAACTAAAAAAGTGATGCAGTATAAAGAGTACTATATCATTTTTTACGAAGTTTAAAAAACATGACTGTAACATGCAAAAAAAGATCCCTCACAAAGTTAAAAACCGGCTTTTCATTTCGTTCTTTAGTTGGCTTTAGCTTTGTGTTGGGTATCTTTAATGATATTAAACGTAATTAAGTGAAAATTGTTTTGTATTAAGTAATAAAAATAGTTAAAAAAGATAAAATATGGAATGAATTAAAGAGAATTATTAATTAATTAAGTAATAAAAAAAATGAAACGAAATTATTTATTGATGCTGGTTGCCGGTTTGTTGGTGATCAGTAGTTGGTCATCTGTGGACGCACAGGTGGCGATTGGTGGTGACGGTACAGTCACTTCCGGTGCTGTACTCGAGTTAGATGGTGCTGCCGGAGGTCTGCTTTTACCACGAGTGGATGCCCTTCCTGATGCTACAGATGATTTGAAGGGATTGATGTATTTTTTAACTGCCGATGGCAAAGTTTACATTTGCAAGGGCGAGGTCGAAGGTTGGGAGGCTGTTGGCTCGTCTGCAATTCCTGCTCTTTCCTTGCCTCAACTCACTTCTTATGTTCCTGCAACACGCTTTGTTTTCGCGCGTTTGTTGGATCCAGTAGGTGATCCTGACGGTCCCGCAGCGTCGTCTCCCGGCACACTTACTGTCAATGCTACTACGAATGAAACTTCCGGAGCGCTTACCTATCAATGGTATTCAGTTCCTACTAATCAGTATGCGCTTCCTATCGCAATTAGCACTGGTGGAACTTCTGCTTCTTATGTTGTGCCCGCTCCTGCAGGTACAGGTGTAAACAACTGGGGGTTGAAACGTTATTATTGTATAGTGTCTAATAATGTCGGTTCGGTTAAATCCGAAGTTTTTGAAGTGGCCGTTGGTTGTGGTGCACGTGCTGCCGATGGTGGTTGGTTAAAATTTATGTGTCAAAATGTTGGTGCATTAAATGCTACTGCTACTACGTTGGAAGACCAGGCGACGTTTACGACTTATGCTGACGCTACAGCTTCAGCCGGCGTAACAGATGGTTCCGAAGGTTTTGCCGGTAAATTGTTTCAATGGGGACGTCCTAATACCGGCGAACGTAACTCTGCTCAAGCAGCAGGTCCGGTTACTTCAGCTGCTTCAGGCACATTCTACACCAACGGCACTTATCCATACAACTGGAATAGCAATGCAGATGTAGATTTCTTGTGGCAGGGTTGGAGTGATGGTAACCACCCTTGTGCCGCTCCATGGCACGTACCAACTCAACAACAATGGGCTAATATCTACCGTACTGATGGTTCTGTCGTTGCCTCTAATGCCGGCAACATGACGGTTAATCAACAGGGCACTGCCAACACGTGGCAATGGGTAGCAGGCACTACAAGCACCCCTCGTACAAGCGGTGGTTATGCTATCCGCCCCGATGGTGCTACGACAACGCTATTCCTTCCAGCAGCAGGCTACCGGTACAACAGTAATGGTTCGCTGTACTACGTTGGAGCGGGCGGCTACTATTGGAGTAGTACACCAGTAGGCACTCGTGCTTACTACCTGAACTTCAGCAGCACGAACGTCAATCCAGTGAACACGACCATCCGTGCGAACGGCTTCTCCGTGCGCTGCGTTGCCCAGTAATTTGATTGGTTTGATTTATTTGGAATTTTGATTTATTTCGCGCGCCCTTTTGGGCGCGCGTTTTCCGAAATTTGATAAAAAACCGCCCATCGGGCGGTTTTTTTTATATTCATGATCCCCGCCATTTCGTAGGGGCGACCCTTGCGGTCGCCCATGACCAAAATGATTCGGTCGCCCACGGTCGTCCACCCCGATGAAAACCGGTCGTCCACCCCGATGAAAACCCGTCCATGATGATAATAGGGCGACCGCGCCCGATGATAACAGGGCGACCGCAAGGGTCGCCCCTACGTATGAAATTTATCCGAATCCCAATTTTTTGCATTATTGATGATGTAATTTGCAATATTTG
>JAISKM010000142.1 GCA_031261285.1 Candidatus Symbiothrix sp. | reverse complement strand
TCTTGAAATTTCTCAGGTTCCATAGACAAAGATGTAAGCGAAAAACGCCTTTTCAATATGTCTTAAAATGTGCGTATTAACACATTATTTTATGCCATAAGCCACTATTTTTACTTTTTTATTATTAATATTGAATGCAAAGGTACAAACTATTTTTTAATTTCCAAATGTTTTTACAAAAAAATACCCTTCGCGCTCATTTAGTTGTGATTTTTTTCTGCACTGCCTTAATGTTTCTAAATAGACTTGTTCTACCTGTGACAACGTTTTGACTTGATATAGTCCATCGTCTGAGCAAAAGGTTTCGTTTTCAAAAACGACATCTACGCTGACTTGTCCGTCACCGGTTTGATACAACAGGATTTGTCCTGCTTGCTGGGGTTCGAATTTTTGAATTGCTTGCATAAAAATTGTTTTTGTTGCAAAGATAGTGTATTTTTTCAAAATGTGCGTCATCTTCAAAAATAAAAGCCGCCACTCCCAATGAATGACGGCTTTCTTGCAGGGGAATCAGGGCAACCGCGAGGGTTGCCCCTACACATTAATATTTTTGCTCTGCTAATCGTTTGTAACCATTCAAACGCCATTCAGCATTTTTCTGGGTCGTTTCAAACAATTCTTGCGCTTCGGCTGGGTATTGTTTTGCTAATGAGGCAAAACGGACTTCGCCTTTCAAGAAGTCTTGGAATTTCGTCCAGTCCGGCTCTTTGGAATCGAGTTGGAACGGATTTTGTCCTTCGGCTTCCAAACGGGGGTCGAAACGCCACAGATGCCAGTAGCCACATTCTACGGCGGCTTTTTGCTCGGCTTGCGCTTTGCCCATGCCGCGTTTCAAACCGTGGTTGATACAGGGCGAATAGGCTATGATCAACGATGGCCCATCGTAGGCTTCCGCTTCGCGAATGGCTTTCAGGGTTTGTGCCTGACTGGCTCCCATCGCGATTTGTGCCACATAGACGTAACCGTAAGTGGTTGCAATCATGCCTAAATCTTTCTTGCGCACGCGTTTGCCGGCTGCTGCAAATTTAGCGACCGCACCCACAGGCGTTGATTTGGACGATTGTCCGCCGGTGTTGGAATAGACTTCCGTATCGACCACCAGGATATTCACGTTTTCGCCGGATGCAATCACGTGGTCTAAGCCGCCGAAGCCGATGTCGTAAGCCCAACCGTCGCCGCCGATAATCCATTGACTGCGTTTCACAAAGAAACCTTTCAGTTCCAAAAGTTCCTTGCACAACGTGCAAGCAGGGCAACCACAAGTATCCGAACCGGACGCTAACTGCATTTCTACCAATTTAAGCATTTCGGCTGCTTCGGGCGTACCCGCTTTTTCCAAATAACTTTTTACATCTTCCAATGTTTTGATATTCGAGTCGTTATTGCAATTTGCTTCTTTGAAATACTGCACAAGTTCTTCCAGCGTCATTGCGCCCCACAGCAATGCTTCAGCGTATTCGTCAGCCGCTTTTCTGCCTGCTGAGCCACTATCTTCCCGGTTGTCGAGCCATGCCTGTGCGGCATCTTTCACTTTTTGATTTGTCCAGTCAATTGCCAGCAACGCATTTGTTTTTGCCACAACACGTTCACGCATTTTGTCGGTCGCAATTTTCATTCCCAAACCATATTCGGCATTGTCTTCAAACAAGGAATTTGCCCAAGCCGGACCGTGACCTTCGGCGTTGGTCGTGTAAGGCGTAGAAGGTGCAGAACCGGAATAGATTGACGTACAGCCGGTTGCGTTTGCCACCATCTGATGGTCGCCAAACAACTGAGAAATCAATTTTATGTATGGCGTTTCGCCGCAACCAGCACAAGCTCCGGAGAACTCAAACAGCGGTGTTGCAAATTGCGAATTTTTCACGTTTACTGATACATCCACCAAATTTTGTTTGGTTTTCACATCTTTGATGAGATAATCCCAATTTTTCTGCTCTTCGATTTGTGTATCAATTGGTGCCATTGTGAGGGCTTTGCCGTTTTTATTGCCCGGACAAGTATCCACGCAATTTTCGCAGCCCAAGCAGTCTAACACATTGACCTGGATGCGGAACGTCATGCCGTCAAATTGTTTGCCGACTGCTTTCAACGTGTTCAAACCTTGAGATGCTTTGGCTTGCTCATCCCCATCCAACACGAACGGACGGATGGCAGCGTGAGGACAAACGTAGGCACATTGATTACACTGGATACAGTTGTCGGAGTTCCAAACCGGCACAAACGATGCCACACCACGCTTTTCGTAAGCGGCAGTTCCCTGTTCCCAAGTACCGTCTTCGCGGCCTGTAAAGGCAGAAACCGGCAGGTCGTCGCCTTTTTGTGCGTTGATGGGTTGCACGATTTTTGAGATAAATTCAGGCACGGCAGCATTTTGGGCAGACGTAAAGTCTGCCCCTACATTTGCCCATTCTGCAGGTACTTCAATTTTTACTACATCGCCACCACGGTCAACGGCTGCATAATTTTTCTGCACGATGTCTTCTCCTTTTTTGCCGTAGGATTTCACAATGAATTTCTTCATTTGTTCTACCGCCAATTCGTAAGGAACAACGCCGGTGATTTTGAAAAATGCCGACTGCAAAATCGTGTTGGTACGGTTGCCCAAGCCAATTTCCTGTGCAATTTCCGTTGCATTGATAATATAGAAATTGATTTTATTTTCTGCCAAATAGTGTTTTACATCATCAGGCAAGTTTTCTTTCACTTGTTGAGCGTCCCAGATCGTATTCAAGAGGAATGTACCGCCCTTTTTCAAACCTTTGGTCACATCATATAAGCGCAAATAGGCTTGCACGTGGCACGCCACAAAGTCGGGCGTGTTTACCAAATAAGTCGAACGAATCGGGTTGTCGCCGAAACGCAAGTGCGATGCCGTGAATCCGCCCGATTTCTTGGAATCGTAAGCAAAATAGGCTTGACAATATTTATCCGTGTTATCGCCAATGATTTTGATGGAGTTTTTGTTTGCTCCCACCGTTCCGTCGGCACCCAAACCGTAGAATTTTGCTTCATAAGGTCCGCCTTCAAACACTAATTCGTCTTTTTTAGGCAATGATGTGAACGTCACATCGTCGTCAATCCCAATTGTGAAACCGTTTTTAGGCATGTTAGCCGCCAAGTTTTCATACACCGCCAAGATTTGTGCAGGCGTAGTGTCTTTGGACGATAAACCATAGCGACCACCAACGATAGCCGGTTTGAAATCAGCCGTATAGAACGTATCTTTCACATCCAAATACAAGGGTTCGCCGGTTGCTCCCGGTTCTTTCGTGCGGTCGAGTACAGCAATGCGTTTCGCTGTTTTAGGCACGGCAGCCAAGAAATGTTTCGCCGAGAACGGACGATACAAATGCACAGAAACAACACCGACTTTTTCGCCTTTTGAGGTCAAATAGTCAATCGTTTCCTTGATAGCTTCCGTCACAGAGCCCATCGCGATAATCACGCGATCGGCATCCTCTGCACCATAATAATCAAACAAACCATATTTGCGACCCACCAAAGCCGACAACTGATTGACATAATCTTCAACGATGCCCACCACTTTGTCGTAGTAAACATTCGAGGCTTCACGCGCCTGAAAATAAATATCAGGGTTCTGCGCCGTGCCGCGAGCCACAGGAGCTTCGGGACTCAACGCACGCTGACGAAATTCCGACAACGCTTGTTGATCAATCAATCCCGCCAAATCGGCATTTTCCAACGCTTCAATTTTCTGAATTTCGTGCGAAGTACGAAAACCATCGAAGAAATGCACGAACGGCACACGCGCTTTAATCGCTGCCAAATGCGCCACAGCCGCCAAATCCATCACTTCCTGCACCGAACCGGTCGCAAACATCGCACAACCGGTCTGACGCACTGCCATCACATCCTGATGGTCACCAAAAATCGACAACGCATGCGAAGCAATCGCCCGAGCCGACACATGATAAACACCCGGCAGCAGTTCACCTGCAACCTTATACATATTCGGAATCATCAACAGCAATCCCTGCGATGCCGTGAACGTAGTTGAAAGCGTCCCTGCCTGCAAGGAGCCGTGCATAGCACCGGCAGCACCCGCCTCAGACTGCATTTCATCCACGCGAACTGTTTCGCCAAAAATATTCTTCCGACCGGCAGCCGACCATTCGTCGACATATTCTGCCATCGTAGAACTTGGAGTGATCGGATAAATCGCAGCCGTTTCGCTAAACATATATGCGATATGCGCAGCCGCCTGATTTCCGTCACAAGTTAAAAATTTCTTTTCTTTAGCCATAATCTATAAAATTTTATTGTTTGTATTATTTTGTTATTCTATTACTGTAATAAATGTCTCGCAGGGACAGCTCTTGATTAACCGCAGGCTTCAGCCTACGGACAGGATAATGCCCTCTATCGAAGTCCCGCAGGGACGACACTTTGATTTTTGTTATGTTATTCATCACCATTTAACAATGAATTAATAGAGAAACCCAAGCAACCACAACGGAATCACTTTCCGTTCGCCTTCTTCAATGCTGGAAATGGCATAGTAGGCGTCAGGGTCAAATTTTCCTACGATTTTATTTCCTACTGCAAAATCATGGACGCCATCCACCAAAAATTGATGGGCCGGACTCATATTTACTTTATAGTCTTTATGCACCTGATTGTAGAAAAAAGTTTCATACAAAGTCTGTTGAGGTACGTCAATCATACGTGTTGCATACAGCAAGTTCGGATTTTGCAAATAGATTTGCGCGGGTTTTTTCGGAAATTCTTCGTCCACCGGATACAGTAGATTAATCAATCGCGCATCTCTCAAATATTTGATGTAATTCGTTACCGTTGCTCGCGACGTTGCGATGTCGAGACTTAACTGGCTGACATTCGGGCTGGAAGGAGCCGTAACTGAGAGCATATAAAGCAGTTTTCGCAACTTGGGGAGGTAACTTTGTTCTATTTGATTGTTTTGCGCAATCAGCACATCCACCTCCAACATCATATTCATGGTCTTCAGCAAATTTTCGGAAAAATTACGTTTTTCCAAATGAAACGGATAAAAACCATGGTGACAATAATCGTTGACGTAAGCTAATGGCCTCACGCGTGACGTAATGGTTGGCGTAATTTCTGTGTGGTGTTCCAAAATATCATTTAAGATATAGGAATCGAATGTTTCGCCCGTTTGCAACTCCAAAAATTCGCGCAACGAAAACCCGCGCAGATTATACGACACCACTTTATCAGCCAGCGGCGAATGTTCATCTTTCAGCCTCAGAACCGACGAACCGGCAAAAATAATCTTTAATTTCGGGAATTGATCGTAGCAATACGCCAATTCTTCTGCCCAGTTGGGATATTTGAAAATCTGGTCAATCAGCAACACTTTTCCGCCGTGCATCTGAAATTCGTTGGCGAAATCCTTAAGCGTTTTAACCGTAAAATAGAAATTATTGAGGTTGATATACAGGCACGCCTTGTCCCACAACCCAAAATTCTCTTTCGCATATTGCAAGAGAAAACTGGTTTTTCCCACGCCACGGGAACCTTTTATTCCAATGAGACGGTCCTTCCAATCAATTTCGTCCATCAATTTGCGTCGAATAGGCAAATCGAGGTGCTCTACCAAATACTGATGCGTTGCATATAATGAATCCATAGTCTCTCTTTTTCTTGGGGGCAAAGATAGAAAGAATTTTTTAAATTGCAAAGTCGAGATTGCAAAATTAGGATAAAAATTTCAGAAAATATTACCTAAAGCGACAGAAAGTCTCACACCAAAGGTATAATACTCTGTTATTAGTAGTTAGACGATGGCATTGGAATATAGCCTGAAAGGCGACTAGGGGTTGCATATTAAGCCCTTCCGGGCTTCCATTGTATGGCATTGGTGGCATTATTGTTGTGATGCTGTCAATCCCGCATTTGTTCTGACTACTATTCGACAATATAGATTTCGCCCAATTCGCCCAGATTCATTATTAATAATGTTTATAGCGAGGTGATTTGAATATTCATATTTATCAATTTTTTTGAATAACTTGCCTTCTTGTATAGATTCATAACGACTAAGGGATGCTCGTATTTCGTCGGTACTAAACAATCTGGTTATAGAAATATCCTGCTTACAGCACACAATTACATTCCATGGCATGGCGTCATCAGGATGAAA